>JBOIDR010000265.1:0-1020 GCA_050740695.1 Gammaproteobacteria bacterium | reverse complement strand
TGGGCTCGTCTACGTCCCCCAACAGCCCCCGGAAAAAGGCTTCGTGGTCTTGCTGGCTCACCCCCAACCGGGCTTGCCCCACAAAGTTGCGGAAGGGCGGCGGGACCGCCAGCTGAGCAGCCTGCCCGAGCAAATGCGCCTGGATCTCGGCCTGCATCACTTCCAACGTGGTGTGGTCGACCGTCAAGTGATGGAGCAGCATCAGAAACAGCCAGCGCCCCTGAGCCGCGTCCTGGGCGATATAGACCCGTAGCAACGGTGCCTGGCGCGCATCGATCCGGTAGTGCCGCGGGTCAAAGCGTGCGTACAGCTGCTCGGCCACATCCCCCCTCGCCGGATCCAGCACCACCTCTTCCACCGGCACGGGTGCTTCCCGCCACACCACTTGCACCGGTTCGGACAACCCTTCCCACACCACCGCCGTGCGCAGAATGTCGTTGCGCTTCACCACCCCCTGCAACGCCCCTACAAAGCCCTCCAGTCGCGCCCGACTATCAAAGCTATACAGGAGCGACACGAGGTAGGCATCCCCTTCGGTCCCCATCAAATGGTGGAAGAGAATGCCCTCCTGTAACGGGGCCAGCGGGTAGATGTCCTGCACATTGGCCGCTCCTCCCGGCACCCCACTGATGAGGCGCTCGATCTCCGCCGCGGTAAGCTCCACCAACGGCAGCATCTCCGGCGTGATGGCCTCGCACTGGGGCGGGATCCGGTTGGGCGGCACCTCGACGAGGTCGGGCTCACCACCCAGGGTTGCCGCCAGCGCGGCCAGCGTCGGTGTGGTAAACAACGCCCGCACGTCAACCTGCAGCCCCCTCCGGCGCATGCGCTCGATCAGCGTCACCGCCAGCAGCGAATGGCCCCCCAGCTCGAAGAAATTATCGTGCCGCCCCACCCGCTCCTGCCTCAGCACCTCCGCCCAAATGCCGGCCAAGAGCTCCTCGGTCGGCGTGCACGGGGGAACATACCCCTCCGCCCCTCGGCCCTCCGGGGCCGGCAAGGCCTTGCGGTCCACCTTGC
>JBOIDR010000264.1:0-1020 GCA_050740695.1 Gammaproteobacteria bacterium | reverse complement strand
TGGGCTCGTCTACGTCCCCCAACAGCCCCCGGAAAAAGGCTTCGTGGTCTTGCTGGCTCACCCCCAACCGGGCTTGCCCCACAAAGTTGCGGAAGGGCGGCGGGACCGCCAGCTGAGCAGCCTGCCCCAGCAAATGCGCCTGGATTTCCGCTTCTATGACTTCCAGCGTGGTGTGGTCGCCCGCCAAGTGATGGAGCAATAGCAGAAACAGCCAGCGCCCCTGAGCCGCGTCCTGGGCGATATAGACCCGTAGCAACGGTGCCTGGCGCACATCGATCCGGTAGTGCCGCGGGTCAAAACGTGCGTACAACTGCTCGGCCACATCCCTCCTCGCCGGATCCAACACCACCTCTTCCACCGGCACGGGTGCTTCCCGCCACACCACTTGCACCGCTTCGGACAACCCTTCCCATACCACCGCCGTGCGCAGAATGTCGTGCCGCTTCACCACCCCCTGCAACGCCCCTACAAAGCCTTCCAGTCGCGCCCGGCTATCAAAGCTGTACAGGCCCGACAGTAGGTAGGCATCCCCTTCGGTCCCCATCAAATGGTGGAAGAGAATGCCCTCCTGTAACGGGGCCAGCGGGTAAATGTCCTGCACATTGGCCACTCCCCCCGGCACCCCACTGACCAGACGCTCGATCTCCGCGGCGGTAAGCTCCACCAACGGCAGCATCTCCGGCGTGATGGCCTCGCACTGGGGCGGGATCCGGTTGGGCGGCACCTCGACGAGGTCGGGCTCACCACCCAGGGTTGCCGCCAGCGCGGCCAGCGTCGGTGTGGTAAACAACGCCCGCACGTCAACCTGCAGCCCCCTCCGGCGCATGCGCTCGATCAGCGTCACCGCCAGCAGCGAATGGCCCCCCAGCTCGAAGAAATTATCGTGCCGCCCCACCCGCTCCTGCCTCAGCACCTCCGCCCAGATCCCGGCCAAGAGCTCCTCGGTCGGCGTGCACGGGGGGACATACCCCTCCGCCCCTCGGCCCTCCGGGGCCGGCAAGGCCTTGCGGTCCACCTTGC
>JBOIDR010000263.1:0-1029 GCA_050740695.1 Gammaproteobacteria bacterium | reverse complement strand
ATCTACGCCAAATGCGCCGCGAGGCGCTCTGTTGTATCCCCGGCGCAGCCGGGAGGAACTCGAAGGAAGGTTCTTGGGTCCAATGGCTCTACCCGGATCCGAAAGGTGAACGGAACAGCAGCATGCTAGGAAAGCGACGGTCATGCTCAGGTGTTAGAGGTGACGCGTCGCGGGACCCGTGTGATATGGCGAAAGCTGAATTGCCTAAATCCCAATCTCCAGAAGATGCAAAGATCCGTCCGCCGGAAAGACACCCGTTACCGGCGCCATGCTCTGCGATGCCATCCTTCGCGTGGCTGTCGCAACCTTCGGCGCGTGGAGCGTTGCCCAGTGAGGGCAATCAAGGAGATGAGTGGGACGCCTACGTCACGCTCGGACGTGCAACAGAGACGAACGCGGGATTGCCTACGGGGCGCGAGCCCCATGGTTACGGAGTGCCCATAGTAGTCGTGCGAGTCGCGCCGCACCGAGGAGGGCGGGAGAGCCGTCCACAGGGCGAAGGGGCACAGGTGGCTGGATATCTGATGGCCGGGAGGTATGCGTAATGCAGAGCGCCGAAACGGTGTTGGGTGTCCTCCGTGAACGCGGCAGGCAAGGTCTGCCGTTGGATGAGCTGTATCGGCAGTTGTTCAACCCGCAGCTGTACTTGCTGGCCTATGGGCGGATCTACTCCAACAAGGGGGCGATGACGCCCGGACCCGACGCGGAAACCGCGGACGGCATGACGCTGGGCAAGATCGAGCGCATCATCGACGCGTTGCGTCACGAGCGCTACCGGTTCAAGCCCGTCAAGCGCGTCTACATCCCGAAGAAGGACGGGAAGCAGAGGCCGCTTGGTCTGCCGTCGTGGTCGGACAAGCTCGTCGGCGAAGTCGTGCGCCTGCTGTTGGAGGCGTACTACGAGCCGCAGTTCTCCGATCATTCCCACGGTTACCGGCCCGGCCGGGGCTGCCACACCGCCTTGCGCGAGGTGGCGCGGACCTGGACCGGGACGACATGGTTTATCGAAGGTGACATCTCCCGATGCTT
>JBOIDR010000262.1:0-1046 GCA_050740695.1 Gammaproteobacteria bacterium | reverse complement strand
AAAACCGTCGCGGCCGACCTGGGCCAGGAGGAGTCCAGCCATGAGTGACCACAACAAAATCACGGCAGTCCATTTACACCGTGCCGCCTTCGTCTATATCCGCCAATCCACGGCCACGCAGGTCGAGCACAACCGGGAGTCGACCGCACGCCAATATGCCCTGGCCGACCGCGCCGTGGAACTGGGTTGGACGCGGGACCAGGTGACGGTCATCGACCAGGATCTTGGCCTTTCCGGGGCGAGTGCGGCGCAACGGTCCGGCTTCGCCTGGCTCATTACCGAAGTGGCGCTGGGCCAGGTCGGCATCGTGCTAGGCCTCGAAGTCTCCCGTCTGGCGCGCAACAATGCCGACTGGTATCGCTTGCTCGACCTGTGCGGCGTGACCGATACCTTGATCGGAGATGCCGACGGCGTCTACCATCCGGGACTGTTCAACGATCGCCTTGTGCTGGGGCTCAAGGGCACCATGAGTGAAGCCGAACTCCACATTCTACGCGCTAGGCTCGATGGCGGTATCCGCAACAAGGCCGCTCGCGGCGAACTGCGTCGCGGGTTACCGATCGGTTTCGTCTGGGGCGATGCGGCCGGCGAGGTGCGTTTCCATCCCGATGCAGCGGTGCTCGCCGCCATTCGCACCGTGTTCGAGCGTTTTGCCGAACTGGGTTCGGCACGAAGGGTGTGGCTCTGGTTTCACGCCGAGGGCTTGAACTTTCCCCTGCGGTTTAACCAAACCGACGAGATCCGCTGGACCCCACCGACTTACACCGCGATCCATCATATCCTCACCAATCCCGTGTATGCGGGCGCCTACTGCTATGGAAAAACCCGGCGCGAGCGGTATCTCGATGACCAGGGGCAACTCAAGAAACGCATCCGCCACCTGCCTCAGTCGGAGTGGGCGGTGCTCATCCCGGAGCACCACGAAGGCTATATCGATTGGGCCACGTATGAAGCCAATCAAGCGCGGCTCGACACCAATACCCGTCCACAGTCCCACCAGGGCGGCGGCGCCTTGCGCGAAGGGACCGCCTTGTTGCAAGGCCTCG
>JBOIDR010000261.1:0-1049 GCA_050740695.1 Gammaproteobacteria bacterium | reverse complement strand
TGTAGTTCCCACGAGGGTTGTTTACAAGAGGAGAGCCTCCCTGCACGGTTGAGGGGTCATGGAAGACGTCCTCGACCGGAAGGAGGCCCTCGTGGCTCATGCTAGAGCCAAGCTGACCCCTCTGGGGCGGCAACTGCTCGTCGATCGTGTCGTGGTCTTCGGCTGGCCGGCGGTCCGGGCGGCGGAAGCCGCCGGGTGTTCCAGGGCCACCGCCTACAAGTGGGTGAAGCGGTTCCGAGAGGAAGGTCCCTCCGGCCTCGAGGATCGCCCGTCCAGGCCCAGGCGCTGTCCGCATGCGCTGTCGAAGCGCGCCGAACGAGAGATCCTGCGGGCTCGTCGGCGCACCAAGGCCGGCCCTCACCGTGTGGCCGCGGAGCTCGGTCGCCCCCGGTCCACCGTCTATGCGGTGCTCCGCCGCCACCACCTGTCCCGCCTGGACCACACCGACCGGCCCACCGGGATCCCCATCCGCTACGTCCGCGAACGCCCGGGGGAACTCGTCCATCTCGACGTCAAGAAGCTCGGGCGCATCCCCCCAGGCGGCGGGCACCGGATGCGGGGCAGAGGACCGGGGACCAAGAGGCCCAAGCGGATGAGCCTCGGCTACGACTACCTCCACGTCGCCGTCGACGATCACTCCCGAGCCTCCTATGTCCGGGTGTTCTCCGACGAGCGAGGAGAGACGGCGGCCCGGTTCCTCATCGAAGCCGCCTCTCACTTCGCCGAGCTGGGAGTGAGGATCGAGCGGGTCATGACCGACCGGGCCAAGTGCTACATCGAGTCCAGGGCCTTTCACGAAGCCCGCCAGCGCCTCGGGATCGCTCACCGTCCCACCCGCGGCTACCGGCCCCAGACCAACGGCAAGGCCGAGCGCTACATCCGCACGATGATCAACGAGTGGGCCTACACCCGCCTGTACCGGTCGAACCCTGAGCGACTCCGGGCCCTCCCCGGGTGGGTGCACTTCTACAATCACCATCGTCCCCACACCGCGCTGGGAGGGAAGGCTCCGATGCAGGCCCTCGTCAACAAGGTCCATGGGAACTACA
>JBOIDR010000260.1:0-1051 GCA_050740695.1 Gammaproteobacteria bacterium | reverse complement strand
AGTTTGACCCAGTAACAGCGCACGCAGAGCTTGATCGCCGGCCGCGACCTGATTCAGCAAGCGAAGACGCGCAGAGAAGTCGGTCGCCGTTGATCTGTGGGCTCGCGAACGCATCGAGCGCACGCGAACGAGGGCCCGCAGGCCGAGAGCCCAGGGGTTGGTCGCCGCGTTAGATCCGAAGCGGCAGCGAGATCGCTCTAAGAGCGACCAACGCCGCCGAGAAGCGCGCCGCCCACGGCCAGTTCGTGGGCAGATGCAAGGTGTCCTTGCGTGCCGAGGTCGTGAGGCGTCCGGGCATCGAGAAGTAACGGCGCCTCATCGATTTGGTCATCACGAGCGTCTCTTCGAGACCGATGCGCGACACCCAGCGAACGAGGTTGTGGGCGATGGCGTTCAAGGCGAGCCACGCGGCGTTGGCTCCGAAGCGGCCCGAGGGCATGTGGTTGAGGCCCATGCCATGTTTGAGATCGCGGATGGTGTTCTCGACCTCGGCGTGGGCGCGGTGGTCGGCTTCGAGGGAGAGCATGTCGCCTTGCCTGTCGGTGATGAAGGCGTGGTAGCTGAACTCGGTGAACAGCGCGAGCTGGCTACCGGGTTTGGGCGGGACCCGCCGCACGATCAAGCGACAGGGCTGTGAACCTTTGTGGGTGGCGAAGGGCGTGTAGGACATCTCGGCGACGCCGGCGCCTTCAAGGAAGTAGTCGATGGGCGTCCAGTCCTTGTCGGGGATGGCTGAAAACGCATGCTGCAGGGCCTTTCCCATGAGCTTGACCGTGATCGAGAAGCGGACGTCGGCCTTGCGGCAGGCACCCACGACCTTGTGGTTGTAGAAGCCCGAGTCGGCCCGGATCGTGATCTCGCCACTGGCCCCTGCCGTCCGGACGCGCGCGACCGTCTCGGTGACGAAGCTCGCCGCGCCCCGCCCGGCGTGGCTCGGACCACCCCGCAGGCGGGTGTGCACGACGTCGCCTGTTCGTGCGACGACCGAGACGAGCGGGTGGTAGCCCCTCACGTGGTTGTAGGTGAACTTGGAGCCGCCCTGCTTGTGAAG
>JBOIDR010000259.1:0-1055 GCA_050740695.1 Gammaproteobacteria bacterium | reverse complement strand
TGTAGTTCCTAGGCACGTTGGTTCATCCGGGCCTCCTTGGAGGCTGAGGGCTGCCAAGGCACTCAGTCCAAGGGAGGACCCGGATGAAGCTTCACGGTAACGCGGCTCTCAGCTGGAGTGGTCGGCGGCGGCTGGTGGAGCGGGTGGCTGTCGAGGGTTGGACGCTGACAGCGGCGGCTGCGGCTGCCGGTGTCAGCGTTCGCTGTGCGCGGAAGTGGGTGGGTCGTTATCGACAGGAGGGCGAGCGGGGGTTGTTCGATCGCTCCTCAGCTCCGCGGCTGGTCGCGAATCGCACGCCCGCTGATCGGGTGGCCGTGATCGTCGCTTTGCGCCGGCTGCGGATGACCGCGGCCGAGATCGCCGAGACGCTGACCATGCCGCTCTCGACGGTGTCGGCGGTGCTGCGCCGCCACGGGCTCGGGCGACTGGGACGGATTGGTCTTGAGCAGCCGCTCCGCTACGAGCGCGCCCGCCCCGGCGAGCTCGTCCACATCGACGTCAAGAAGCTCGGCCGGATCGAGCGCGGCGCGGGCAAGCGCTGGCGCGACGGGAAACGCCAGCACTACACCGGCAGCTACACCGACGCCGCCGGCCGTGTCCGTCGCAAGGCCGGCTGGGAGTACGTCCACATCGCCGTCGACGACCACAGCCGGCTCGCCTACGCCGAAGTGCTTCCCGACGAGAAGGCCACCACCGCCGTCGGCTTCCTCCGTCGCGCCGTCGCCTTCTACCAGCGCTACGGCATCCAGGTCGAGCGGCTGCTCACCGACAACGGATCCGCCCACCGCTCAACGATCCACGCCCTCGCCTGCAGAACGCTCCGCATCCGCCACCTCCGCTCCCGCCCCTACCGACCGCAGACCAACGGCAAGGCCGAACGCTTCATCCGCACCCTGCTCCAAGGCTGGGCCTACGGCGCCATCTACCGCACAAGCAACGAACGCAGCCAAGCCCTTGACGGCTGGCTCTGGCACTACAACCATCGCAGACGACACTCAGCCCTCGGCCACCAACCCCCGGCCAGCAGAACCAACCTGCTTGGGTCCTACAGCTAG
>JBOIDR010000258.1:0-1056 GCA_050740695.1 Gammaproteobacteria bacterium | reverse complement strand
GATCTAGCTGTAGTTCCCATCACCGTTGTTTACAGCCGCGAGGCCGGCGGCTTGCCTCCGAGCGCGGTGTGGGTACGCAGCAGATTGTAGCGGTCGACCCATGCCCGGAGGGTCCTGAGCCTGGCCGCGTTCGAGCGGTACATCCTCACGTAGGCCCATTCCTCGAGCAGTGTCCGCAGGAACCGCTCCACCTTGCCGTTGATCCGCGGCCGGTACGGACCCGTGGTCTTGTGGCGGATGCCGCGGGCCGCCAAGACGGCGGCGAAGGCACGCGAGCGGGTGTAGTTCTTGGCTTCGTCGGTCATCACCGCCTCCACCCGAACCCCGCAGGAGGCGTAGAACTCGACGGCCCGCTCCACGAACCCGGCGCACGTCTCCCCGCGCTCGTCGGCGAGCGGCTCCACGTAGGCCACCCTGGAGTGGTCGTCCACGGCGGCGTGGAGGTAGTCGTAGCCCAAGCGGCGGTTGCCCTTGGCAACCCGGGTCTTCGTCGAGCGCCCCAGCACCCGGTGCCCGCCTCCCGGCGGGATCCTCCCCAGCTTCTTCACGTCGATGTGGACCAGCTCCCCCGGCCGGTCCTTCTCGTAGCGCATCGGCGTGCCGGTGGGTCGGTCGGTGTGATGCAGGCGGGACAGGCCGTGGCGCCGCAGCACGCCGTAGACAGTGGAGCGGGCCATCCCAAGCTCCGGTCCCAGCCGGTGGGGTCCCTGCTTGAGGCGGCGCCGGGCGGCGAGGACCCTTCGGACCTGGGACGGCGGGAGCGCGTGCGGGCACCGGTGGGCCCTGGAGGGCCGGTCCTGTAACCCGACCTCTCCTTCGTCGCGGTACCGGCGGAGCCACTTGTAGACGGTGGCTCGAGATACGCCTGCAGCTTCGGCCGCCTGAGCTGGCATCCAGCCAAGGATGGTCACCCGCTCTACCAACAGAAGCCGCCCCTGCGGCGTCAGCTTCGCCCTACGATGGGCCACGAGAGCCTCCTCTCGGTCGAGGTCCACACCCCAAACCGTGATGGAGGCTCTCGCCGTGTCAACAACCCTCGTGGGAACTACATCTAGC
>JBOIDR010000257.1:0-1058 GCA_050740695.1 Gammaproteobacteria bacterium | reverse complement strand
GGCCAGGCGCGTCAGGCGGAGACGACGCCTGGTCAGCGGCTGAAGGGCTTGGCCCCCACCCCACCCTCCCCCGTCCGCAGAAAGCGCAGACAGGGGAGGGAGTCTCCGGGTCCCCTCCCCTGCGTAGAACCTGCGGGACTACCTGCGCCATTACGTCGATAGGGAAAGGAAGCGGCGAGCGTCGCGGAGATCGGGGTGTGCATCGCCGAAGAGATACGCAAGCTGGAATCCACAAAGCAATCGGTTTTATCCATGAGCAGGCCCTGGACCCCAGCTTTCGCTGGGGTGACGACTTTTCTCAGAAGCTGTAATTTGAGGCAACGGAGCCTCTATCAGCATGACTACATCCACAAATCTCAGAACGCCCGCTCGCCGAACTGTTCATCGAGCTCGAAGCCGCCGTCCGCGCCGGGGATCGCGGCCCGTGCCATAGCGCTCGAAGAGAGGATCCTGCAACGTCTGGCCACCGAGGCGACGGACCGCGATGATCTGGAACGCCGCGTTCGCGCCCTAGTGACTATCTGCCTGCACCAGGACCTGTACGGTGAGCCGGTGGTTCCGCTACAAGTCGCGTTCTTGCTCTCGACGCCGAGGCAGGACTCAGGGGCGGCGAATTCCTGCTGACAGAGCAGCGGCCGCGCATCCAATCGCGCGCCGAGATCGTGGCGCTCGATCAGGGGGACGGCGTGATCTTCCCCGTGCATCACCATCCGGTGCAGGGCATGCGTGGCACCTATCGCGTCAATACCCGGTGATCTGGGCGCACCCGACCATGGCCAGTGCCAGCCTTTCCGTTCAAGTTGCATAGCTCATCTTCTTCGCGATCTCATGCCGCGCCGGGTGCTCACGCTGCGACGGTCGGCCCGACCGGTTCGGTCTGCGCCCGAGACGCTCGGGCAGAGGCCGCTCCAATCTCGGCCACGGGTCATTGTACCCTCCAGTTGCATAAATATCCACGCGGATCGTCAGGAAAGGGCATAGAAGACAGGGTTTTGGTGAGTTTATTGCATCGCGCTGGACGTCACCGGCGGTGATATCCAGCCTTTAAGCGAAATAAC
>JBOIDR010000256.1:0-1085 GCA_050740695.1 Gammaproteobacteria bacterium | reverse complement strand
ACACCGTTTCGATCAGATTCAGCCAAGAGCCGTGTTTGGGTGTATGGACGTAGAGGAACCGGTTGGGGCGGGAGGCGAGGTAGGCCATGGTTTCCTTGGAGATATGCGCCGAATGATTGTCCAGGATCACGCGGATGGTGCACTCCTTGGGGTAGTGCTCATCGAGTTCCTTGAGCAACAGGATGAACTCGCGGCTGCGGTGGCGCGGGTGAACTTGCGCGATGACTTCGCCGTTGTGCAAGTCGACGGCCGCGAGGATGGACAGCGTCCCATGGCGCTTGTACTCGTGGTCCCGGCTCCAGGTGCTGTGCTGCTCCGGCACCGGTGGCAAATCGGGCGCGGTATTTTCGATCGCCTGAACGCCGGGTTTCTCATCTACGCTGACGGTGATGACCGAGCCGGCGTCCTCGCCCGAGGCACGCGCGGTGTTTTGCAAGGCGACTTCCTGGTAGACCATCAGCACCTCGCGCATCTTCTCTTCAAACTGCGCGTCACGGCGCTCCAGGTAGTACTCCACCTTATGCGGCTTGATCTCACCGGCGTGCAGGATGCGCCAGATGGTGGCCTTGCCCGCCTTGGCCAGGCTCACATGCCCCGCCGTAGGGGCGTGCTCGCGGGTATAGCGTGCGAGCGCGGAGAGCGTCCACAGTTCAGCCGCCAAGCCGTGATCGGTAGGTTTGGTACATGCGATATTCAACACCCACGCCTTCTCCTGCTCCGTGATCACCGGCTCTTTGGGGCGGTGGTAGCGATCTTTCAGGCCCGCTTCCACCCCGGCCGCCAGCGCCTTGTCGATGCATTTGTAAATGGTAGGCCGGCTCACCCCCAAGGCCTGTTGAATCGCCGCCGGTCCCTCCCCCGCAGCGTAGCGCAGCAGGATCGCCGCACGTTCGACTTCCCGTTTCGGCGCCTTACGCGAATCCCGCAAGCGCTCCAACCTCTCACGTTCATCCGCCGAAATCACCAGCGCCGGCCGCCTCGTCTTTCCCGCCATCGCCACCCTCCAGACCATGAATAAGCCTGGAAGGACATGATGGCACCGCAACCCATAAAGGTAAATGTTTTATGGAATCGTTATACTAGCT
>JBOIDR010000255.1:0-1093 GCA_050740695.1 Gammaproteobacteria bacterium | reverse complement strand
GTGCTGCCGGCCGCGACCTTCATTGCGTCGACTTCGAACAACGGCTGTATCTCCTGGTTCATGGTCTTCACCTTTCTACAGTAAATTCACAAAGAAAGGTGTCTCACGTTATGTTGACACAGGGGGCGCGAGGCCGGCACCGGACAGCCAGGTCTCGATGCAGCCATGGCGTCCGCACCAGCACTCGACACCGGGGAGCTCCTCCCATTCCGGCCGGATCCAGGGCAGCGGGTTGTGACCCCACTCGCCGGCAATGGCATTGGATCCGCGCAGCAGCCGCCCGCCGATGGCGATGCCACCGCCGACACCCGTGTCCAGGATCACGGCGAAGACGTTCGCCGCACCGGCCGCCGCACCATCCTGCGCCTCCGACACGGCGAGGCAATCGGCATCATTGGCGAGGTACACCTCATGCCCCAGCACGGCCTCGAGGTCCTCCTTGAAGGGCCGGCCGTTGAGACAGGTGGAATTCGAGTTCTTGAGGAGGCCCGTGGACGGCGAGATCGCGCCCGGATGGCCGACACCCACGGGCAGGTTCTGACACCCGACGGCCGCCTCCAGGCACTGCACTACCCCCGCGATGGCCTCCAGTGTCGCCCGGTGGTGCCGCCCAGATCAACGCCAATGCGCATCGCTACGGAAGGTCCACCCAGACGACCGCGTGATCGGAACCCGCTTCTACCGCGTTGCCGATCTCCGGAAAGTGCGGGAAGGTCCGCGGCGCCCACACGCCGCACCACTCCACGCCGACGGCGGTCTGCTCAAGGAGGATTTTCAATTCTTCTGGAGCTACACCTCGTCCTACTGGGCCGGGCGCTTTCTGGACCACTGGTGCACCCGTACGATGCGCTCGAAGACCGAACCGATGAAGAGGGTCGCGCGGATGCTGTGGGGTCATCGGGGGTTTCTGCTCAACTGGTCCGCGCCAAAGGCCAGGCTCTCCAGCGGTGTTGTCGAGGGTTTCAACACTAACTTTCATGATTCGATGACGCAGCGCCCTTGATTATGAAAGACACTACGAGGGTGTGCCGTCGCTCTAGGGCTGAGATCGCGAAAGTTTTTGATGGCATCCGACCGCGAAACTAACTCGACC
>JBOIDR010000254.1:0-1119 GCA_050740695.1 Gammaproteobacteria bacterium | reverse complement strand
GCGGCTGAAGGAATCAGCCGCCCGCCTTGCCAAACGCGCACAGACCGCCTAAAGTCCACACGTCTCGCCGCCTCGGGGGTGGGGGAATTTGACCCGGCCACAAGTGGGGGACTTTGAGGTGGCCACCTGGGTGCCGTAGACCAGCGCGGCCATGACGGCTGCAGCCGCCCACAAGCGCTCAAACAACTGAGCGTTGATCAGCCCTGCGATCAGCAACATCCGCGGATACATCGTGCCACAGGCGAGCAAGATCCCGGTGGCCAACACGGGGGGCTCGCATCGGGTTCTCGGCGTGCCATCCGCGAGAAGTGCAGGGTCAAGGCCGTGGACGAGGCTACACCCGGCCGCACAAGCCCGCGATCGCCGCGCCCTTGCGGGGCGCCCGCGAGCTTGATAGCGAAATAACCGGCGAAGGAGATCCCCGCGATCAGTACCACCATCCACCAGATCTGGTAGGGATTCAGGGCCTGCCAGGGACCATAGCCTTGGTCGGGGAGGATCGGCAGGAGCACCACCGAGATCAGGAGCAGCTTGAGCCCTGCGCGCAGCTCCTTTCCCTCCAGGGCGCTCACCCAGCGGTGCAGCACCGGCTTGAAGCCCAACAATAGAGTCGTGACTACCGCGGAGGCGGCGGCTGCGGCCATCTGGCCCAGCGCGGCCAGCGCACCGAATGCGAAGGTCAGAAGCCCGGCGACTAGGCTCGTGATGCCGGCGTCATTGTCGCGCTCACATTGATCACATAGTCCGCGGTCAGCACCCCGGCCAAGGGCCACGAAGGCCAAGATGCTCCGCGACCAGTGCCATGCCACCGCCCAGGAGCCCCATGAGACCGTAGGTGCGCACCCCTGCGACGCGTTCGCCCTTCCCCGGGCCTGGCGCTCTTTCCAACCGCGCTCCAGTCCGATCAGGAGGCCGATGGCCAAGGCCATTTCACTTTACTGCGCGGATCGCGGTAGCCGGGCCGGCGGTAACCTTCCTGGCCTTTGCCTTTTAACGGATGTTCCTCCCCGTTTTGAGCGGTTCTCTTGTGAAAACAGTAGGATAAGAAGCTTTATGGCCTAGAGTGTAGCCACTATAGTAACGCTGTATGTGTTGACAAGTATTTATATCTGTGGCATA
>JBOIDR010000253.1:0-1130 GCA_050740695.1 Gammaproteobacteria bacterium | reverse complement strand
TCCCCCAAGATCGTGGAGGCATGGACTATGAGGATCATGTGTCATGTCGGAGAAGCGAAGGCAGTTTGACCGGGAGTTCCGTGAGGGTGCGGTCCGGATCGTCCGCGAGACGGACAAGCCGATCGCCCAGGTCGCGGCTGACCTGGGGATCAACCCGGGTACGTTGGGCAACTGGGTCAAGCAGGACAAGATCGCCCGTGGCGATGCCGAGGGTCTGAGCGGCGACGAACGAGCGGAGTTGGCTCGTCTTCGTGCGGAGAACGCCGAGCTGCGGATGGAACGGGATGTTCTCAAGCGATCCGTGGTCCTGTGGGTGAAGGAGGCGACGCGGTGAGCCTGGCCGTGTTCATCGCCGACCAGAGGACCAGCCATCGCGTGCCGCACGCCGTCTCGTGCCGGGCTCTTGCCGTGTCGGAGTCCTGGTTCTACAAGTGGCATCACCGCCCTCGCCGGCCGACGCCGAGCGAGCAGCGTCGCGCCGAGTTGGACGCGGTGGTCGCGGAGGCGTTCCAGGCCGCGCATGGCCTGCACGGTTCCCCGCGGCTGCATGCCGATTTGCGTGCTGCTGGGTGGGTGGTGAGTGAGAAAACGGTGGCGAAGTCGATGGCCTGCCAAGGGTTGGTGGCGCGGGCACAGAAGCGACGGAAGAATCTGACCCGACCGGATAAACGGGCGGTCGCGTTCCCGGATCTGGTGAAACGCGATTTCACCGCGCCGGCGCCGAACATGAGATGGGTCGGCGACATGACCGAAGTCCCGACCGACGAGGGCAAGCTCTACCTCTCGACCGCGATCGACCTGTTCTCCCGCCGGCTACTCGGCTACGCCACTAGCCGCCATCCTGACGCCGAACTCGCAGGTGAGACCATCAAGATGGCCGTCGCAGCCCGTGGCGGCAAGGACCGGGTGGCCGGGGTGATCTTCCACAGCGACCGCGGCTCGACCTACACCGCCACAAGCTTCACCACACTCTGCAAGAACCTCGACATCCGACAGTCCATGGGACGTGTCGGCTCGTGTTTCGACAATGCCGCGGCCGAATCATTCTTCTCAACCGTGGAACACGAGGTGCTCTCTCGTCATCATTTCAAAACCCGGGAAGAAGCACGACAGACCATTGTGAAATGGGT
>JBOIDR010000252.1:0-1169 GCA_050740695.1 Gammaproteobacteria bacterium | reverse complement strand
ACCGCGCAGCCAATTGGCAGTCCCTCGGCACCACCGGAGGGCATGCCAAGCGGGGCAATGCCTACCATCGGCACGGGGTGGCCAAGGCGCTCTACGTCTATCCGCTGCATCGGCACTTTCGAGAAACCCTCACCGCGCCATGACCCGCGAGGAGGCGCTCGGCATCCTGGAGCTGCCGCGGCCGCAAGCACAAGCGGCGCTCCTCGTGCTTTGGGAGAAGGCCGAGCAGTGGGAGGGTTTACAGACAAAGGGTCCCCCCGCCGCAGAGGGACCCGTGACGCCCACCACGCCCTCGGGGATGACGCCGGTGTACCTGAAACCCCGGGCCCGGAGAGCGCAGAAGCCCCCGGGCCGGAAGAAAGGGCATGCCGGTGCCTGGCGCCGCGCGCCGGCGCGTATCGGGGCGAAGCACGAACACCGACTCGAACGCTGCCCCGAGTGCGAGGGGCCGGTGGGGCCGCCTATCCGCACCCATCGTCGGATCATCGAGGACATCCCGGAAATCACCCCCGAGATCACCGAGCACACCATGCACGGTCATTGGTGTCGCCGCTGCAAGAAGATCGTCACCCCCACGGTGAGCGCGGCGCTGCCGGGGGCGACTCTCGGCCTGCGCTTCATCGTCTATACCGCTTGGCTGCACTACTGCATCGGCATGAGCGTCGGGAATTGCGTGAAGAACGCAGGGGTGGCGCTCGGCTTTGCGGTCAGCCCCGGGGGCTTGACGCTCGCGTGGAAAAACCTCGCCGGGCCTCCAAGCCCAGTATGAAGCCATCGGCCAAACTATCCGTCACAGCGCCGTCCTGCACGCCGATGAGACCGGTTGGCGGATCAACGGCGTCACCTTTTGGCTTTGGGCGTTCGCCACCCGACAGTATTGTTACTACCTCATCGATCGCCACCGCGGTGCCGCCGTCGTCCAACAGGTACTCGGCCTCCTCTTCCCCGGCATCCTCATCACCGACTTCTGGGGCGCCTACAACGCGATTGGGGCGCTGGCCAAACAGAAATGCTTCTTCCATCTCTTCACCGAGCTCATCAAAGTCGACAAGCGCAACCCCTCCACAGAGTGGCAGCGCTTCCGAAGGACGCTCGCCCGTCTCCTCAAAGACGCCGTAAGGCTCGGGGAGCGGCACCATCCACTCGACCCGGAGACCTACGCCCGCCGC
>JBOIDR010000251.1:0-1179 GCA_050740695.1 Gammaproteobacteria bacterium | reverse complement strand
ATTCAACCGCGCGGTTTGATCAGGTAGTTCCACTCCGGATGGAACTCGTCCCCTTCGAGGTTGACCGCGGCCAGCTCGGAGTCTGAGACCTTCACGTCGCGGGGGTACTCGTTCTCGTCCAGCTGCGCGTAGACCTCGAGTCCGCTCTTCGTCGTCGTTGCCCCGATCAGCTCGACGATCACCCGGTGAGAGACGAGCGGCTTGCCGCGCCAGTTCTGGGAGATGAAGCTGAAAAGTCGGTGCTCGATCTTGTTCCACTTGCTGGTCCCCGGCGGGAAGTGGCAGACCCCCAGCTCGAGCCCGGTCTCATCGGCGAGGCGCTGCAGCTCGATCTTCCAAAGCCGGGTGCGGTATCCGTTCGAGCCGCCGCAGTCGGCGGTGATCTGAAGCGAGGTGGCTTCGGGGTAGCGCTCGCCGCCCAGATGCTCCCACCACGAGCGGATCGAGGCGACCGAGAACTGGGCGGTGTCGGAGTCGATCCCGACGTTGACGAAGCCCGAGTCCTCGCCGACGTCGTAGACCCCATAGGGGATCGCCTTGCCGAGCTCGGGGTCCTTGAAGTCGTGGACCCGCACCGGGATCGGCGACCCCTTCGAACGCCATTCGCGCCCACCGTTCTTGAACTCGCCGACCAGCTCCTTCTTCTTGGTGTCGACTGAGATCACGGGCTCGCCGGCCCGAAGCGCCCGCGAGGCCTTGGCGTTGATGTGGCGAAACTGCGCGTCGCGGTCGGGATGGGCGCTGCCCTCGGTGGTCTTGCGATTGCCCTGAAGGCTGTAGCCCTGCTCGCGCAGCAGGTGGGCGACCGTGCGGAAGCCGACCCGGTGGCCCATCTCGCGGAGAGCCTCGGCCAGCCTGCGCACGCTCTTCGAGGTCCAGCGCAGCGGCAGCTCGGGGTCGCCCCGGCTGTCGTCCTCGACCAGGCGCTCGAGGTCTGAGACCAAGCTCGGGTCGCTCTCGCGAAGCGATCTGCGCCCGCCGCCGGGGCGGCGCACCCGACCCGCCTCGAGCCTCTCACCCCGGTCCAGGTCGGAGAGCCCTCGCCGAATCGTCGACTCCGACACGCCGGTCGCCCGCGCGACCGCCGCGATCCCGCCGCGCCCGCACGATCGCGCCTCCGCCGCTGCCCATAGGCGTCGACGGCGCTCGTCGAGCTCGGGTGCCATCAACCGGAAGCGG
>JBOIDR010000250.1:0-1239 GCA_050740695.1 Gammaproteobacteria bacterium | reverse complement strand
CACGATGTGGTGGCGGCCCTTGGGAGCCCGGTCATGGATCGCGACGACCACACCGGCCGGTGACACCACCTCTATCTGTCCTGCTCTGAGGCGGGTCCTGATCACGACCTCGGTTCCGATCAGCTCCGGGGGAACCGAGTAGGAGTTGCCGTCAAAGGGCACCAGCGCCGATGGTGTGACCTTGTTGGTGACCTCGATCACGGCCGGATAGGCAGTTGCCGGGAGCGGGCTCAAGCGTTCCTTCGCGGCGAGGTGGGCGACGGTGACGTCACCGCGCGGGCGTGCGTCCGCGACCGTGGCACAGAACGAATCGAGGCTCTGTTGCGCCTGCGCCGGGGTCGAGACCTCGGCCGTGCGCCACCACCCCTGGGTGATGTATCTGTTGTTCGCTTCCACGACACCCTTCCTCTTGGCGCGTCCCTTGGGGCAGATGTCGATCCCCACCCCGTAGAACTTGGCGACATCCGCGAACGCGGCGGTGAGGCGGTCGGTGCCGGGGACCACCACGCCCGACATGCGATCGGTGCGCCAGCGACGCGTCGTCCCGCCCATGGCGCGAAGCACTTGATCGAGCGACTCGACGATGTGCCCGGTGGTCTTGCCATCCGAGAACGAACCGCGGCATTTCGACGAGTAGCTGAGCGCTCCGACGAGCACGTACGCGGGCACACCCCACGGCGTCTCGGTCAGCTCGAGCCAGTCGAACTGCATCTCCTGCCCGGGGGGATGGTCGATCTCGATCGTGGCCATGTCCGGGCGGGCGCCGGCGCACTCCTTGCACGCAGGCCTCAGGTCCCGGGCCCGGATCTCGCGCGTCAGGGTCTGATAGCTGGCCACGAACCCCAGCTCGGTGAGCTCCCGGTAGAGCACGGTGGTCCACAGGTGCTTGTCGTCTTCGAAGCGCGCCGTGATGTAGGGGACGAACGCGGCGAACCAATCGTCGGGGCGCTGACGCGTCCCGGCTTCGCGTTCGCCCTTCAGGTGCCGGCGGATCGTGGCGCGGTCGCGCCCGAGGTGACGCGCGATCGCGGAGATCGTCCACCCTCTCTTTCGAAGTGCATTCGCTTCCACTTCTTCCTCCCGTGTGAGCATGGGGCAGGGCTCCTTCGCGCGGCGGTTTGGACACCACCAGCGTCGAAGGGGCCCCACCCTTCTCGGCGGATTTCTCCGTCACCGAGCAGCTCCCGGGGTGGGGGATTTCAGTGAGCAGGTCTGGGGAGGTTTAGATGAGCGTGGTCA
>JBOIDR010000249.1:0-1261 GCA_050740695.1 Gammaproteobacteria bacterium | reverse complement strand
TGAGCATCCCCCGCTCTTCCGGATACCTGCACTGAGGTGGTAGTGACCATCTCGGAGAGGAGTCTGGATGCCGGCGCCGAAGCCACCGGAGTTCCGTCAACGGGCGGTAGAGCTGGCGCGTGAGCACGCGAAGCCGATCCGTCAGATCGCGATTGATCTTGGGATCAGCGAGAGCTGCTTGCGGCGCTGGATGGACCAGGCCGACGTCGACGACGGCAAGAAGGAGGGCCTGACCAGCGACGAGCGCCGGGAGCTGACCAAGTTGCGGCGCGAGAACCGGGTCCTGGCCATGGAGAACGAGATCCTCAAGCGGGCGGCGGCGTACTTCGCCAAGGAGAACGTGCTCCCAAAATGATCTTCACCTTCATCGCCGAGCGCTGCTCGGACTACCCGGTCACGGCTTCGTGCCGAGCGATGAAGGTGACGACCTCGGGTTACTACGAATGGCGGGCCCGCAAGGTGGACCCGTCCCCGCGGCGGCGTGAGGACGCCGAGCTGGCCGCGACAATCCTCGAGATCCATCGCCAGTCCCGGGGCACCTACGGCAGCCCGCGGGTGCACGCCGAGCTGCGCCTCGGTGAGGGCATCCGGGTGGGCCGCAAACGAGTGGAGCGACTCATGCGCCAGGCCGGCATCGCCGGCATCTACCGGCGTCGCAAGCGGGGCTGCACGCGGCGCGACCCGGCCGCCGTTCCGAGTGACGATCTGGTCAACCGCCGCTTCACGGTCACCGCAGCGGATCGCCTATGGGTGTCCGATATCACCGAACATCCCACCGGCACCGGGAGGGTCTATGTGGCGGTCGTGCTCGATGCGTGGTCCCGGCGCGTCGTGGGCTGGTCGATCGCCGATCATCTGCGCGCCGAACTCGTCGTCGACGCCCTCCAGATGGCCCTGTGGCGACGCCAACCACCCGACGGCGCGATCGTGCATTCCGACCATGGCACCCAATACACGTCTTGGGCGTTCGGTCGGCGGCTGCGCGCCGCCGGGCTGTTGGGATCGATGGGGACCGTCGGAGACGCCTACGACAACGCGGTCGCCGAGAGCTTCTTCAGCACCCTCCAGCGCGAGCTCCTCGACCGGCAGCAGTGGTCGACGCGCCAACAGCTCGCGTCGGCGGTCTTCGAATGGATCGAGGCCTTCTACAACCCGACCCGTCGACACTCGAGCAACGGAATGCTCAGCCCCGTCGACTACGAACAGACGCACGCGGCATGATCACCACACCAACCCCGTCCGGAACAACGGGGGAAGCTCA
>JBOIDR010000248.1:0-1272 GCA_050740695.1 Gammaproteobacteria bacterium | reverse complement strand
GTTGACTTTCTGAGCACGATAGCTACGCTTCTTCATGGCGAGAATACCTCCCACGTTATGGGTTGTTGGCAGCACTTGCCATCCCATATCTTGAGGGTTCTCGCCTCTTTCTTATAGCTGACTACATCCAAGATGCGCGGGGACTCGAGCTCTCCCGTACCGAAGCGGCCGGGGCTCCGGAAGAGCAGACCGTCACGACCACCTGGCACCCGATCCTCAGGGTGCCGATCTCGATCACGGAGCCCGGCAAGGAGACGAGCTTCGCCTATGATGCCGCCGGCCGCTTACTGAGGCGCTCGGAGTCCGATGCGGCGACCGGCGCCACCCGCACCACGACCCGTACGTACAACGATCTCGGTCTCATCGAGACCGTGGATGGACCGCGCACCGATGTCTCGGACCTCACGCGCTTCACCTACGATCCGCGCGGCGATCTCGTCTCCATCACCGACGCCCTGGGCCACCTGACCGAGATCACCGCCCACGACGCCCACGGTCGGCCGGTCGCGATCCGCGATCCCAACGGCACCGTGACCGCGCTCGCCTACGACGCCCGCGGGCGGCTCGTGAGGCGCACGGTCGATGGGCAAACCACGGCCTTCGACCACGATGCGGCGGGCAATCTCGTCCGTGCCACGCTACCGAACGGCGCGTTCCTGCGGTACACCTACGACGCGGCGCATCGGTCGATCGCCTTGGCGGACAATCTCGGCAACCGCATCGACTATACCCTCGATGCCCTCGGCAACCGCCTCCGGGAAGACGTGAAGGATCTCGCCGGGACCTTGAGCCGTACCCGGTCCCGGGTCTACGACGAGATGAACCGCCTCGTGCAGGAGATCGGCGGCGAGGGCCAAACCACGGTCTATGCCTATGACGCCAACGGCAACCGGATCTCGACGACCGATCCGAACGGCCATCCCACCACCTTCGCCTTCGACGCCCTGAACCGGCGCATCGAGACCACCGATGCGTTGAACGGTGTGACCGCCGTCACCTACGACGCGCGGGACAACGAGACGGCGGTGACCGATCCGCGCGGCTTGACGACCACGTACACCTACGGCGGCCTGGACGATCTCGTTCAGGAGACAAGCCCCGATACCGGCAGCACGACCTACACCTATGACGCCGCCGGCAATCGGACGAGCCGGACCGATGCCCGGGGCGTCGTCGTCCACTCCACCTGTCATAGCTTTGTCAAGCCCCCTTTTTTATCTCAGTTACCTAGCTTTTCCCCACACCTGATCTTTCACACTTGATTTTATCAAA
>JBOIDR010000247.1:0-1282 GCA_050740695.1 Gammaproteobacteria bacterium | reverse complement strand
TGGAGTTGACCCGGTCTCGTTGACACCCTGACGATGGACGCGCAAGCGTCCGGAAGGGAGTCGATGTGGCAAGGGGAAAGAGCTTCTCGCCCGAGTTTCGCCAGGAGGCGGTGCGCCTGTACCGGGTGAGCGGGCGGCCGTACAGAGCGGTCGCTGAAGAGTTGGCGGTCGCGCCGGAGTCGCTGCGGCGCTGGGTGTTGCAGTCGGAGGTCGACGAGGGCGGGCGCGAGGGTCTCTCGAGCGAGGAGCGGGAGGAGCTGCGCCGCCTGCGCCGCGAGAATGCCCGTCTGCGCGAGGAGCGCGAGATCCTGAAGAAGGCAGCGACTTTCTTCGCCCGGGAGACCGATCGCCGGCCATGAGCTTCCGGCTGATCGAGGCGGAGAGAGCACAGCATCGCGTCTCCCGGCTGTGCCAGGCGCTGGGCGTGACCCGAGCGGGCTACTACGCCTGGAGGCGGCGGGCTCCCTCGCGGCGGGCGCTCGCTGACGAGAAGCTGCGCGCGCTCGTGGGGCGCATCTTCGCCGACTCGCATGAGACCTACGGGGCACCGCGCATCCAGGCCGAGCTGGCGGACGAGCAGGGGGTCCGTGTCTCGCAGAAGCGCGTCGCCCGCCTCATGCGCGAGCTTCGGATCGTAGGTGTCTCGCGCAGGCGCAAGGGTCTGCGCACGACCGTGCGCTCGCGCGAGGCCCCCGCGGCGGCCGATCTCGTCCGCCGCGACTTCCGCGCCACGGGCCCCGACCGCCTCTGGGTGGCCGACATCACCTACGTCCCCACCTGGGAGGGCTACGTCTTCCTCGCCTGCGTCCTCGACGCCTGGAGCCGCAAGGTGGTCGGCTGGTCGATGCGCGACGACCTGCGCGCCGAGCTCGCCCTGGACGCGCTCGGGATGGCGCTCACCCGACGCCGTCCGCGCCCCGGGCTCGTCCACCACTCCGACCGCGGAAGCCAGTACACGAGCCTCGCCTTCGGCAAGACGATGCAGACAGCGGGCGTGCTCCCGAGCGTGGGCAGACGAGGAGATGCTTTCGACAACGCCCTCGCCGAGAGCTTCTTCGCCACGCTCGAGACCGAGCTCCTCGACCGCCACACCTTCCGCGGCCGCGACCAGGCACGCCTGGCCGTCTTCAGCTACATCGAGGGCTTCTACAACGCCCGCCGCCGGCACTCGACGCTCGACTACCGAAGCCCGGACCGCTTCGAAGAGGAGATGATCAGAAAGGAGACTCAGACAGCGGTGGCTGTCTCAAGCTGAGGTGTCAACGGAAACGGGGTAACTCCA
>JBOIDR010000246.1:0-1340 GCA_050740695.1 Gammaproteobacteria bacterium | reverse complement strand
GGGGCAGCTCACCCTCAGTATGTCTGCCAATCCGGCGGTCCAAAAGGAATTGTTGCATTATCTAGAGGCACTGCAAGCCGCCTGAGATCCCCAAGTAAGCGACAATTTATGCAACGATAGGGTCTACTCAGGTAATTCAGACGGATTTCGCTGGCAATCCGGACTACAGTAGTGTGCTAGATGGCTTTACCGCAATCGGAAGGAAGCTATCATTTAAAGCTGATTGGTTTGCTGCGATAATCCATCAACTGCTTCTCACCAGTCTTGGGGCATATAGTCTTGACAACCTTGAATCGCCTGATGCCTTTTTGAGAACCGTACTTGAACAAATCGAAGACCTGCCTGAAGTAGAGGCTGAGTATCGCCTCAAAGAAGCGGTCAAAAAAGGTTGGGCAGTCGTCGAGGCAAACATGCAAATAACAGAACGGGATAACGATAAGTTTGTAGAACGGTTGGGTAATAAGGTTGCTCAGTACTATTCATCGTCAATCGTTATGGATGCTGTGATAGGAGCTGTCAGCGATTTTGTCTCCAAATCACGAATAGCCCGGGCTGAATTTCTAAATAATAGAGATACTTATTTTAACCTTTATAGCTATGCAACTATTGAATCTTACCTTGTTGACCCGCTTGTATATTTCTATTCAGATCTAGACTCTTCTTCTTTGTCAACAAAACCTTTAAATTTAAACGCGGATGACCTCGTCGCGCAATTGGAGTACCCTGGGGGTGTCTACTATAGCCATCGGCTTCAGCCTAGCAGATTTACGATGGATGGTATTTCGATGGACCGAAAAGTTTGGATAAACTTCGCACGATCTGCCGGGGGAGCGGTTGCGCTTTTAGAGGAAGTAGATTGGCTTCACCCTTATATACGCGTTCTGGCTCAGGGACTATGAAGCACGAACTAAGGTTCAATTCGTTCGGCGTTGAGATTGGTGAAACTTTCAATAGCCTTAAATTTAACGTTGCTGAGGATCCTCAAGCAGTGAAAAGACCTTCTTGCTAGCATCTTGATGTGCTTTGACCGCCCAATAAGTCCTTGCAACCGGCCGCCGTCAGGTTGTCTCTCATGAACGTTGTGTGGTGCTTCACCACGTTGACCCTAGTAACGCCGGACGGCAGTCCGCAGTATGGGGTTGGGCTTCAAAAAGCATGAAAGCAGAAGCAGCAAAGGCTTGTAGCCCGCATCGACAGTGAAGGTGCCAGCCCGTGTAGTCAGCTATAAGAAAGAGGCGAGAACCCTCAGAATATGGGATGGCAACCAGTGCCAGCAACCCATAACGTGGGAGGTATTCTCGCCATGAAGAAGCGTAGCTATCGTGCGCAGAAAGTCAACG
>JBOIDR010000245.1:0-1343 GCA_050740695.1 Gammaproteobacteria bacterium | reverse complement strand
CGGTGATCCGCTCGGGTTCCTGGCGCTTCTGGAAATAGAGGCTGATGTCTTCGAGCAACCCGCTCTGGTTGCCTTTGACGATGAAGTAGTAGTGCGCTTGTCGGTCCTCGACCAGATAGCGGGCCAACGCCCGTTGAGTCAAGAGTGCATCCGCGCTGATGTCCTTGCCTTGGATATCGATGGCGTCCAGAAGCGGGATGGCCGTCTTGATCTCATTGGTTCGTTTGACCTCTTCGTCGCCCGCTACCGGCAAGGTCCCAACTTTTTTTGGGTGTAGCAGGTCTTGCTTTGATGGCCGACCACGCCCATGACGTGGGTTTGACGACCCGCTTCGTCGATGGCGTTGCACATCGTCTTGCCGTCGATGGCGAGGCTGTCATCGGCCTCCCCATAGGCCGCATTCCAGCGTTGCAGCGCCCCGTCGAGATGAACCGGATCGACGCGGATCAAGACATCGCGGATGATCGATTCGCTCGGCACGCGATAACACCCTCCTTTACCGCGGCAGCGGAACCGCTCGCGCGCCTTGGGGCCGAGGCTCTCTGCCCAGTCCGCGATGGCCTTGTAGCCGCGCATGCCGCACAGGATCGCACCGGCGGCGATGGCCAGCACCACCGGCAGGGGATGGCGTCGCCCCTGGGCGCGGCGCGGATCGGGGAGGTCGGCAAAGAACTCGGGTAAGGCCCTCATCTGTTCGGCAGTCAGCATGATCTTCGGTACTCCGCTACGATAGGGGGATCCGAGGACGGGTTCGGATAGCCTCGCCCGCGCATCGGCCTGCAAGGGTTTGACGAACACCTTCTTGGGCGATCGGGCGGTGGCGCTATAGCTGGCTCGGGTGCGGCGAAATCCTTTCGTCTCGCCCAGATACGCCCAGTTCGCGGCCCGGTAGACGGTGCCTTGGAAGCGTTCGGGATCGACGAAGGTCTCCAACAGCACCAACGGATGGCCGAAGCGCTCTCGCCAATCGCCGGGCAGCCGTCTTTGGCACAGCGCGAGGGTCTTGGAGCCGAGGTTCGAGTGGTGCCAATCCGGTAGGATCAGGAACCGGCTGTTGTTGGCCAGGAGCTTCAGGCGGTCATAGTGGTGGCGGAAATCCCAGCCGATCCAACGATCCCGCACGCCGCATTTCCAGGCTGCGGCGGAGAAGCTCAGCAGTGCCACCCAATGACCGTGGTAGGTCGCCACGTACCAGATCGTTTCGCCGATCTTGGGCAGGGCGCCCAGGTAATGATGCGCCTGCATCAGGCCTTGGTAGGAGCGCTCTTCGCTTCCTTCAACGGGGCGGACCCGGATCTCTTCGAGGTTCAAGACGGTCTTCTCGGACGCCGTACAACGGCAGC
>JBOIDR010000244.1:0-1345 GCA_050740695.1 Gammaproteobacteria bacterium | reverse complement strand
GGCCTTCTCTGTGAACCATGGTGGGAATCCGGCTAATCGGTGAGGGGCCTCCTTAGCTTCTTCGGTGACCAAACCATCGAAGAAAGGAGACCCCTTGGTCGATCGTATCGAGGTTCCCCTGTCGATTGACGGCTTCGAGGTCACGGGTTCCGAGGTCGTCGCCGGGCAGCTGCAGGTCGACGTCGTCTCCACCCGCCGTCAGGCGTGCCATCACTGTGGATCGCTGGACGCGATTGGTCACGGCCGGCGCCGCCGCGTGATCCGCGACCGCGCATGCGCGTATCCAACCGTGCTGAGATGGTCCCAGCGTCGCTTCAAATGCCGGGACTGCGAACGCACCTATCAGGAGCGCCACCCGGAGATCTGTGGACGCAGGGCGGTGACGAGGCGGTTCCGCCGCCACCTTTACAAGCGCGCGGTGATCCAGCCCTTCACCCATGTGGCCGCGACCGAAAACGTGAGCCCATACCGGGTCATCGAGGCGTTCGACTGGCATTCGCTCGAGGACGTCAAGATGCCACTGCGTTCGACTCCACAGGTCATCTCGATCGACGAGAGCGCCTTCAAGCGGCGGTGGCGCTACCACACGGTCTTGTCGGCGCCGCTTGACGATGGCGTGTTCGAGCTCATCGACGGACGCGAGAGGGCCGACGTGGAAGCGTCCCTGTTGGCACTGTCGCCGCAGGTCAGGGCGGGGATCCGCGCGGTGGTCGTGGATCTGTTCTGGCCCTACGCCAAGGCGGTCGAGAGCGCCCTGCCAGACGCCGCGATCGTGGCGGACAAGTTCCACGTCCTGGCTGCGATCGGTCGCGCCTCGACCGATGTGCGACGACGCTGTGGCCTGCGCGACATCCCAATCAGCAAGCGGACGGGCCGGCCGCTGCATCGACGACAGTTCCGCCGCTTCGACCCGGAGGTGTTGGCGACCAAGTGGACCTTCGTCAAACGGTGCTCGAAGCTGTCGGCCGCGGAGCGAGCTCGGCTCGACCGGCTGTTCGAGCGGTTTCCCGAGATCGGTGTCGGCTGGTTGATGCGCGAGACCTTCGCAGCGATCTACGACAGCTCCGACCGGCAGGAGGCCGAGCGGCGACTCGAGCACTGGGAATCACACCTGGCGGTCGCCGGGTTGCCCGAGCTAAACCGATGCTGGCGCTCGGTGTCGGGATGGCGCGAGGCGATCCTCGCCTATTTCGACTGGCCCTTCACCAACGCGTTCGCCGAAGGCATCACCAACAAGATCAAGGTCGTCAAGCGCTGCGCCTACGGGTTCACGAACAAGGAGCGTTATCGTCGCAAGGTTCTGCTGGCGTGCGGCCGCCGGATCGGCTAGGGCGCTGTGGCCCAC
>JBOIDR010000243.1:0-1351 GCA_050740695.1 Gammaproteobacteria bacterium | reverse complement strand
CGGCCGGCTTGGGGAGCGGTTCGATCGCCTGGAGAGCACGCTGGATCTCCGCCTCCGGGAGCTCGAAGTCCTCGAGCTTGCCGGCGAAATAGGCGTCGTAGGCGCCGAGGTCGAAGTGCCCGTGGCCGGAGAGGTTGAAGAGGATCGTGCGCTCGCGCCCTTCCTCGTCCGCCTGCGCCGCCGCCTGGAGGACGCCGTGCACTGCGTGGGCGGCCTCGGGGGCCGGGATGATGCCCTCGCTGCGCGCGAACCTGACGGCCGAGTCGAAGACGTCGGTCTGCGCGTATGCCTCGGCACGGACGAGGTCGTCGAGGACGAGCTGCGAGATGAGCGGCGCCACGCCGTGGTAGCGGAGGCCGCCGGCGTGGATGCCGGGCGGCACGAAGTCGTGGCCCAGGGTGTGCATCGGCACGAGCGGCGTCAGCTGCCCCGTGTCGCCGAAGTCGTAGGCGAACGGCCCGCGCGTGAGCGTGGGGCAGGCCGTCGGCTCGCACGCGAGGACGTCGATCTCGCGCCCGGCGATCTTCTCCCGCAGGAAGGGGAAGGCGAGCCCGGCGAAGTTCGAGCCTCCGCCGACGCAGCCGGCGACGAGGTCGGGGAAGGCGCTGGCCTCCTCCATCTGGGCGATCGCCTCCTGGCCGATCACCGTCTGGTGCATGAGCACGTGGTTGAGGACGCTTCCGAGCGAGTACGCCGTGTCCTCGCGCTGGGCGGCGTCCTCGACCGCCTCGGAGATGGCGATGCCGAGGCTTCCCGACGTGTCGGGGTCGGCCTCGAGGATCGCGCGGCCCGACTGCGTGTCCTCGGAGGGGCTGGCGACGACGCTCGCGCCCCACGTCTCCATCATCGAGCGCCGGTAGGGCTTCTGGTGGTACGAGACCTTGACCATGTAGACCTTGCACTCGAGCTCGAAGAGCTGACAGGCGAGCGCGAGCGCGCTGCCCCACTGGCCGGCGCCGGTCTCCGTGGACACGCGCGTCCGGCCCTCCTGCTTCACGTAGTACGCCTGCGCGACCGCCGTGTTCGGCTTGTGGCTCCCCGCCGGGCTGACGCCCTCGTACTTGTAGAAGATGCGGGAGCGCGTGCCGAGCTCGCGCTCGAGCCGGTGAGCCCGGTAGAGCGGCGTCGGCCGCCAGAGGCGGTAGACATCGCGGATCTCGTCCGGAACGGAGATCTCCGCGTCCCCGGAGACCTCCTGGAGGATGAGCTCCATGGGAAAGAGCGGGGCGAGGTCGTCGGGGCCGACGGGCTCCCCGGTGCCGGGGTGGAGAACCGGCTGCGGCCGGTTCGGCATGTCGGCCTGGATGTTGTACCAGCGCTCGGGGATCGCGCTCTCGGGCAGGGTGATCTT
>JBOIDR010000242.1:0-1387 GCA_050740695.1 Gammaproteobacteria bacterium | reverse complement strand
CGCTGGATCGCGTGCGCCGAGTCGCACTGAAGGACAGGGAAGCACGGTTCACCGCGCTCCTGCACCACGTTGATGTCGATCGCCTGCGGGCGGCCTACGGGGCGTTGCGCCCGAAGGCTGCGCCGGGGGTGGACGGGGTGACGTGGATGGAATACGGACTGGACCTGGAGGCAAACCTCCAGGGTCTGCACCAGCGTGTCCAGCGCGGGAGCTATCGGGCGAAGCCGGTCAGAAGGGCGTACATCCCAAAGCGGGACGGGCGGCTGCGGCCGCTCGGTGTCGCCGCGCTGGAGGACAAGCTCGTTCAGCGCGCCGCCGTGGAGGTGCTCAACAGCATCTACGAGGCGGACTTCCTCGGCTTCTCTTATGGGTTCCGTCCCGGGCGCAGCCCGCATAACGCGTTGGACGCGCTCGCGGCCGGGATCCTTGGCAAGCGCGTGAACTGGGTGCTCGACGCGGACATCCGCGACTACTTCACCAGCCTCGACCAATCGTGGCTTTTGAAGTTTCTCGAGCACCGGATCGCGGACAGAAGGGTCCTGCGGCTGATCCAGAAATGGCTGGCCGCAGGCGTCATCGAGAACGGCAAGTGGTCCGAGAGCGTGCAGGGAACGGCGCAAGGAGCATCGGCATCGCCGCTGCTCGCCAACGTCTACCTGCACTACGTCCTGGACCTATGGGCCCACCAATGGAGAGGCCGGCACGCGCACGGCGACGTGATCATCGTGCGCTTCGCCGACGACTACATCGCGGGCTTTGAACATCGTGAGGACGCCGAGCGGTTCCTGCATGACCTTCGCGACAGGTTCGCGCAGTTCGCGCTGGAACTGCACCCGGAAAAGACACGCCTGATCGAGTTCGGGCGGCATGCCGCCCTGGACCGGCGCAAGCGTGGCGACGGGCGGCCAGAGACGTTCGACTTCCTGGGCTTCACGCACATCTGCGCGAAGACCAAGCGCGGACGTTTCAAGCTCAAGCGCATCACGATCTCAAAGCGGATGCGGGCGAAGCTGCAAGAGGTCAAGGAAGAGCTCAAGCGGCGCCGACATCGCCCAGTTCCCGAACAAGGGCAATGGCTGGCAAGCGTCGTGCGAGGGCACCTCGCCTACTACGCCGTGCCCGACAACATCGACGCGGTCGCGGCCTTCCGCGACCAGGCGGCAAAGCACTGGTACCGGGCGCTACGGCGCCGCAGCCAGCGCAACCGCCTGGACTGGAAGCGCATGAACCGCCTCGTTGTCCGATGGCTGCCCCGGGTCCGCATCATGCATCCCTGGCCCGACGAGCGCTTCGACGCCCGCACCCAAGGGAGGAGCCCAGTGCGCTAGCAGTGCACGCTGGGATCTGCGCGGGGGGCCGTCAGCAACGGCGGTCCCTACCGCGATCC
>JBOIDR010000241.1:0-1397 GCA_050740695.1 Gammaproteobacteria bacterium | reverse complement strand
CGAGTTGACTCACCAGAAATGTCCTCGAAAGCCGGACCGAGACTCATCTAAGGATGTCCTCGAACGGGCCACGCTCAAGACGTGCGCGGCCCCGGGAGGAGGGGTCCGGTGGGTCTATCGATGGCGCAGAGAAAGGCAGTGACGCAGCAGATGGCCAGGCGGTACCGCAGGACGGGGAAGGCTGAGAAGGGCAGGATCCTTGACGAGCTGTGCGCCTTGACCGGGTGGACGCGCCGTCACGCCCGACGGGCCCTCACCGCCGCGGTGCTGGGGACGATCGAGCGGCCTCGACGGCCGCGGCCCAGGACCTACGGAGAGGACGTCCTGATCCCCCTGCGGTTCATCTGGGCCACGCTGAACGGCCCGGCCGGCAAGCGGTTGGCCCCGTTCATGGCCGAGATCGTGGAGGCCTTGGAACGCCATGGGGAGCTGAGCGTCAGCCCGGAGGTCCGAGCCAAGCTGCTCTCCATCTCCGCGGCCACCATCGACCGGGCGTTGGGCCCCGAGCGCCGCCGGCTCCGGGTGAAGGGGCGTTCGGGGACCAAACCGGGCTCCATCCTCAAGCGACAGATCCCCATCCGGACCTTCGCCGAGTGGGACGAGCGCCGTCCCGGGTTCTGCGAGGCTGACCTGGTCGGCCACCACGGCGGCTCCGAGGGGGGCGAGTTCTGCCAGACCGTGGACCTGACCTGCGTGAACACGGGCTGGACGGAGATGCGAGCCATCCGCACGAAGGCCCAGCGGTGGGTCTTCGAGGCCCTGGTCGACATCGAGCGCTCGCTCCCGTTCCCCCTCCTGGGGCTGGACTCGGACAACGGAGGCGAGTTCATCAACGTGGAGCTGTTCCGCTACTGCGCCGAGCGAGGGATCACGTTCACCCGTTCGAGGCCCTACCGGAAGAACGACAACTGCTTCGTGGAGCAGAAGAACTGGCCGGTCGTACGCCAGCAGGTCGGGTACCTGCGCTACGACACCCAGGCCGAGCTCCGCGCGCTCCGGGAGCTGTACCGGCACCTCCGCCTGTACGTGAACTTCTTTCAGCCGCAGATGAAGCTGGCGTCCAAGACCCGACGCGGCGCCAAGGTCTCGAAGACGTTCGATGTGGCAAGGACGCCCTACCAGCGGGTCCTGGAATCCCCTCACGTGGACGCCGGCGCGAAGACGGCGCTCACCTCCACCTACCTGGAGATCAACCCTGTGGAACTCAAGATGAGGCTCAGTCGGTGCCAGGACCGGCTGCTCGAGCTATCTCGGTCCAAGCCCCATTCGAGGAAGGAGGTGAAGCCCGCTCCAGACCACCCCTTCAGGGTCGCCCACGGCGAGCGGCAGCGTTCGAGGACATCTTTGGTGAGGCAACCGAAGCTCGCTTCGAGGACATCTTGACGTGAGGCAACTAG
>JBOIDR010000240.1:0-1398 GCA_050740695.1 Gammaproteobacteria bacterium | reverse complement strand
GAGGTTGTCCCGGTCTTCGTGGAACTTGAGGTGGCGGTCCCCCACCTGAGTCCTGCCTGGTGGTAGGTCTCGGGTGACCCGCCAAGGAACACCCGAAGGAAGGGGACCGCTCGTGAAGACCGTATCGACTGTTCGCCTCGTGGAGGCGCCCGACACCGCCGCCCTGCTGGATCTGCCGGAGGAGGTCGGGCTCGCGCTCGCCGACATCGCCGGCGCCGCCCGGGAGGGGCTGCTGGCGATGAGCGTGGCCGCGGGGCTGGGCGTGATGCAGGCCATGTTCGAGGCCGAGATCACCGCGGCCTGCGGAGTGAAGGGCAGGCACGACCCGCAGCGTGTCGCGGTGCGGCACGGGACCGGGCGCGGCTCGGTGACCCTGGGTGGGCGGCGGGTGCCGGTGGACCGGCCGCGGGCCCGCACTGTCGACGGGCACGAGGCGCCGCTTGCCGCGTATGCGCACTTCGCCGCCGATGACCTGCTTACGCAGGTGGTGATGGAGCGGATGCTCGCCGGGGTCGCCACCCGCCGCCACGCCCGAGCCGCCGAGCCGGTCGGTGAGCAGGTCACCGATGCGGCGAAGTCGACGTCGCGCTCGGCGGTCTCCCGCCGATTCGTCAAACAGACCGAGACCGCCCTGGCCGAACTGCTCGCCCGGGACCTGACCGGGCTGGACGTCAAGGTGCTCATGCTCGACGGTGAGCACATGGCCGAGCGCTGCGTGGTGGTCGCCCTCGGCATCACCGCCGACGGGACGAAGCTGCCGGTCGGGCTGTGGGAGGGCTCCACGGAGAACAAGACCGTCGTCAAGGCGCTGCTGGCCGACCTGGTCGGACGCGGCCTGACCTTCGATGACGGGCTGCTGGTGGTCATCGACGGCGCGAAAGCCCTCGCGGCGGCGGTGCGGGAGGTGTTCGGGGCCAAGGCAGCTATGCAGCGCTGCACCCTCCACAAGAGACGAAATGTCGCCGATCACCTACCGGACAAGGAGAAGGCGTGGGTCGACGCCAAGCTCGTCAAAGCCTTCAGCCACCCCGATCCCGAGCAGGGGATGCGCAACGCCCGCCACCTCGCCGGGCTGCTCGACAAGACCTACCCCGGTGCGGCCGCCTCGCTGCGGGAGGGCCTGGCCGAGATGTTCACCATCGCCCGGCTCGGCATCGACGGCCGGCTCGCAAGATCCCTCACCACCAGCAACCCGGTCGAAAGCATGATCTCCATCGCCCGGACCACCAACCGCAACGTCACCCGCTGGCGCGACGGGAACATGGTGCTGCGCTGGACCGCCGCCGGCATGCTCAACGCCGAACGATCCTTCCGCCGCATCAAGGGCTACCAGCAGATGCCCCAACTCGTCGACGCGCTGCGCCGACACGCCCACCCAGACACCCCCACCGACACCGA
>JBOIDR010000239.1:0-1401 GCA_050740695.1 Gammaproteobacteria bacterium | reverse complement strand
CTCCGGGTTCCCTCCCCTGCGTAGCGGGGGACGGTCAGGGTGGGGGTCGAGCGTCGCGGTTCGGATAGGGTCGACCTCATCCTATCGAGGGGGAAGGGACGATAAATTTCAAATGTCTTTGGCTAGACTTCAGCCATGATCGTGAGATCGTTGAGAGGACACAGGTGTATATGGCCACGAAGACTGAAATGCTCGCGGCGGCGACCGTGGGCGATCCGCGTTGGGTGGCCGTGGTCGCCCGCGATCCCGAGGCGGACGGCAGGTTTCTCTACTCGGTCAAGACCACCGGTGTGTACTGCCGCCCGTCCTGCGCGGCGCGCGCCGCAAGGCCCGAGAACGTCGGGTTCCACCCGAGCGCCGCGGACGCCGAGCGGGTGGGCTTCCGCCCCTGCAAACGCTGCAATCCGAATCAACCCCCGCTGGCCGAGCAGCACGCGGCCACGGTGGCTGGGCTGTGCCGCCTCATCGAGAACGCCGAGCAGGTACCGAGCCTCGCGGCACTGGCGAACCATGCCGGAGTGAGCGCCTACCATCTGCACCGGGTCTTCAAGGCCGTGACGGGTGTAACGCCGAGGGGGTACGCGGCAGCGCATCGCGCCAAGCGCGTGAGAGCCGAGCTCGCTCGGCGCGGTACGGTGACTGAGGCGATCTACGGCGCCGGGTACAACTCCAACGGGCGCTTCTATGAAAAATCCAACCAGGTATTGGGCATGACCCCTACGAATTATCGCGCCGGTGGCGCCAATACGGAGATATGCTTCGCCGTGGGCGAGTGCTCCCTCGGGTCTATCCTAGTCGCTCAAAGCGAGCGCGGTGTTTGTGCCATTCTCCTGGGCGATGATCCGGATAAATTGGCGCGCGATCTACAAGACCGGTTTCCGCGAGCCGACCTGATTGGCGGCGATGCCGAGTTCGAGCAGCTCGTCGCGAAAGTGGTGGGCTTCGTGGAAGCGCCTAGACTGGGCCTCGACCTGCCGCTGGATGTGCGCGGCACCGCGTTCCAGCAGCGCGTCTGGCAGGCCCTCCGGGAGATTGCGGCCGGCGAGAAGGTGAGCTATGCCGATATCGCCAACCGCATCGGCGCTCCGAAGTCGGTCAGGGCCGTGGCCCAAGCGTGTGCCGCCAATGCCTTGACGGTGGCGATCCCCTGCCATAGAGTCGTGCGCAACGATGGTGGACTGTCGGGCTATCGTTGGGGGGTGGAACGCAAGCTCGCGCTACTGAAAAAGGAGGCACACGCATGAATGCTCTGGTCAAAGAAGCGCTGGCGATCACACCGGCCAGGGATATTGCCGGCCGGGTGAAGGCGCTCGATTGGGAGCGGGTGTCGAAAGACCTCGATGCGCAGGGATGCGCGATGATCGAGGACCTCATTACCCCGGAAGAGTGCGATGCGCTAGC
>JBOIDR010000238.1:0-1414 GCA_050740695.1 Gammaproteobacteria bacterium | reverse complement strand
GGCTAGTCATCATGAGGCGGCCGGTCTATCCCTGAAGATTCGTGGATCACCCGCGGATGGACCGCGGGAGGAGCCACACAGGGAGGAGACCGGCCATGGACAACGTTACGCACCTCGGTCTGGACGTGCACAAGGAGACGATCGCCGTCGCGGTCCTGCGACCAGGTGAGCTCGTCCCCGACGAGCGAGTCATCCCCAACACCCCCGAGGCGCTCCGCAAGCTCATCAGCCGCAGTCCCCGTCGGCTCGCCACCTGCTACGAGGCCGGCCCCACCGGGTACGACACCCACCGACTCCTCACCTCGCTGGGCGTTCCCTGCGACGTCATCGCGCCCACGCTGACTCCCCGCCGGGCCGGCCAGCGAGTGAAGACCGACCGGCTCGACGCCCGGATGCTGGCTAGGCTCCACCGTGCCGGCGAGCTCACACCGATCCGGGTGCCGTCCCCGGAGGAGGAAGCGGTCCGGGACCTGGTCCGTGTCCGCGAGGATCTCAAGGACGACCGCAAGCGAGCCAGACAGCGGCTCCGGAGCTTCCTGCTGCGCTACGGGCGCCGGCACGAGGGCAGCGGACGGTGGACGCTGGCGCTCGAGGCCTGGGCCAGGTCCCAGAAGTTCGACGAGCCCTATGCCCAGGCGGCGTACGACCACCTGCTCGCCTCCGAGGCCGCAAGGACCGCCGAGCTGCTGGCAGCCGACGCGCGGGTGGAGCAAGCCGCCACCGCGCCGCCGCTGGACGAACCGGTGGCCCGCCTCCGCTGTCTGCGAGGCGTCGACACGCTGACGGCGGTCACGATCGTGGCAGAGGTCTGCGACTTCCGCCGCTTTCCCACCGCGCCCTCGTTCATGTCGTTCACCGGCCTGGTCCCCTCCGAGCACTCCAGCGGAGCCTCCGAGCGCCGGGGCTCGATCACCAAGACCGGCAACCGCCACGTCCGTCGGGTGCTCGTCGAGGCCGCATGGGCGTACCGGCACCGTCCCGCGATCGGCTCGGGCCTTCGTCGGCGAAGCGAAGGGCAGCCTCCGGAGGTCCTGGCCTGCGCCTGGAGGGCACAGCTGCGGCTCAACGCACGCTACCGGCTGCTCGCACCGAAGAAGGGCCGTGAGAAGGCCGTCACCGCGGTCGCCCGCGAGCTCGCCGGCTTCGTGTGGGCCCTCACGACCGACCGGCTGTAGGAGCCGAATGACGTGAGACAGCGGGCGGGCGTCGACAACGGAACAACCCTCGAAAGCGCTATGCGGGTGTTGATCCGCGTCGCTAGTCAGAGGCAGGTTCCGGCGAATCGACGATGTGCGGTTCCGATCCGCGGACATCAGAGTGGTCGATCGCCGCTGCGATCTGCTCGTCCGCCGTCTCCTCAGCCCGAACGAGCACCGCCCTGACACCCCTTGACCGGCCGCCTCATATCAGCGCT
>JBOIDR010000237.1:0-1418 GCA_050740695.1 Gammaproteobacteria bacterium | reverse complement strand
GAGGTATTGTCAAGAGTTGTGGACGGGAAATCCGTGATCACGCGGCGTCCTCTCCCTCGGTCCGCTCGATCAACTGACCGTTCTCGAACGTCGCGCCCGCTCGCACCAGCGCCACCAGATGCGGTGCGTTGACTTTGCGCCACCTCCCTTCCGCTGCCTGAAGGAGCTTGAACACCATCGCCAGGCCCGCCGTCCTTGAGCCGGGTCCCTTCGTCACATCGGTGCGGGCGCGCACCGGCGCGAACGTCGACTCGATCGCGTTCGAGGTCCGGAGGTGGATCCAGTGCTCCGCTGGGAAGTCGTAGAAGGCGAGCAGCGCCTCCCGCTCCTTGGTGATCTTCGCCGTGGCCTTCGGCCACTTGGCCCCAAGCTCGGCCTCGAAGCGGTCGATGGCCTTGGAGGCCTCGGTCTTGTTCTCGGCGTGGGTGATCTCGGCGATGGCCCGGCGGGCCGCGGGCTGGATGGACTTGGGCAGGGCGTCCAAGACGTTGGCGGTCTTGTGCACCCAGTCCCTCTGGTGACGGGTCTCGGGGAAGACGTCTCGGACCGCCGCCCAGAACCCGAGGGCTCCGTCACCGATGGCCAGCATCGGGGCTCGCATCCCCCGCTTCTTGGCATCCCGCAGCAGCTCCGCCCAGCTCTCGGTGGACTCCCGGTACCCGTCGGAGATGGCCACGAGCTCCTTGGTCCCGTCGGCCCGGACACCCACCATGACCAGGCAACACAGGCGGTCGTCCTCGCCCAGGCGCACCGTGAAGTGGACCCCGTCGACCCAGATGTAGACGTAGTCCACATCCTTCAGCTTGCGCTTGGAGAACGCCTCGGTCTCGGCCGCCCAGGCTTTGGTGAGCCGGGTGATGACGGGGGGCTGAGAGACCGGCCTCCGTGCCGAAGAACTCGGCCAGGGCGGGCACGAAGTCGAGGCTCGACAGGCCGTGCAAGTACAGGAGGGGCAGGACCTCGTTCACCTTCGGGGAGCGGCGGACGTAGGGAGGCAGGATCTGGCTGCGGAACCGCTCCCGATCTCCGGTCTCCGGGTCGGTGCGACGGTCGTTCACCCGGGGGGCCCGGACCTCGACCGCACCGGCCGATGTGATGACCTTCCGCGCTCGGGCGCTGCCGTTGCGGACCACCATCGCCCGGCCACCGTCGTCCTGGTGGTCCTTGTTCGCCTCGATGTAGGCGTCGACCTCGACCTCGAGCGCCACCGCCAGCATCCGCTGCGCGCCAGCGCGTACGATATCGTCGATCGTGAGGGCCAGGTCCTCGCGCCCGGCCTCGCCAGGGACTACCCTGAGCATCGGCGTACCTCCTCCTCGCCGGCCTTCCGCCGGCGATCGGCTCTTCAACCGGAACCGATGGGAGGGTACGCCGCGTCCATCACGAAGTCCCGCATCCACAACTTCTGTTCATACCTC
>JBOIDR010000236.1:0-1437 GCA_050740695.1 Gammaproteobacteria bacterium | reverse complement strand
GTCCCTCTCCTGACATGAATGTGGATGCTCCGGCGTCCCTCCCTGCGTGAACTCCCAGGTCACGAACAGCGATCCACCGATCGACAAGCCAAACACGTGACGCGCACAGATCCGACCCGTACGGTTCGAGCTGTGAAGCCGACGAACCGGAGGTCATCCCGTGCGCGTCACCACAGTATTGAACCACCTGTTGGCCCTGCAGGGTGCGAGCGTCCGCGAGGTTTCGTTCGGCTCCGACACCGTGGTCGTCACCGTGGCGCTTCGCCGCCGGCTCCTTCACTGCCCGCACTGCGGCTACTCCACGTCCTTTCGCTACGACACCCGGGACGTCGACTCCCGCTGGCGGCACCTCGACCTGGGGGCGTGGGCGTTGGTCATCACCGCACGCCTGCGCCGTCTTCGGTGCCCGGTGCACGGCGTAGTGACCGAGGGAGTGCCGTTCGCCCGCGCGGGGTCGGGGTTCACGAGCGACTTCGAGGACCTGGTGGCCTTCTGCGCCGCCAAGATGGACAGGACCTCGGTCGGCCGGTTGCTCAGGGTGGCCTGGCGAACGGTTGGGGCGATCTGCGCCCGGGTCGTGGCCTCCCACATCGACCCCGGCAGGCTGGACGGCCTGTTCGAGATCGGGATCGACGAGATCTCCTGGAGGCGTCATCACCGCTACATCACGCTGGTCTCCGACCACCGAAGCGGCAAGGTGGTGTGGGGCGGGGAGGGCCGGGGGCGAAAGACCGCCGACCGGTTCTTCGACGAGCTCGGCAAAGAGCGATCGGGCAAGCTCACCGCGGTCTCCATGGACATGGCCGAGGGGTACCGCGAGAGCGTCCGAGCCCAGGGCCACGCGCCCCAGGCCGAGATCTGCTTCGACCCCTTCCACGTTGTCTCCATGGCCACCAGGGCTCTGGACGAGGTCCGGCGGGAGGGATGGCGCCTGCTTCGCCAGGTCGATCCTCGCCTGGCCAAGATGTTCCGCGGCTGGCGCTGGGTGCTGCTCAAGAACCCTGAGAACCTCTCCCCCCGCCAGGCAGCTCTCCTCGAGGCCATCCGCCGCGACGGCGGGCTGCTGTGGCGCGCCTACCAATTGAAGGAGGCGCTGCGCGGCATCTTCGCCGGCGATCTCTCCGTGGAGGAAGCAAGGGAGCTGCTGGAGAGCTGGTGCGAGCGAGCTCAGACGTCCGGCATGCGGGCGTTCGCCAAGCTGGCTGGGACGGTGCACGCCCACATCGACGGGATCCTCGCGGCGCTCAGAGTCGGGCTCACCAACGCGCGTGCGGAGGGGATCAACACCAAGGTGCGGCTCGTCACGCGGCGCGCCTACGGGTTCCACTCAGCGGAGGCCGTCATCGCGCTCGTGATGCTCACGTGCGGACCCGTGACGCTGCGATTGCCGTACGAAAGGTTGCGGAGGTGACCCACATCGATGTCAGGAGAGCCGGA
>JBOIDR010000235.1:0-1450 GCA_050740695.1 Gammaproteobacteria bacterium | reverse complement strand
AGGTCCTCCCTGACACCCTCCTCGAGACGGGTTAGAAACCCGGAGAGGAGGATCGTTGGGAGACCGAGAGCACCGCAAGAAGAGGCTCACACCGGAACAGAAGTGGCAGATCTTCTTGGAGGCATCGCGAAAGAACACCACCGACGCCGAGGTCTGCCGGCGCTGGGGCGTCGCTCCGCACCAGCTGCGCGTCATCCGCGAGCGCGCCAAGGACGGCGCCTTCGACGCGTTCAAGAAGGGCCCCGGCCGACCCAAGCGCGATCCCGATCTGGTCGAGGTGGAGCAGGAGCTCCAACGCGTCAACAAGGCTTTCCACGAGCTCGCCATCGAGAACACCCTGCTGCGGGGAAAAACAGACGGCGTTTGACCGGGCCCATCCGCGGCACGCGCCTGCCTGCGGAGGTCAAACGCTTCATCGTCAGGGCCGTGCGCGACGCCAAAGCGGCAGGCATGCCGATCGCGAGGAGCTGCGCGATCCTGATGATCGATCCGCGCCGGGTGCGGCGCTGGATCCGAGGCCGCGACCCCAGGGCGCTGACCGAAGCTGAGCTTGCCGACGTCGCGCCGATCGCCAAGGTGTGTCCGCACGCGATCACCAAGACCGAGTGCGATGAGATCGTGAGGGCGGCCAAGGACAAGCGCCTCGCCCACCTGCGCCATCGCAAGCTGGCCCACACGCTGTCACGTCAGGGCCGGGTCTACTGCTCGCCGTCGACGACGCTGCGGGTTCTGCGGGCCGAGAACCTGGTGCCCGTCTATCACCACCGCAGTCGTCCGGCGAGGCCTCGTCCGGAGACCGACGAGAGCCAACCGAACAAGACGTGGCGCTACGACTTCGTCACCTTCCCGACGAGAGCCGACGACTACCATCTGGTCCCGGTGCTCGACGCCTGCTCTCGCAAGATCACCGGGCGCTACTTCGGCCCGGAGCAGACAAGCTCCGCGGTGCACGACGCATGGGACAAGGCACTCGCGAAAGAAGGACTGTTGGCCGAGGACGCACCCAGACTGCCCGTGGCGGCATCGGATCGCGGCACCCAGATGACATCGAAGTCGACCCAACAGTTCTTCTTCGACCTCGGGATCATCCAGAGCTTCTCGCGCGCCAAGACCCCGACCGACAATGCGGCGAGCGAGTCATGGAACGCGACGCTCAAGTGCGAGGTGCTCTACGAAGCGAACACCGCGGATATGCAACCGTGGGAGGTCGAGTCGTTGATCGACCGCTTCATCGATCACTACAACAACGAGAGGCTGCACCAGAGCCTCGACTACGTCACACCGGCCGAGCGTCATGACGGTCGCCACGTCGCGATCATCGAGGCGCGCCGACGCGGGATGCAAGAAGCGAAGTTACGACGGAGGATGGAAGCCTACGGAGGGGTTAGTGAGGACCGATGACTGAGAGAATTTCAGCTCGCGTTCCGGTCAAAGGGTCTGGCGCAGTCCA
>JBOIDR010000234.1:0-1471 GCA_050740695.1 Gammaproteobacteria bacterium | reverse complement strand
CGGTTAGGCGCGGCGTGGGTTTCGGAAGGTTGATGCCGACCTCTACCGGCAGAGCGGGTGGGGTCGGAGGACGGCGCGTGAAGCGTTCGGGATGCGCGGCGAACGCCTCATCGAGCACCTGTTGGCGGGCGGCGTAGAGCCGCGGCGCCTGGCTGGTGTGCACGGCCGCGGGCGTCATGTAGCCGATCCCGGAGTGCCGATGGGCGTGGTTGTACCAGGCGAAGAACGCCTGGCAGAACGCCCGGGCGTGCTCGAGGGAGTCGAAGCGCGCCGGAAAGCAGGGCTGGTACTTGAGCGTCTTGAACTGTGCTTCCGAGTACGGATTGTCGTCGCTGACATGCGGCCGGCTGTGGCTCTTGGTGACGCCGAGATCGGCGAGCAACATCGCCACGGGCTTGGAGCGCATCGAGGTACCGCGGTCGGCATGCAGGGTGAGTTGCCCGCGGGCGATGCCTTCCTTATCGCAGGTGGCGGCGATGAGGGTGTGGGCGAGCTCGGCCGACTCTTGTGGCGCGATCATCCAGCCGACCACGTAACGGCTGAACACGTCGAGGATGACGTACAGGTGGAAGCAGATCCACTTGGCCGGCCCCTTGAGCTTGGTGATATCCCAGGACCAAAGCTCGCGCGGGCCGCTGGCGAGCAGCTCGGGTTTGGCGTAGGCGGGGTGGGTAAGCTCATCGCGCCGCCTGCGGGTCTCCCCCGAGGCGCGCAAAAAGCCGGTAGAAGGTAGACACCGAGGCGAGGTAGCGATCCACATCGAGCAGCATGGCGAACACGGTACGGGGGCTCAAGTCCACGTAGGCCGGTTCGTGCAGCCCCTCGAGGATCGTATGCTGTTCTGGTACGCTCAGGGCCCGCGGCGAGACCGGGCGCGGGGCGCGGGACTGGCGCACCGACACCGGACGCTGCGCGCGGTAGAACGTCGCACGGGCCACCCCGAGCCCACTGCAGGCGGCCACGATGCCGATCCCAGGCGCGATCTCCAGGGCGGTGTTCATCGCGATGGCTCCTCGCCCACGGGCAGTCCCAGGATCTCGCAGAGTTTTTTTTGGGCCTCAATGATCTGTTCGGCCCGTTCGAGCTTACGACGCAACCGCGCGACCTCGCGCTCCAGGGCTTCGTTGCGACGCGACTCGGCCTTGGCGAGATCCGGCTTGGGACCCCGCCGCTTTGGGGCGAGCGCCGCGTTTTCACCGGCCTCTACCTCCCGGCGCCAGTGCGTGAGGTGCGAGCTGTACAACCCCTCCCGGCGCAATAGCGCACCCACCTCCCCGGGCACTCGGCAGGCATCGGCCTCGCGCACGATGCGGCGCTTATACGCCGGGGAGAATTGCCGCCGCTTGGGCAGCGCGGCCACTTCGGGATCGGGCGTACTGCCAACCGCGACCTTCATTGCATCGACTTCGAACATCGATTGCGTCTCCTGGTTCATGGCTTTCACCTTTCTACAGTAAATTCACAAAGAAAG
>JBOIDR010000233.1:0-1485 GCA_050740695.1 Gammaproteobacteria bacterium | reverse complement strand
CCAATACTGTTCACTTAACGCTTTCCTGTGATATCCTGTGCGCGGGCCGGGGCAGCCTGCCACACAGGAGCATCGCAGATGGCGCGCACACTGGCGGAGCTGCCCACGGGGGCGCGGATCACCGACTACATCAGCCTGGGGGTGCTGGCGAAGACGTTCCCGAGAGCGCGCATCGACGCGGCGCTGGCCACGACCCAGACCGCGAGTCGTCGCCAGCGCGAGCTGCCGGCGCACGTCGTTGTGTACTACGTCATCGCCCTGACGCTGTACATGCAGGTCTCGTATCGCGAGGTCCTGCGGTGCCTGCTCGAAGGCGTCGCGTGGCTGGCCGGGCCGACGCGGGCGAGCAAAGTGACGGGCAAGTCGGGTATTTCGCAGGCGCGGACGCGCCTCGGGTGGCGTCCGCTGCAACAGGTGCACGACGAGATCGTCCGCCCGATTGCGACGCCGGCGACCCAGGGCGCCTGGTATCGGAAGTGGCGGCTGGTGAGTCTCGACGGCACCACGCTGGACGTCGCCGACACCCGCGCCAACGTGACGGCGTTCGGCCGCCCGGGCGCCAGTCGGGGCACGGCGGCCTATCCGCAGGTGCGGTTTGTCTCGCTGGTCGAGAACGGGACGCATGTGCTCTGGGGGAGCCACGTCGGGGGCTATCGGGACGGCGAAACGACGCTGGCCCGTCAGGTCGTCGGCACGTTGGGCGCCGGGATGCTCTGTCTGGCGGACCGGCAGTTTTTTGGAGCGGCGCTGTGGCAGCAGGCCCGCGCCACCGGGGCGGATCTGCTGTGGCGGGTCAAGAAAACCCAGCGCCTGCCGTGCCGGCAGCGCTTGGTCGACGGCTCGTATCGGAGCGTCGTCTATCCGTCCGAACGGGATCGTCGGCACGACAGCAACGGCCTCGTCGTCCGGGTCATCGAGTACACGCTCACGGGCGTCGCGGAGGCCGAGGATCGCTACCGCGTGGTGACCTCGATCCTGGACCCAGAACGCGCGCCCGCTGAGGAGCTGGCCGCGCTCTACCATGAACGCTGGGAGATTGAGACGGCGCTCGACGAACTGAAGACCCACCTGCGCGGCGCCCGGATCGTGCTGCGCAGCAAGACCCCGGATCTGGTCCGTCAAGAATGCTATGGGTTGCTCTTGGCGCACTTCGCCATCCGCGGCCTGATGCACGAGGCCGCCGTGAAGGTCGGCATCGACCCGGATGCGCTGTCCTTTATCCATGCGGTGCGCGTCATTCGCCGCACACTGCCCCGCGCCGTCGCTATTCCCCCCTCGGGACCGACCAGCCTTCCATGAGGCCTTGCTGGCCGAGTTGGCGGACCGTCCGGATCGGGTCGTGTCGAGTCGGGGGCGTCGCGTGCCCCGGGGCGTGAAGCGGAAGATGAGCAAGTTTCCCCTCCGGCCTCGTCGTCGCCAGCGCCTCCGCATCGTGGACGTGCGAATTCGCATCAGGAAGCGTTAAGTGAACAGTATTGGGGCTAA
>JBOIDR010000232.1:0-1485 GCA_050740695.1 Gammaproteobacteria bacterium | reverse complement strand
TGAGTGACCCATGGCGCTTGCGCGCCACCCACATCGGATGAAAATGGGTGGTCGTCCGGCGACGTCGGGTTTGCTTGGTGCTTCGAGCCCGATAGTGAGTGGGACGCGGGAGCCTCGGGCACCCACAACTGTTGCCGCGAGCACGAACCACAGACTCCATGAGATGAGGCTCCTCCGGACGACGGAATCTGTCGCCGGCAGAAGGGAGGAGCGGATGGAACGGCTCATCGAGCGATGCGCCGGTCTCGACGTCCACAAGGACACGGTCGCTGCGTGCGTACGGTTCCCCGGGCCTTCGGGAGAGCGCGCCGAGGAGATCCGCACGTTCGGGACCACCACGGCCGAGCTGCTCGTCCTGCGGGACTGGCTCGTGGCCCACGGGGTCACGGTGGTGGGCATGGAGTCCACGGGGATCTACTGGCGGCCGGTGTACTACCTGCTCGAGGACGACCTGGAGTGCTGGCTCCTGAACGCCCGGCACCTCAGGAACGTCCCCGGAAGAAAGACCGACGTGGCCGACGCGTCCTGGATCTGCCAGCTCACCGAGCACGGCCTGGTGCGTCCCTCGTTCGTCCCTCCCAAACCGATCAGGGAGCTCCGCAACCTGACCCGGTACCGCAAGGCGCAGGTGGAGGAGCGAACCCGGGAGGCCCAGCGCCTGGACAAGGTCCTCCAAGACGCCGGGGTCAAGCTGTCCTCGGTGGCCACCGACATCCTGGGGGTCTCCGGCCGGGCCATGCTCGGAGCGCTCGTGGAGGGAACCCGCGACCCCGACGTCCTGGCCGAGCTCGCCCGCGGCAAGCTCCGCACGAAGATCCCGAGGCTCCGCGAGGCGCTCGCGGGGCGATTCGGCGCCCACCACGCCCTCATCGTGGGAACGATCCTTTCGAAGCTCGAGTTCCTGGACGAGGTCATCGACCGACTGTCGGAGGAGATCGCTCGCGTGATCGCCCCTTTCGATCGTGAGGTGGAGCTGCTCCGGACCATTCCCGGAGTGGAGCGGCGCAGCGCGGAGTCGATCATCGCTGAGATCGGGGTGGACATGGCCCAGTTCAGCTCGGCTGCTCGTCTGGCCTCCTGGGCCGGGATGTGCCCGGGGAACAACGAGTCCGGGGGCAAGCACCGCTCCGGAAAGACCCGCAAGGGCTCGAAGTGGCTTCGGACCACGCTCACCGAGGTGGCTCGCGCCGCGGCCAGATCCAAGGGCACATACTTCTCGGCCCAGTACAACCGGCTCCGGGGGCGTCGAGGGCCGAGCAAGGCGGCCATCGCCGTGGGACACTCCGTCCTGGTGGTCGCGTACCACCTGTTGGAGCGCGGAGAGCCCTACGCGGACCTGGGAGCCGACTACTTCCTCCGCCGCCACGACCCTGCTCGCCACGCGAACAAGCTCGTTCGGCAGCTTCAGCACCTCGGCTACAACGTCACGCTCGAACCCGTGGAGGCCGCGTAACGTCAGCCTGCATTTTCACCACAGGCAACGAA
>JBOIDR010000231.1:0-1487 GCA_050740695.1 Gammaproteobacteria bacterium | reverse complement strand
TGATCCTCTTCGGCAGCGACCCACGTGCCTCTCACATCGCCGCCGCTCTGACATCGCGCCCTCGACCCAACCGATCGCACCCGCACTTACCACCAAAATCACGCGCTTTTACAACCCCGTCAACACTTGTGCCTCGGCGCGGGCCGTCGCGGCACCGAAGAGCCCCGGTGAACCCTCGCTCAGTTCGGGATAGACGCGATCCCACATGGACCACCCGGCCGCGGTCATGCCCACCGAACCAAAGTCCCGCGCAAGCCGCGCGGCACGGTCAAGCCTAGCCACGAAGCCTTGCTGTGTGCTTTCAGGCAGGTCGCCGCCGCCGCGCGGTAAGCACTTCGATCGCCGCACGCACAGGAACAGGAAGCGGTTGATGAAGCCGTTCGCGATGTCGGTCTGCGTAAGCTCGGCCCGCAACTCCTCGACCGTGACGTGGCCGATAATCGCGACGTGCGCACCCGTGGCCGTGAGTGAGTCGTTCTTCGTCAAGGTGGCGAGGTCGCCGGTGTCCCACGCGCTGCGCACGGCGGCCGACAAGGTATTGCCTTTCCTGGCCACGACCCGCACGACGCTCCCGAACTCGGGTTCTATGACCAGCAGGCGCTTGTCGTCCACGCCTGCGTCTACGAGCTCATTCCTTGTCTCGCCGGACTTCTTGTCCTTCACCATCTCGTACCGCGGATCGCGCACTTGCCACTTCAGCCCCTCGCCGCTCGATAGGCCCGAGGTTACCCGCGGCCATCCGGCGACCCGCTCGAAGATGCTGCGGACGCGGCCCCACGACGTACCTTTGCGCCCCTTCGATGTCCCACCGTTCAGGAGCACGAACAGGTTCGGGTAATGTCGATCGCCCTCCACCTGGTAGTAAGCGGTGCGCCCTACCAGAAGGCCGAACGACGTGAGTATCTGCACCAGCAACCCGGCCGGGTCGCTCTCGGTGTGCGGATCAAGGGCCTCGACTATCTCACCAGCGATACCGTGGTAGGCGCAGGGGTCCATCGGCTCCGGCCATTCCTCAGGCTGCGGTTCCGGGCCTATGTCGATCAGGATGTCAGCCTGCGGACGCTTCCTATCTGTCTCAGGGTCGTAAATCTCAGCGGAGCGCAGGCGCGATTCTTCCGCGTCCTCAGCCTGTCCCATCGTGCCCGAGGCGGAGCGGGCCTCTACACTCGCGGCCGGCCAGTCCGCCTCGCCGTAGGAGTCCACTGGCGGTAAATCATCGCCCCCTGCCTGTGCGCGCCAGGCCTGCTTCGGCACGAGGCCGAGCGCCTGGATGAAGTCCTCTTGCTGGCGCTCTGCACAGTGCGCATGAAGGCACTTGAACTTCCCATACCTGACCCCGCCGAAGTTCGGCAGAAAATAGACCCTAACGTTGCATAAATTTCGCTTGGCTGAGGATCTCAGGCGGCTTGCAGCGCGTCGAGGTAATGCAACAACTCCTCTTGGACCGCCGGATTGGCGGACATACTGAGGGTGAGCTGCCCCTGAGG
>JBOIDR010000230.1:0-1546 GCA_050740695.1 Gammaproteobacteria bacterium | reverse complement strand
GGCGCCCCTGCATGTTCCGTGGGTGATGTGGGCGCGGTCGCGGGGTAGCGCGGACGGTCGTCGTCGGTCAAGCAGCGCCGGATCGTTGCTGGTGTTCGCGAGGCGTTGCCGTGGTTTGCAGCGGGTTCGCGCTGCTTGACAGCGCCGCCCGTCCGCGCTGGTTGGCGATCAGGTCGGGGCGCGGGGCGCCCGACGGGGGCTGAGGAAGGGGTGCGCACGCCGCGCGTCCTACGGTTCTGGCTTCTCACAGTCAGGAACCTGGATGAAAGGGCGGAGGCGGCGTGCGCAGACGAAGCGTATGGAAGAAGCTGTTCGGGCTGCGGCGGGCGGTCGTCGAGGACGTCTGGCTCGAGGAGGACGGGTCGCTGGTGCTGGCGGTCCGCCCGGCTGCCCGCGAGTGCGATCGCTGCCCGTATTGCCGGCGGCGTTGCCCGGGCTATGACTGGGGTGAGGGTCGCCGGCGGTGGCGGGCGCTCGATCTGGGCACGACGTTCGCCTACCTGGAGGCCGAGGCGCCCAGGGTCAGCTGCAAGCGCCACGGCGTACTCGTCGCTGCGGTCCCGTGGGCGCGGCACGACTCGAACTTCACCCGCAGCTTCGAGGATCAGGTCTCGTGGCTGGCGGTGCAGACGTCCAAGACCGCGGTCTCGCAGCTGATGCGGATCGCGTGGCGCACGGTCGGCTGGATCTGCGAGCGAGTGATGGCCGAGGAGACCGCCAAGCGCGACCTGTTCGCCGGGCTCAAGCGGATCGGGGTGGATGAGATCTCGATTCGCAAAGGGCAGCGGTACCTCACGGTTGTTGTCGACCACGACACCGGCCGGCTGGTGTGGGCGGCGCCCGGCCGGGACCACAAGACGGTCGAGAAGTTCCTGGACCTGCTCGGGAAAGAGCGCTGCCAGCAGATCAAGCTCGTGTCCTGCGACATGGCGAGCTGGATCACCGGGCCGGTGTCGCAGCGCTGCCCGAACGCGAGCGTCTGCTACGACCCGTTTCACCTCGTCCAGCTCGCCACCGACGCGCTCGACGAGATCCGCCGCGAGGTCTGGAACGAAGCTCGTCGTCAAGGCCAGCAGCAGCTCGCCCGGGAGCTCAAGGGCGCGCGGTTCGCGCTGTGGAAGAACCCGGCCAACCTGACCGAGCGCCAGAAGCTCAAGCTCGCCCGCGTCCAGCAGCTCAACCAGCGGCTGTACCGCGCCTACCTGATCTCCCAGCAGCTGCGCGAGATCTACCGCGTCTCGCTCGAGCACGCGATCATCCTGCTCGACGGCTGGCTGCGATGGGCCCGTCGATGTCGCCTCGAACCGTTCGTCAGGCTCGCCAAGACGATCACCCAACAGCGATCGGGCATCGAGGCGGCCATTCGGCACGGACTCTCCAACGCGCGCGTCGAGCAGATCAACACCCAGCTACGGCTGATCACCCGACGCGCGTTCGGGTTTCACTCGCCCCACGCCGCGATCGCGCTCGCCATGCTCGCACTCGGCGGCCTCTGCCCACCACTCCCCGGCCGCTAACACCAACCCACAGAACGTGCAGGAGCTTC
>JBOIDR010000229.1:0-1551 GCA_050740695.1 Gammaproteobacteria bacterium | reverse complement strand
CCCTCTGTGTCAAGATCGAGTGAGGCACGATTAGATCTTGAAACATTGCGTTGAGGGCGAGCGAGGAGTCCGACCCCGAAGTGAGTTCGAACAGTGAGCGGGTGCCTGATCCGGAGGTTCCGGCGAAGGCTCGGTCGCGGCGTTATTCCGCGTCCTTTAAGGCGAAGATCCTTGCCGAGTACGAGGAGTTGGACAAGGCGGGTAAGGGTGCCTTGTTGCGGCGGGAGGGTCTGTATACGTCGTTGATCGCGGCGTGGCGGACCCAGCGGGACCAGGGCGCGTTGGCCGCGTTGGCCAAGCCTGCCGGCCGCCCTGCGGCCGATCCGCGGGACCGGGAGAACACCAAGCTGCGCATGGAAAACGAGCGTCTGGCCGCCGAGTTGGAGAAGGCTCGGAAGGTGATCGAGGTGCAGGGAAAGCTCTCCGCGCTGTTGGGTCAGCTCGCGACCGACAGCCCGACGAGCGGGAGCGAGCCCACGCCATGATCGATGACGCGATCGTCGAGCTGGCGCCGTTGATCGGTGTCCGTGACGCCTGCGTGGCGGCCGGGCGGCCGCGGGCCAACCACTACCGGCGGCACCGCCAGTCTCCGGCCCCGGTGCGGCCGCGGCGGGAGCGTAAGCCGCAGCCGCGGGCGCTCACACCGGTGGAGCGGGACGAGGTGCGGGCGGTGCTCAACGACCCCGAGCACGTGGACAGGGCCCCAGCCAGCGTCTATCACGAGTTGCTCGACCAGGGCGTCTATCTGGCGTCGGTGTCGACGATGTACCGAGTCCTACACGAGCACGACGAGGTGCGCGAGCGCCGGCGGCAGGCCACGCATCCGGCGCGGGCCAAGCCCGAGCTCGTGGCCACGACACCGAACTCGGTGTGGTCGTGGGACATCACCAAGCTGCTTGGTCCGGCGAAGTGGACCTACTACTACCTGTACGTGATCATCGACATCTACTCCCGCTACGTGGTCGGCTGGCTGCTCGCCGAGGCCGAGTCCGCGGCTCTGGCCGAGAAGCTGCTCGCCGACTCGATCACCAAACACGGCGTCGACCGGGCCACGTTGACCGTCCACGCCGACAACGGCTCCTCGATGGCCTCCAAGCCGGTGGCGTTCCTGTTGGCTGACCTCGGGGTGACGAAGACCCACTCGAGGCCGCACACCAGCAACGACAACCCCTACAGCGAAGCCCAGTTCAAGACGCTGAAGTACCGGCCCGACTTCCCCGACCGCTTCGGCAGCCTCGCCGATGCCCGCGCACACTGCCAACGCTTCTTCACCTGGTACAACACCGCCCACCACCACTCCGGCATCGGCTACCACCACCCCCTCGACGTCCACTACGGACACGCTGAGGCCGTGCGGGACGCCCGCGCCGACGTGCTCACCAACGCCTACACCCGCAACCCCGAACGATTCGTCCGCAAACACCCCGAACCACCCGCCCTGCCGGCCGTCGCCTGGATCAACAAACCAGACGAAACCGGCACTCAACAAGAGACGTCAGATAACTCAATGAATCCCTGAGCATCCTGCCTCAAAAATCTTGACACGCACCG
>JBOIDR010000228.1:0-1598 GCA_050740695.1 Gammaproteobacteria bacterium | reverse complement strand
TTGGTCAACCATATCATCGCATATCGCCCACCCCCGGCGCCCCGCTTGGCCCCCTCTTCGCCACCATCCAACCCTTCGCTAGGCCAGGCAGTCGGCATGATGTGTAAAGCAGAATGACCAGTCCCCGCCTCCACCGTGATAGTTGGCAAAGTCACCGTCGGGTGTATCTCCTCCAATGCCCCCCGGTTTTCCTCTGCGCACACCGAGACGGCGCCAAGGGTAAGTCCGACGGCACCGACGCTTATCGCCCGCGTGCTTCGCCTGGAATGAAGCTCCCTCATAGATGGAGCACCTGACTCCGGTCGCTCTGCAATAGAGGGCTGCCTGAGAGGGCTGCCTGACAAAGCCCATCTCAAGCCAAGGTCTCCAGCAGCGCCCGGGCCTCCCGCAGATCTTTCGTGTCGAAGCCCTCGGTGAACCAGCCGTATATCTCCGCAAGCTCCCTTCGAGCCTCCGCCTGCCTGCCATGTCGCATGCGCAAGCGACCCAAGCTCATCATCGCGCGTAACTCGAAGAGCTTGGCCCCCTGCTGGCGCGCCGTCTCGATGGCCTTGAGAAAGCACGCTTCGGTTTCCGGCTCCGCTTGGCGGCTGAGGACTCCAGATCCCGACTGATGGGGCGTCAGCTCCCCTTGCAGTCGATGCAGCTCGGCATCGTACCAGCGCTCCCCGGTTCGGCGCGCGGTGACGAGCGCCTCTCCGAGCACGGCGAGCCCCTCTTGCGCCCGTCTGGCTTTCCCCAGCGCCTCAGCCAGGAGCCCGAGGTTATACGGTCGCAAGGCGTGGAAGCCCATGCTCTGAAAGACTTCGAGGGCGTGGTTCATGTGGGCAATTCCCGCTTCGGCCTGTCCCTGCTCCGCCAGCGCCCAGCCCCGCATGAGCGTTCCCTGCGCTCCCAATATCGGTGAAAAGCCATGCTCGGCTACCAGGTCGATGGCGGCCTCCGCCCGCGCTTGCGCGGTTTGGTCGTCCCGGCGGAACTGATAGAAATAGGCACTCTGGGCCAGCTCGTGAGCCAAGGTATAGGGGTGAGACAGCGCCTCGGCCAAGGCCAGCGCTTCCTCGCTGCGCGCGAGCGCCTGATCCGGATAGCCGAGCACCTGCAGGGCAACGCGGGCATAATGCAGGCACATGACCCCCATGTCTTCCCCAAGCTGGAGGATGAATGCCTCCTGCTGGTGGCGATCGTACGCACGAAGGCCCTGTTCCAGGTGAGCGCGGGCCGCCGCGGGCTCCCCCAGATGAATTAGCGTCGCCCCCAAGGCCAAATGCGCCGCCGGGAGGAACAGGGGATCGGGCTGGGCGTGGGCGAGGCTCAGCAGTCGCTCCGCGAGCGTCCGCGCCCCCTGCTGTTCCCCCCGGGTGATCTCGAACCGAAACAGGCCAAAAAGGGCGGGGAAGAGGTGCGGGCTCTCGCCGACCTGCCCACAGAGCGCATGGGCCCGTGCATAGGCACGTTCTACCCCGGGCGCGGTTTTGCCCTGGCTTATGAAGAGTGCCGCCCCGAGGCTCATTTGCAGCGACAGCTCTCGTTGGGCACGCTCGGGCGCCTCGGGCAGCCTCTCGAGTTGCTCGATCGCCCGGGTGAGAAGACCAGCG
>JBOIDR010000227.1:0-1616 GCA_050740695.1 Gammaproteobacteria bacterium | reverse complement strand
AGCACGGCTTCATGCCCGCCAGCGCATAAGCATTCGGTAGTTCCACATCTCATTTCCAGTTCCCCGTCCCGGCTAGCGTCAGGCCAGGAATTGTTACGCCTGTGGGGTGGTGTCTTTCACGCTAACAGAAATCCCGCGACACCGTCCGGAGCCCCCCGAGCAGGGCCGTTCGGTCTTCGAGCGTGCGGGCGATGAGATGGACGACCTCGCCCTCGCGTTGCACCTCGCCCGTCACCCCCATGAGCCTCGCCCCGAGCACGATGCGGCGCTCGCGCTCGAAGAGGCTGCTCCAGACGATGACGTTGAGCGGGCCGGTCTCGTCCTCGAGGGTCAGGAACACGACGCCGGTGGCCGTGCCCGGCCGCTGGCGGGTGATGACGAGGCCGGCGGCATGCGCGCGCCGGCCGTGGGAGAGCCCCAGTACCTCGCGGGCCGACTGGAAAGAGAGGCGTGCGAGCACGGGGCGCAGGAGCGCCAGGGGATGGCGGCGCAAGGTCAGGCCCAGGCTGCCGTAGTCCGCCACGATGTCCTCGCCCTCGGTGGGTCTGCGCAACATCGGCAGGGGCTCGGGGAGCGCGGGCATCTCTCCGAGCGCCAGCGGTGCCTCGATGCCGAGCACCTGCCAGCGGGCCTGATGGCGGTTGCCGCAAAGCCCCCGCAAGGCATCGGCCGCGGCCAGCGCCTCCAGGTCACGGCGGTTCAAGCGGGCGCGCCGGGCGAGGTCCTGGACATCCCGGAAGGGACGCGCGGCGGTGATCCGCTCGGCGCCGGCACGCGACAGGCCCTTGACCATCCGGAGCCCGAGCCGCAGGGCGGGCGGGGCGCCCTCCAGGGTGCACTCCCAGTCACCGACCCCGACATCGATCGGCCGCACCTCGACCCCGTGGCGCCTCGTGTCCTGCACGAGCTGGGGGGGGGCATAGAAGCCCATGTGCTGACTGTTGAGAAGGGCGCAGGTGAAGGCCGCGGGCTCGTGGCACTTGAGCCAGGCCGAGCAATAGGCCAGGTGCGCGAAGCTCGCGGCATGGGACTCCGGAAAACCGTACTCGCCGAATCCGCGGATCTGCTCGAAGATCCGTCGGGCATAGGTCTCGGGATAGCCGCGCTGTCTCATCCCCTCGATGAGCCGCCCCTCGAAGTCCTCTATCCCCCCGCTGCGACGCCAGGTTGCCATCGAGCGGCGTAATCGATCGGCCTCGCCCGCGGAAAACCCGGCCGCCACCATGGCGAGCTTGATGACCTGCTCCTGGAAGAGCGGCACGCCGAGGGTCCGGCCGAGCACCGCGCGCACCGCCTCGGAGGGATAGGTGACGGGCTCGAGCCCCGCGCGGCGGCGCAGATAGGGGTGCACCATCTCGCCCTGGATGGGGCCGGGGCGGATGAGGGCGATCTCGATCACTAGGTCGTAATAACAGCGCGGTTTCAAGCGCGGCAGCATCGCCATCTGGGCACGCGACTCGATCTGGAAGACCCCGACCGTGTCGGCTCGCTCGATCATGGCGTAGGTCTCGAGGTCCTCCGCCGGCACGGTGGCCAGGGTCAGTCGCTCGCCGCCATGGTTCTGGATCAGATCGAAAGCCCGGTGGATGGCGGACAGCATCCCGAGCCCGAGGCAA
>JBOIDR010000226.1:0-1669 GCA_050740695.1 Gammaproteobacteria bacterium | reverse complement strand
TGTGAAAGTCCGGTACCTCTGTCCCACATTGGCTCCGGCACCTCTGTCCCACTAGCCGACCCCGGCTCCGGTTCCTGGGCGACAGTGGCTCCGGCACCTGTGTCCCATGAATTCCACCACCCGAGCCCCGACGCGGTCTGCACTTGTGCTCAACCGAGCCAAGGAGGGTCTCGTCATGCTGGTGGAGCTTTCGATGGTTGAGCAGCGCTACGACGCCGTCCGAGAGGTGCTCGACGGAGGCACCGTCAAAGACGTCGCCACCCGCTATGGGGTCGACCGACGAACCCTTCACCGCTGGCTGGTCCGCTACGCCAACGAAGGTCTCGCCGCCCTCGCCGACAAGAGCTCCAAGCCCGATCGCTGTCCTCATCAGATGGCCCCCGAGATAGAGGCCCGCATCGTCGAGTTGAGAAGAAGCCACCCTGGCTGGGGCCCACGCACGATCCTCAACAAGCTCCGTCGAGAGCTCGAGAGCGTGCCGTCCCGCTCTGCGATCTATCGCTGTCTGGTGCGACACCGCCTCATCGATCCCAAGAAGAGAAGACGGCGCCGTGAGGACTACAAACGCTGGGAGCGAGCGCGCTCGATGGAGCTGTGGCAATGCGACGTCATGGGCCGGGTCTTTCTCACCAACGGCCGCGAGATCAAGGTCATCACGGGAATCGACGACCACTCGCGCTTCTGTGTCATCGCCAAGGTGGTGGCTCGAGCCACCGCGCGTCCGGTGTGCGACGCGTTGCTCGAGGCTCTGAGCACCCACGGCATCCCCGAACAGATCCTGACCGACAACGGCAAGGTCTTCACCGGCAGGCTGGCTCGCAAGCCTGCCAACGTGCTCTTCGACCGCATCTGTCTCAACAACGGAATCCGTCATCTCCTCACCGCTCCCTATTCGCCGACGACCACCGGCAAGGTCGAGCGCTTGCACAAGACGATGCGCAAGGAGTTCTTCAGTCAGCACAGCTTCGACACGATCGAGCAATGCCAGGCCGCTCTCGATGTCTGGGTCGTCGACTACAACAACGAAAGAGAGCACCAGTCCTTGGGCGACGTTCCGCCGATCCGCCGTTTCGAGCTCGCCGGCGTGGCCTCGCTCGAGGTCATCGATGGAGACGTCGCCGTCGAGGAAGAGCCGCCGCCACGTCCCAAGACGGTGTCTCGCCGAGTCGACCGCGCCGGGCGCATCAGCATCCTCAAGCACCGCTACCACGTCGGTCGTCACCTCTCCGGCGAGGCGGTCACGATCGAGTCGGTCGACGGGCTGCTGCACGTCTCGCACAACGGCACGATCGTCGCGACCCACGCACGACGCCATCTCATCGATGACGACGACAAGATGGATCGGCGTCCTCGCCACGCGCGGCGACCAGCCCAACCGACCAAAGGCACAGAGGTCCAGCGCATCGTGGACCCGCACGGTTCGGTCAGCTTCGCTGGGACCGCCTACCGCGTCGGCAACCGATACAGACGCATGACCGTCGGCGTCCGCCTCGTGGGCGACACCGTGCAGATCACGCTTGACGATGTGCTCCTACGCACTCATCGTGCTCGTCACGACCGATCGAAAGAGTTCGGAGCGCTGGCTCAGCCCAACGGCAAGCCGAGGAAGATGCGGTTGTGAGACATACCTACCGGAGCCAGAATGGGACACGGGTGGTGAGACTTCACA
>JBOIDR010000225.1:0-1698 GCA_050740695.1 Gammaproteobacteria bacterium | reverse complement strand
TTGGTCAACCATATCATCGCATATCGCCCACCCCCGGCGCCCCGCTTGGCCCCCTCTTCGCCACCATCCAACCCTTCGCTAGGCCAGGCAGTCGGCATGATGTGTAAAGCAGAATGACCAGTCCCAGTAAATTCGCCTTAGGACGTTACAACACGGATGGCAGCCTTGATGCGGGTTTCGGTTCCGGTGGGCTTGTACTCACCGATTTCGGAATCGGCCAATCGTCTAGTAGGGCTTCCGCACTGGTCCTGCAGCCGGACGGGAAGCTGGTCGCGGCCGGGGAACAGTTTGTTATAGGCTCCTCATGTCAGCTCGCCTTAGCGCGTTACAACACGGATGGCAGCCTCGATACGAGCTTCGGTTCCGATGGACGTGTGAGCGAAAGCGAGCGCAATGAATCTAGGGCTGGTGCTCAGGCCCTGGTCTTGCAGCCCGACGGCAAGGTGGTGACAGCAGGGAGTGCTGAGTTTGTCTTCGTCGACGGCAGCGGGCTCTTTGGAATATTTGAGCTTTTCCGCCTCGAAACGGATGGGAGCCTTGACACGAGCTTCGGCATAGGTGGAAGCGTGATTTCGATTTTCGGTTCCGACCCCGTTATTGCCGAGGCTTTGGTCCTGCAATCGGATAGCAAACTGGTGGTGGCAGGGGGCACGAGGGAATGCTTTTCCGATCCTTTTACTGAGTGCCCGACTAGCGATTTCGTCCTCGTACGCCACAATCCCGATGGCAGCCTCGATACGAGCTTCGGTTCCGGTGGGCGTGTCCTCACGAACTTCTCGGGAAGGTTCGATTTCTTTACCAACAGGGCGCAAGCATTGGTCCAGCAACCCGACGGCAAGCTGGTAGCCGCGGGGATCTCGCGGGCGAGCGGTGACACCGATTTCGCCCTCGCGCGTTACTTGGTCACGGACGAGCGGCCCGCGCCGCCGCCCCGCTGCGGCGGGTTCCGGGCTACGATGCTCGGGACCCCCGGCAACGATACGCTCCGGGGGACTTTCTTTGGCCGGGATGTCATCCTCGGCCTCGGCGGCAACGACACCATCCGCGGGCTCGGCGGCGACGATATCCTCTGCGGGGGGCCGGGGAACGACGTGCTCATCGGCGGTGACGATACCGACCGGCTGAACGGCGGGAAGGGCCACGACAAGCTCTTTGGCGATCGAGGGCTATCGGCCGTCGATGGCGACGATAGCCTCTACGGCGGGCCGGGAAGGGACACACTCGTCGCGGATGGTGGCGCCGATCTGCTGTTCGGCGAGGGCCACAACGATCGGCTCCTCGGCGATGCCGGGCAGGACACGCTCGATGGCGGTGACGGTCGGGACAGGTGCAGAGATCGATTGGGGGGCAACACCTTCGCGAGCTGTGAAAACGGCAGGGTCCCGCGGCCCCCGGAGCCGGCCCGGGATCCACCTCCGTCCAATCCATCCGCATGCTCGCCGTCATCCAGCAGCCCCTGCACGGCGAATTAGAGCAGGGCTCTAGATACTTGCCTCGTCAATGTCGAACAACACCGCTCAAACAAGTCCTGATTCACATGCAAAGTCAATAAGCTGCAAACGCCAGGGTAGTCCCTCCAGTTGCATAAATATCCACGCGGATCGTCAGGAAAGGGCATAGAAGACAGGGTTTTGGTGAGTTTATTGCATCGCGCTGGACGTCACCGGCGGTGATATCCAGCCTTTAAGCGAAATAACT
>JBOIDR010000224.1:0-1706 GCA_050740695.1 Gammaproteobacteria bacterium | reverse complement strand
TTCGCGAGCTGCCTTACCGGCGTCCCAATAAACCATTCCAGGGATAACCAGGAGTGTTCAACTAACGCTGAAACTTTGCCACACCAATGTCAAAAAAGTGTTCAACTAACGCTGAAACTTGCCCGATAATCGCTTAAAACGGTATGGCCAGGGTGGTAGTGGTTGGTCCGCCAGAGGAAGAGCTGGTCGACCTGCAAGGGGCTCCCCGGGACGCCGCTTTCGCCGCCCGGGATCACCTCCTCCGCCACCGGACCCTGGGGCGTCATCTCGCCGATGAAGCGCCAGACCGCCGCCGAACAGGAACTCGTTCAGAGGTATCCACCACGCCGAAGGCCGCCGGAGCGGGCCACTCCCGGCAGGCCCGGCGCCAGATGCTGAGGTCCGCCGCGCGGCGGGATGCTGAACGCCTCGCCCAGCGGATGGTTGAAGACGATGCGGTGGAGCTTACCCCAACGGTAATCGTCCGCGCCGTGCGCCTGCTGCGCCAGGCCCTGGAGCGCAAGCGCGACCGCGGCAGCAGGCGCGCGAGCCAGGCCGCGCGGGCGAAGTAGGAGGACGCCGACGGGCCCCGGCCCGGGGCTCCCGCAGACGGGTGGGGATCGAGGCCGTGGGGTCGAATGACGCGAAGCGGTAGACGTCCTCGCTGAACAGAACCGCGCCGTTGAAGCCCGCGGCCTCCCCGGCCTCCTGGAAGGCGGAGAGCGCCACGTTCCGATTGATGTCGGTCAGGTCGAAGGAGAGGCTGAAGGTCACCCCCTTGAGGATCACGATGCTGTCCACGGGGGTCCGAGCCGGGATGGACGCGCGCGTCAGCTCCAGGGGGTTGTACTCCGCGGGGAGCGAGTGGCTCGTGTCGGCGAGCCAGGCGTTGACGCCGCAGGCGTGGGACTCCAGCAAGACCTCGGTCGAGCGGGAGAGCGCGGGCCTCGGCGGCGCGCCGCAGGCCCACGGTGCGGAGCTGGACGTCCGAAGCCAGGGCATCCTTCCCCACCAGCTCGGCCAGGGTGCCGCTGAAGGTGCGGCGCAGCAGATCCATCTGAAAGAAGCGGTCCTCGGCGTGGATCCAGCCCAGGGCGAACAGCGCGTCGCGGTCGTTCTTCGCGAAAATGTGCGGGATGTCGTGGACGTAGCGGCGCACGTGGACGGTATCGAAGAGCCCCGGCGCCTGCAGGGTGCCGGCCAAGTTGTCTTCGGGAGGTAGAGCTGCGAAGGCCGGGAGAGGCAGGACGACGAGGCATAGCAGGACGGCGGCAGCGGATCTCTTCATGCGAGCTTCTTTCTCCAAAAGTCGGTGCCCGCCAGGATGGGCACGCCCGCGCGGTGCCGGCGCCGCCCCGCTCCAGCGCCTTGGTCCAGTAGCGTTTCTGGTAGACTACGTACGGGATGCGGAAAGCGGAATAAGCATTTTAAACGCCCTTTTTCGCTAAGAGTATAGAGTACTGGTGGGCTCGTGAGCTGTCAAGCATGCGAGTTTTCGGTGAATTTGTCTTGACAGCATGCGAGTTTTCGGCCTGGGATCGGGGCATTTTCGGGCCGTTCCTCGGCCCGAGGCGCTATGTTTCGGAGCGTTTTGGCGTCTCGGTGTTGACGGGGTTGTAAAAGCGCGTGATTTTGGTGGTAAGTGCGGGTGCGATCGGTTGGGTCGAGGGCGCGATGTCAGAGCGGCGGCGATGTGAGAGGCACGTGGGTCGCTGCCGAAGAGGATC
>JBOIDR010000223.1:0-1707 GCA_050740695.1 Gammaproteobacteria bacterium | reverse complement strand
CCCTCTCTGCCAAGATAGCTGAGACAGTTTCCCCGACGGCAATTAGTGTAGAGGGCGGGGAGGTGCAGGGAGCTTGATGACCACGATCCGCCTGAGAGAGACCGCCCAGTCGATCGGGGAAGAGCCGGAGCGGAGGGGCGACGAGCGAAGCGAGGCGCCCCGCAGCGGAGGGTCTTCTCCGATCGAGCGCGTGGGCGCGCCGGTCGCGCCCGATCCTGAGGTCTCGGCACGCCACGTCCGTCGGCGCTTCACGACCGCCTACAAGCTGGAGATCCTGCGGAAAGCCGATGCGTGTAGTCGACACGGCGAGCTCGGCGCGCTGCTCCGGAAGGAAGGGCTCTATTCGTCGCATCTGATCACCTGGCGCCAGCAACGCGCCACCGGATTGACGCCCAAGAAACGCGGACGGAAAGCGGTGCCGGTCAATCCCGAGATGAAGAAGCTCGAGCAGGAGAACCGCCGCCTCACGACGCGGTTGAAGAAAGCGGAAGCGCTCCTCGACTTCCAAAAAAAACTTTCGAGCTTGCTCCAGATCCCGCTGATACCGTTCGAGAGCGACGAGGGCGATTGATGACCGCGGTCGAGGAGGCCGCGGTCACGCTCGGCACCGCGCCGGCGTGTCGGGCGTCGGGCGTGCCGCGCGCCTCGCTGTATCGGGGACGTCGACCGGCACCGGTCGGGCGTCCCCGGCCGGCGCCGCCCCGGGCGCTCGATCCGGTCGAGCGCCAGGCGGTCCTCGATCTGTTGCACACGCGGTTTGTCGATCAGGCGCCCGCGCAGATGCACGCGGCCCTCCTCGACGAGGGCACCTATCTGTGCTCGCCCCGCACGATGTATCGCGTGCTCGAAACCGCCCATGAAATCAAGGAGCGGCGCGATCAGGTGCGGCGCCCGCACCACACCGCGCCCGAGCTCCTGGCCACCCGGCCCAACGAAGTCTGGAGCTGGGACATCACCAAACTCCTGGGGCCGGCGAAGTGGACCTACTTCTCTCTCTATGTGATCCTCGACATCTTCAGTCGCTACGTCGTCGGGTGGATGCTCGCTCCGCGCGAGAACGCCGCCCTGGCCGAGCGCCTGATCGCCGAGACCTGCGCGAAGCACGACATTCACCCGGGCCAGCTGACGATCCACGCGGACCGCGGTGGCCCGATGCGCAGCAAGCCCGTCGCGTTGCTGCTGGCCGATCTCGGCGTCACGAAAACGCACAGTCGGCCGCAGGTGTCCAACGACAATCCGTTTTCCGAAGCCCAGTTCCGGACGCTCAAATACTGCCCGCAGTTTCCGGATCGCTTCGGATCGATCGAAGATGGCCGCGCGTTCTGCCAGTCGTTCTTTCCCTGGTACAACCACGACCATCATCACAGCGGGCTCGGCTTCCTGCCGCCGGCGGTCGTCCACTTCGGCCAGGCCGCGGCGGTGCGCGCGCAGCGGGAGGTGGTGCTGGCCGCCGCATACGGGGCGCATCCCGAACGCTTCGTCAATGGACCGCCGCGCCCGGCTGATCTGCCGACCGCGGTCTGGATCAACCCGCCTGTCAAAAAACCGACGGCCCAGGATGCCCCAGGAGCGGCGAACGCCAAGCCGGACGACCTTCAGCATGGCCGGATTATCGACGCCTCACGGCGATCGACCACCCTGGTGATCGACGGCGGCGCTCCTCTAATTAACTCGACCTCGGTGTCTCAATGTCATTGACAGCGGCCG
>JBOIDR010000222.1:0-1720 GCA_050740695.1 Gammaproteobacteria bacterium | reverse complement strand
AGGTGGTTGCCGTGCTGGCGCGCTTCTCCTTGTACGGCACGAGATTCTGGCGTCTGCGACCTGGTGTGTTGGTCGGTGTTCAGCGGTTCTTCGAGCAGCCGCGTATGGCCAGCGTAGGGGCAACAACTCTGTTCAGAGACCGCGAGTCTTGCGTCGCATAGCCATGAGTCTCCGATAGCGTAGGGGCAACGCTATGGGAGGCGAACGCGGCGTGTATGTGAAGCGGACCACGGTGACAAGGGGCGAGACCAGCTACGTCTACCTGCGACTGGTCGAGGCCTACCGAGACGGCGGCAAGGTTCGGCACCGGGTGGTGGCCAACCTGGGCCGGGAGGACCAGATGAAGGCGTCGGGGCAACTGGAGCAGCTGGCCGCCGGCTTCGCCCGGCTGGACCCGCCGCCGTGGGGCACCCGCCGGGAGGTGGGGCCATTGCTGCTGGTGCGCCACTACCTGGACCGGCTGGGGCTGGTGCGGCTGGTCGACGAGGCGATCCCGCAGCGCGGCCGGGCGCAGCTCACCCACGGCGAGGTGGTGGCCGCCTTGATCGCCAACCGGCTCGCCGCGCCGGCCCCGTTGTACGACATCGCCGGCTGGGCCAGCGGCGCGGCGGTACACGAGTTGCTCGCGGTGCCGGGCATGCTGCTGCACGACGACCGGCTCGGCCGGGCGCTGGAGGCCTTCGCCCCAGTGGCCGAGACCGTGCGCGGCGCGGCGATGCTGGCCGCGATCGGGACCTTCGGCGCCGAGGCGGCCCGGTTGCACCTGGACCTGACCACGCTGACGGTGGCCGGTGACTACCCAGGCTCGACGCTGGTGGCCAAGGGCTGGAACTCCACCCGTCGGGTGCAACGACAGGTCCGGGTGCTGTCCGCGGCCAACCCCACCGGGGTGCCGCTCTACACCCGCCCCAGCCCCGGCGACAGCGCCGAGCTGTCCTGCCTGGGCGAGGCGATGGACCGGCTCGCCCGGCTGCTGCCACCCGGGCTGCTGATCGTGGCCGACTCCGCCCTGGGACACCTCAAAAACCTGTGCGAGGCCGACCGCGCCGGACTTCGCTTCATCGTGCCGCTGCGCGCCGACACCGGCTTCGGCGCACGGTTCCTGGCCGAGGTCGGCCACCAGGGCCTGCACCCGATCCGCTACGTCTGCCGCCGCCAGGCGCACCTGAGCGCCGACACGCGCACCCGCTACCGCGGTGCGCTGCGCGACTACCCCGTGACCGACCCCAAGACCGGTCAGCAGCGCAGCCTCCGGGTGGCCTACATCTGGTCCTCAGAGGAGGCCGCCTCCGTAGCCGAGGCCCGCGAACGCGCCCTGACCAACGCCGAAACCGCGCTGGCCAAGATCCACAACGGGCTCGGCGGCCGCCACTACAAGACCCGCAAACAGGTCGACGCGAAGGTCGCGCGCATCCTGGCCAACCCACGCCTGCGCCCGCTGCTCACCGTGACGACCGGCACCCGCGGCGGCAAACCCACCCTGGCCTGGCGGCGCGACCAACAGGCCACCGACGCCGCCGCCCGCCTCGACGGTGTCTACGCGCTGGCCACCAACCTGCCCGGCCGGCTCTCCGCCACCGCCGTGTTGCGCACCTACAAGGACCAGCACCTGGTCGAACAGGTCCACCGCGCCAACAAGAGCACCCTCAAGGTCCGGCCGATCTTCCTGCACAACGACGACCGCATCGCCGCACTGGTCAGTATTGTCGGGCTCGCGCTG
>JBOIDR010000221.1:0-1815 GCA_050740695.1 Gammaproteobacteria bacterium | reverse complement strand
GTGCTCCGCGCCGGCAGAGCATCCGTCGGATGGACGCGCTCCCAGAGATGGCCTAACCTGGATTTCTCAAACCAGGACGTGCATCGGGGCACTGGATCGGCGATAACTCTTCTGTGACAAAGCGTTAGGCCAGTCCAGAGGAGATCCCCGATGCCGACAGAGTGTAACCGCGATCTGTTCGGATATGAAGCCGTCGAGGGGCGCCAGGTGGTGGCCGCATTCGATGGCGGTCGGATCACCTCGGATGCCGGCGCATTGCTGCTCGGGGCTGCGAACCGAGCGATCGGTCTGGTGCGGCGCTTGACCGGATGCTTCGCTGACGGACGCACCCCGGAGTTGGTGGAGCACCGCGTCGAGACCATGGTGATGCAGCGCATCGTCGGCATCGCGCTGGGGTACGAGGATCTGATCGACCACGACGAGCTGCGCCATGATCCGGTGCTGGCGACGTTGGCCGGCAAGCTCGCGGCGCGACGCGCCGACTGTGCCCCGCTGGCGGGCAAGAGCACACTGAACCGGCTGGAGCATGCCCCCACCGCGATGGCCGATCGGTACCACAGGGTTGGCCACGATCCCCGGGCGATCGAGCGTCTGTTCGTCGACCTCTTCGTCGAGGCGCACCCGAGGCCGCCCGAGCGAATCATCCTCGATCTCGATGCCACCGACGACCCTTTGCACGGCCACCAGGAAGGCCGCTTCTTCCACGGCTACTACGACTGCCATTGCTACCTGCCGCTGTACATCTTCTGCGGCCGCCACCTGCTGGCGGCGAAGCTCCGCCGCTCCAACATCGACGCGTCCGCCGGCGCCACGGAGGAGGTCGCGCGCATCGTCGCCCACATCCGCGAGAGCTGGCCGCGGGCGCAGATCATGCTCAGGGCGGATTCCGGCTTCGCTCGCGACGAGCTCATGGTCTGGTGCGAAGACAACGGCGTCGACTACGTCTTCGGCCTCGCCCGCAACCAGCGCCTGGTCGACGCCATCGCCCACGACCTGGCCGCGGCCGAGCAGGAGAGCCTGGCGCAGGGCCGTCCCGCGCGTCGCTTCGCCGACCTCGTCTGGCGCACGCTGGACAGCTGGAGCCGGCAGCGCCGGGTCGTCGCCAAGGCCGAGCACCTGCCCAAGGGCGCCAATCCACGCTTCATCGTGACCTCGTTGCCAACCTCGGCGATCGACGCTCAGACCCTCTACGAGCAGATCTACTGCGCCCGGGGCGAGATGGAGAACCGGATCAAGGAGCAGCAGCTCGACCTGTTCGCCGGTCGCACGTCGGCGGCCACCATGCGTGCCAACCAGTTGCGCCTGTGGTTCGCGTCGTTCGCCTACGTCCTGCTCGAGGCGCTGCGGCGCATCGGCCTACGCCACACCCAGTTCGCCACCGCCACCTGCGGCACGATCCGCCTCAAGCTGCTGAAGATCGGCGCCCAGGTGCGGACCAGCGTGCGCCGGATCAAGGTGGCCATGGCCTCGGCGTGCCCCTACCGGGACGAGTACCACCTCGCCTACCTCTACCTGAAGCGCGCTGCCTTCTGAGCGCTCCGGCATACCCAAGATCCGCTCCTGTCGGGCGTTCGCTTCCGCTCGTTCGAGGATTCGCCCTCCAAGCCGTCCACTGGCGCTCGCGCCCGACCCCACCCAGCTCTCGCGTCCATCACGCCCAGGAACCACATCATGCTATGGGGTTTGAGAAATGCGGGCTAGCCTGGATTTCTCAAACCAGGACGTGCATCGGGGCACTGGATCGGCGATAACTCTTCTGTGACAAAGCGTTAGGCCAGTCCAGAGGAGATCCCCGATGCCGACAGAGTGTAACCG
>JBOIDR010000220.1:0-1932 GCA_050740695.1 Gammaproteobacteria bacterium | reverse complement strand
CTCGATGCCGTGATCGCACAGTTGCATGTGGGGTTGCCACGTTTGGCGGAGGATCATAACCGGGTGCGGGGCATAACGGCGTGGCCGTGGATAGTTAGTCTCAACTTGAACGTACATTAGAATAAGCACTCCTTCTTCATCTGAGGCCCACTCCGGCGGCGAGCGCGCATCGGCGCAGGCGCGCCGGCATTCCGACATGATCGACCGCAACTTGCTGCTGAACGACTTCGAGGGCACGGCGCGCCGCTACGCGCGCCGGGGCGTGGACCGAGAGACCCTGGCCGAGGCCGCCTGCCTCTTGCAGCGCCGACGGGAACTGGCCCACCAGGTGGATGAGCTGCGCGCCGCGTTGCGGCGCAGCTCGGAGGAGATCGGCCGCCGCGCCCGTGAGGGAGGCGACCTTCAGGCCCTCAAGGATGAGGTCTCCCGGAACAAGGCGCAGACGGCGGCCCTGGAAACAGAGTTGCGCGAGAGCGAGGAGAAGCTTAGCTACCACCTGATGCGCCTGCCGAACCTCCCCCTGGACGAGACCCCCGACGGGCTGAGCGAGGAGCACAACGTCGTGCTGCGTACCCACGGCTGGGACGAGGCGCGCTTCGCGCGCAAGACCTTTTTACCGCACTGGGAGCTGGCGGAGAGCCTGGGGATCTTCGATGCCGAGCGGGCAGCCAAGATCAGCGGAGCCATGTTCTCCCTGCTGCGCGGCGACGGCGCGCGGCTGCTCAGGGCCCTCGTGCAGTTCGGGCTCGACCTCAACCGCGACCGGTACGAGGACATCCTGCCCCCCCACTTCGTGCGCAGCGAGACCTTCACCGCCACCGGCCACCTTCCCAAGTTCGAGGCGGACGCCTACAAGCTGCGGGACGACGAGCTGTGGGCCATCCCCACCGGGGAGGTGCCCCTCATGGGCCTGCACCGGGACGAGATCCTGGCCGAGGCCGAACTGCCCAGGCGCTACATGGCCTACACGGTGTGCTTCCGGCGCGAGGCGGGCAGCGCGGGCAAGGACACCCGGGGCATGCAGCGGCTGCACGAGTTCCACAAGGTGGAGCTGCTCAAGCTCTGCACGCCCGAGCAGTTGGCGGTGGAATTTCAAGGCATGCTGGCCGACGCCGAGCGCGCGCTCCAGCTCCTGAACCTGCCCTACCGGGTGGTGGACCTCTGTTGCGGCGACCTCACCTTCTCTTCGGCCCGCATCTTCGACCTGGAGGTCTACGCCCCCGGAGTCCAGCGCTGGCTAGAGGTGTCCTCGGTCGGGATCTTCACCGACTTCCAGGCTCGCCGGGGCAACATCCGGTTCCGGCGCGGCGGCAAGCTGGAATTCGTGCACGCCCTCAACGGGTCGGCCATGGCCACCCCACGCGTTTGGGCCGCCATCATCGAGCACGGGCAGCAGCCGGACGGCAGCGTCCGCTTGCCGGAGCCCCTGGTGAAGTACATGGGCGCCGACACGCTGCGCCGGCCGTGAGCACCGCCGGCCAGGCCGAGGCGCCGCGCTACCCCCTGCCGGACGAGGTGTGCGGATACGGGGACCTGGTTCGCTTCCAGCACACGCGCAAGGAATCAGGACAGTGGGTCTTCTGGGAAGACCGTGTGGAGCTGGTCCTCGGCGGGCGCTACGACGAGGTCAAGCCGCTCCACGTCGAGCTTTCGCCCACCTACCTCTGTAACTTCGCCTGCCCCTGGTGCAGCTGCCGCACCGCACGGGAAGACTGGTCGGATGAGGACGTCTTCAACCACCCAGACGCCACCGAGTCCACGGTCGGGGCGGAAGAAGCTTAGTTAGCCCGACTTAGCCGATTCGGCCTCGTTTTCCGGCTTTGGGGCGACGTCGCCATTTGTAACTATTTGTTTTGTAAATCCAGCAGCGCAACAACGAAAATGGGCTGTAGTGAAGACCTTGGTTGTTTTCAAGAGAGGAATTCTGTGCAT
>JBOIDR010000219.1:0-1969 GCA_050740695.1 Gammaproteobacteria bacterium | reverse complement strand
GCATTGGTAGTCAGGGGCGCGGTGCTCGCCGAGCGAGCCCGTTTCCCCATCCCCCTTTCAAACCGTGCGTGCGGTTTTCCCGCACACGGCTTACCGATGGTCCTGTTGGCATCGTTACGCGGCTCCTGGATAGCGAATGGTCCCACGCAACCGGTGCAGGCCTTGGTCCCGAAACCAGTCGCTCGTCCACATCGCCAGGTGACGAGGCCGAACGTTGCGCCCCACCCGTCGAAGCAGGAGGCGGCGAAGCCGGCGCTGCACGTACCGATCGATGGAGACGAACTTGACGGCGGCGTTCCCGGTGCGGAAGTAGTTCCCCCAGCCTCGGAGCACGGGGTTCAGGTCCCGGATCACCACCCGGATGTCCTTCACCCCGCCCCGGTTGCGGCCGGTGAGCTCGCGCACCCGACTCCTGACCCGGTTCATGGCCCTTTTGGAGGGCCACCGGTGCAGGTAGTACCGTCGGATGCCCTGCTCCAGCAGGCGCCCCGAGACCCTGGCACGGAAGTGACAGCCCAGGAAGTCGAAGCCCTGCCGGCCCTCGCGGAGGTCCACCTTCCGCGTCTTGTCCGGGTTCAGCTCGAGGCCGAGCCCGGCCAGGGCGAGCCCGACCAAGCTCTCTCCCCTGGCGAGCGCCTGGGAGGTCCGGGTCATCACCACGAGGTCGTCGGCATAGCGCACCAGGACCCCGAGGCGCTCCCCGTCTTCCTCCCAGGTCTCATCCAGGGCGTGGAGATAGATGTTGGCGAGCAAGGGGGAGATCACGCCCCCCTGGGGAGTCCCCCCGACCGGCTCGCGGAGACTGCCCTCCTCCATCACCCCTGCCTCGAGCCATCCCCGCACCAGCTTCAGCACCCGCCGGTCTGAGACGCGACGTGCCACCGCTTCGAGGAGGCGACCGTGGTCGAGGCTCCCGAAGAAGTCGGTGATGTCGGCGTCGAGGACCAAGGTGTAACCCCGGATGAACGATGTCCTGATCGTCTCCAGGGCCTCCAGGGGGGAGCGACCCGGCCGGAACCCGTAGGAGGAGGCGGAAAAGTCCGCCTCGAAGATGGGCTCCAACACGATCTTGGTCGCCGCCTGGACCACCCGGTCCCTGACCGTCGGGATGCCGAGCGGGCGGGTCCGCCCGTCTGGCTTCGGGATGTACCGCCTGAGCACGGGGCTCGGACGGTACCTGCCCTTGCGGAGCGCCTGTTGGAGCTCGCCGAGCATCCGGCTCACCCCGTAGGCCTCCACGTCCGCGAGGCTCTGTTGATCGACCCCCGCGGCGCCCCGGTTCGCCCGGACCCGCTCCCACCCCGCCCACAGGACGTCACTCCTGTGGATCCGGTCGTACAGGGCGTGGAAGCGGCGATCAGGCGACCGCTTGGCTGATGCCCGTAGCCGGCCTTGGAGGCGTCGCACTTTGTCACCGGGGGATGCCCCGGCGGGGTGGTTGGGCCGGGGGGTTGCCCCGGCCATGCCCTCGCGCGTACCTCCTCGGCCGGCACGACCAAAGTAGGGGTCCTTCCCTCCCGCCGGGTTGTGCTGCCCGGCGATCGCAGGTACTACGACCCCCTCGGACTCCCGCTGCCCTCCGCTCGATTTCACCATCGGCTTATTCGAGCGGTCTTTGCCCGACGCAGGCGGGGCAGACGGGTCTCTCCTGTTCCGAACCGAACCGTGAGCACGTGCCGTTCCCCCTACCCCGGGGAGACCTGGCGCGGGATCTCCGGAACTCCAGGCGCCAGACGTGGCCTTCGCCGTGACATGAGCGGCTCGGCTCTCCCGTTGTGACTCTGACGAGGCTGCAGGATTCACTTCACGTTGCGGCCCGCGCTCTTGCTCCCCCCAAAGGGGCTCTTGACGCCACGCTTCGACCGGACGCCTCTCGACGACGGCCGGTGGCCTGCTACCGGGCGCTCCGGCGCTTACCCGGACGGGACTTGCACCCGCTGGCTCGGTCCAGCTTTCAGGACGCACCATG
>JBOIDR010000218.1:0-1995 GCA_050740695.1 Gammaproteobacteria bacterium | reverse complement strand
ATCCTCTTCGGCAGCGACCCACGTGCCTCTCACATCGCCGCCGCTCTGACATCGCGCCCTCGACCCAACCGATCGCACCCGCACTTACCACCAAAATCACGCGCTTTTACAACCCCGTCAACAGTTACCGGACCGGACAGCGGCGCTCAGCGTGATCTCCGTCCTGGCGCTCCGTTTCCTGGCCCACCGACCACGACCTTCCTGCTGCGCCACTGGGCCATCGCCCTCACGGAGGGCCGGGACGGACCCCCGCTACGCTCGACTGCGTCGATTACGAGCGCATCTCGCGAGACGCCGCGCTGGCCGTCGTGGCCGCCGAGGACCAGTTGGTATCGATGCCGCAAGCCGCACCTATTTCTGCAAACCGGCCGCGGCGTTGAGGCGTGAGGAGGCGGCCCTGCTCGCGGCCGTGCTCCCGAACCCGACGCGCATGAGCGTGCGCCGCCCCTCGCGCTACGTCCGTGCGCGTCAAGGCTGGATCCTTAGGCAGATGCGGCGGCTCGGCGGAACGGCGTACGTCGCACGCTTGTAGCTCGCCGGTGCTGGATCGGCGTCCACGGGTACCGTTTCCCCCGGCCGCGATCTACGTTAGAGTGACGAAGGGCCAACGACGCTGGCGGGCTCGGTCGGGTGCGAGGGTGGCCAACGGCTCGCTGGAATCGACGATGCTTCGTCCTGGTCTACGCCTGTCGTAGCAATAGTACCGAGGCTTTTTCGGAGGGTGAACCAATGGCAACCTTGGCGATACCGTCTCGACGCCGGCTGACCATCGAGGAATACCATCGCCTGGGTAAGGCCGGGGTCTTGAGGGAAGATGACCGCGTCGAGTTGATCGAAGGGGAGTTGATTCGTCTGGCACCCATCGGGAGTCGACACGCGGAATGTGTCAGTCGCTTGAACCGTCTGTTCAACCGGCAGACGGAAGCGATAGTGAGGGTACAGGACCCGATTCAGTTATCGGAACATTCGGAACCCGAGCCCGATATCGCCATCGTCCGCAACCGCAATTATGCCGAGGCCCATCCAGGCCCGGACGACGTGCTTCTGCTCGTAGAGGTGTCGGATACCTCTCTCTCAGACGATCGGGACATCAAGGTCCCGCTCTATGCCCGACACGGGATCCCGGAGGTGTGGCTGGTGGATTTGGCGCACGAGCGCCTGGAGGTCTATCTGGGACCCACGGCCCAAGGTTATCGACAGGCACTCCGACCTCGAGATGGAGAGGTCATCGTGGCATCGCACGTGCCCGAGGTGACCCTCGACAGCGATGTGTTGTGGCGTTAGTGAGCGCAGGGCACGTGTCCGCGCCGCCGAAGTCGGCGCCATTGAGTGATTCGATGTTGCTTCCCCAATTTGCCGGCAGCCACCCCTGTTTGACATACCGATGGAAGCTCGAATACGGCCAATGGCTCGCGTGTTACCACGTTCCCATGCTTCACCGGGTTCCCATGGAGGGATATACCGGTTGAAGCCGGCCTCATCGCGGATGAGATGCGCGCAAAACCGATGCTGCCATCACGTGCTCTGGTTCCGTTTTCTGCGGTGCGCGTTCATCCAGGTCGATTGAGTCTCGTTTGGCAGCGCTGCGTGACCATTCGCTTGATGACGCGCCAGCGGTGGGAGAAATCCTCATCTCCGGGAGGCAATGTCCAGAGGGCATCCATGTGGTCATGGCAGCAACACCGAAGCCTCGATCACGAACGGATGGGTCAAACGAAGCGTTCCGATCGCTTCCCGCAGGGCCGAGGGCGCATCGGCATCGGTGAGAAACGTTTGGCGCCGATAGGTATTGACGGTGAAGAGATAGGTGCCACCCGGCACATGGGCGCGACGGTAATCAGGCATGGCGGAATCATACCGCCAGTGAGTGGCGCGGGCACGCGCCCTAATGGAATGGACTCCACCCTCTACCTTAACGGCATCATAATGTGCGCTAGAAGAGGTTGTCGGTACGGTCCACGAGCTGGGGGGTTGAGGCCTTGGTCTTGCGCTACC
>JBOIDR010000217.1:0-2041 GCA_050740695.1 Gammaproteobacteria bacterium | reverse complement strand
CGCATTTTCCGCGGTTGGTGAGGGCAAGGGCCGGGTCTTGTTGCTCGGGCCAGGGGGGCTTGATCTCGAGTAGTTCGAGGATGCGGCGCTGGGTGTGGGTCAGGCGGTCCAGGCGGGGGCCGTCGTGGGTGTAGGTGATGCCGAGGCCTTGGAAGGCGGCGAGGATGTTGCGGCCGGTGGGCTTGGCGGCGCGGCCTTCGGGCAGCAGCCCTGGGAGTTGTCCGTCGTGGTCGTTGCCGAGTGCCTGGCGCAGGTGGGACTCGATCAGTCCGAAGATCAGCAGCGCGAGGCCGACGATGCTGGTCAGCGCGTAGATGCGGTCGTCGTTGTGCAGGAAGATCGGGCGGACCTTGAGGGTCTGCTTGTAGTCGCGGTGGCGGCGCTCGACGATCTGCTGGCCCTTGTAGAGCTCGAGCACGCGCCCGGCGCTCAGGCGCCCGGGCAGGTTGGTCGCGAGCGCGTAGATGCCGTCGGTGGCCGCGGCGGCGGCGATCGCGTCGTGGTCGCGCTCGAAGCTGAGCGTGGGCTTGCCGCGCTTGGTGGCGGTCTTGGTCTGGATCAGCCCCGCGACGGGTCCGGTCAGGATCTTCGCGACGCGAGCGTCGACCTGGCGGCGCGTCTTGTAGTGGCGCCCGCCGAGGCCGCGCCGGACGCGCGCGAGCGCGTCTTCTGCCTTGCCCAGCGCGCGCTCTCTTGCGGCGGCGACCTCGCGCGCCTCCTCGGAGGAGTGGATGTAGGCGACGCGCAGCGCCAGCGGCTGGCCCGTCTCGGGGTCATGGATCTCCCAGTCGCGCAGCGCGCCGCGGTAGCGCGTGCGCAGCCGGGGCGGCAGCTCACGTTGGCGTTCGGCGACGTAGCCGAGCGGCCGCAGCGCGGCGGGTCCGACATCGGCCAGGTAGCGCTCGCGGAAGCCGGTGCTGGCGCGTAGCGGGACGATGAACCGCAGGCCCGCGCGGGCGATCTGCGCCAGCGTCTTGGGGTAGCCGCAGGCGGCGTCGCAGATCACCAGGCCCGGGGAGGCGAGCGCCTTCAGGCGCTCCAGCGACGCGCCGATCAGCGCGACCTCGGCGGCGTTGCCGGGGTCCGGGCGCAGGTAGAGCGAGACGCCGCAGGCGCTGGTGGCCTGCAGCGCGCGGACCTGGCGCGCCACCCGGCGGTCGGGCCCCCAGCCCTTGGCGACCAGCGCCGAGTCCTCGTAGGCGCCGGTGACGCGCAGCGTCGTCAGATCGACGTGCAGGCGGCCGGCGTCGATGCCGAAGCGCTCGATCGCGCGCGCGGCCAGCGCGCCGCGCAGCGGTTCGGCGTGGACCGCCAGCGCCTCGAGCCCGCGGCCCAGGCGGTCGTCGTTGAGCAGCGCCGGCGGGATCCCGACCAGCTCGTGAAGCGCCGTCCCCGACGCCCACCCGGCGACGTCGTAGAGCGGCGACGGCGAGCACAGCCGGCTGCAGATCAGCGCCGCGCAGACCTCGCCGGCAGACAGCTGCTGGCGCCCGCGCTGGGGCAGCGCCCCATCGATCGTGGCGACCAGATCCAGCTCGCGCATGAAGTGCCAGGCCAACAGCAGCGGCCCGACCTCGCGCCGCACCCCAACAAGCGGCGGATCGAGCCGCGCGAATGAGCCCATCAGCTGCTCGAGTTGGCCCGACGCCTTGAGCTCGTCCTCGCGCCCCAGCGTGCGCAGCACACGATGGCGCACACGCCCGTGCTCGTCGCGATACGCCTGCACCAGGCGCAGATAGACGTAGCGCTTCCCGCGCCGTACCACCGCGTGACGCTTGATGTACATGGTTGGCCCTACAATATGCGGCCCGTCGGATGGAACGACAGACCACCAGCTTCTCAGGAACCAAGCACACCGCGCCCACCCACGCGCCCCTCCAGCCGCGCCAGTCCAACGTCGCCTGTTGGCCCTACAGCGCCAGCCCGCGCTCACACCTGACCCAGTAACCGCCGCCCGCGCCACCCCAGCAACAAGGCCGCAAACTGCCTACACGAACGCCAGCAACCAGCCGCTCATCAACCGCGAGCCGCGGAAAATGCG
>JBOIDR010000216.1:0-2097 GCA_050740695.1 Gammaproteobacteria bacterium | reverse complement strand
GGCATAGGCCCACCCTCCCGGGTGACAGGCAAGTCACCCCGAGGAGGGAGGACCCTCGCCATGATTACCCAGGAGGAATGGATGAACCTGCGCGCCCTGAAACCCTTGAAGGACGCCGGCTACAGCTATGCGGCCATCGCGGCCGAGGCCGGCGTCGACTGGCGCACCGCCAAGAAGCACCTCGAGGACGGTCGCCGCGTGCTCGGTTACGGACCCCGGCCGCCGCGCGCCAAGATCATCGACCCATACACCCGGGTGATCGACCAGTGGCTCCGTGACGAGATCAAGATCAAGGCCACGACGATCCACGAGCGTTTGGCCGCCGACCTCTACCGCTTCCGGGGCAGCTATCAGCGGGTCAAGGAATACGTGAGGGTCGCTCGGCCCCGGATCGAAGGCGAGCTTGGGATCACCGGCGACGCTTCGATGCACCGGCGCTTCGAGACTCTTCCCGGCGCCCAAGCCCAGGTCGACTGGGGCCACGAGGAAACGATCACGTTGCTCTCGGGCGAAGTCGTTGCCGTCTACAGCTTCCACATGGTGCTCGCCTACAGCCGTGACCCGTTCTGTTGCTATGTCACGTCCCAGGACCTCGCCACCTTCTGGGACTGCCACCGGCGCGCCTTCGATCACTTCTCAGGCGTCCCCGCGACGATCCTCTACGACCGCACCAAGACGGTCGTGAAGAACCACGTCGGCAAGGGGACCGACGGATCGGTCGAGCTTCATCCCGAGGCGGTCGCGTTCGCGGCGCACTACGACTTCGCCATCGAGCTGTGCTGGCCCTATCGTCCCGAGACCAAGGGCAAGGTTGAGCGCGTCGTCGGTCACACGCGCGAGAAGGTCCTCGCCGGGCGCTCGTTTAACAAGACCGAAGACATGGACAGCGCGTGGCGGACGTGGCTGCCGACCCGCCGGGCCCAGGTGCATCGCACCCACGGCGAGGTCATCGCGGTGCGCGCGGAGCGCGACCGGGCGGCACTGTCGCCTGTGCCGGTGCGCCCCTACGTCGTGTCCGACCGCCACCTGCGCGTCGTCGGCAAGGACGCGCTCGTGTCCTTCGAGGCGAGCCTCTACTCGGTGCCGTGGACCCACGTGCGGCCCGGCCAGCGCGTCGAGCTGCGCATCACCCGTCAAGAGATCGCCATCTTCACTCTGGGATCGGATCCCACCCTTCTCGCCACCCACCCCCGGGCGAAGAGGCGCGGCTCCTGGGTCGTCGACGAGCAGCACTGGGACGGGCTGCCCGACGGCACCCGAGCACACGAAGGACCGAGCAACGCGGGCACCAGAGAGCGGGTCGAGGGCGAGGCCCGATCCCCCCGCTCACACGCTTTCGTAGCGCGCCGAGAGCTGTCTGCCTACGACGCGCTGTTCACGAGAGAGGACGAAGATCATGAGTGAGCTCGTCACCGATCGCATCCGCACGCATGCCGAACGCCTGCGCCTGACCCACATCGCCGAGAGTGCCGACGCGCTCATCGAGCGCGCCGAGACCGCCGAGATGGGCTACCGCGAGTTCCTGGACCTCGCGCTCGAGGACGAGGTCGGGGTCAGGGAGGGCCGTCGCTTCAGAAACGCGTTGAAGCTGTCGGGGCTGCCACATCACAAGGGCCTGGACGAGTTCGACTTCGCCTTCCAGCCCGAGCTCGACGCCCGCAAGGTCAAGGACCTCGCCGCGCTGAGCTTCGTGGAGACGAAGTCGAACGTGTGCCTGCTGGGTCCGCCCGGAGTCGGAAAGACGATGCTCGCTATCGGGCTGTCGATCGCCGCGTGCCAGGCCGGCTATTCGATCTACTTCACGACGCTCGACGACATGGTGAGAAACCTCAACGAGGCGGATGCCTCCGGTCGCTTCGCCAAGAAGCTGCGCACCTACCTCAAGCCCGCGGTCTTGGTGGTTGACGAGGTCGGCTACCTCCCGCTGTCGCGCGCCGAGGGCAACATGGTGTTCCAGCTCGTGTCGCGACGCTACGAACGCGGCTCGATCATCCTGACGTCCAACAAGTCGTTCTCCGAGATGGGCCAGGTCTTCGGCGACGATGTGCTCGCCACCGCGATCCTCGACCGGCTCCTCCACCACAGCGAGGTCGTCTC
>JBOIDR010000215.1:0-2102 GCA_050740695.1 Gammaproteobacteria bacterium | reverse complement strand
CTCGGGTTGAACCGGTCCACCGGTCGCGGTGATCGCCGTGATCGGGGTCGGCATGATCGCTTAGAGGCCTTCGAGGAAGGCGATGAGCTGGTCGGGTGGCTGGTAGCGGCCGGGGCGTCCGTTTGGGGGTGTGACGCGGTCGAGAGCGCGCTGCTTGAGCGCGAGGTCGGCGTGGAGATAGACGTGGGTCGTGCGCTCCTGTTCGTGCCCGAGCCACAGCGCGATCGTCGAGGTGTCGACGCCCGCGGTGAGCAGCATCATCGCGGCGGTGTGACGCAACACGTGCATCGAGACGCGCTTGGAACGCAGTGTCGGGTGTTCTCGCCGAGCGACGTCCAGGTGCTTGGCGAGACGACGCTCGATTGCGTCGCGGGTCAGCGGCCGCCCGGTCTGGGTGGGGAACAGCGGGTCGCCCGGTCGGCCTTGACGTTCCCGGGCCCAGACCTTGAGCACGGCGACCGTCTGGCTGGTGAGCGGCGCGACGCGTTCTTTGCGTCCTTTGCCGAAGGTCCGCAGATGCGCGCCGGCGCCAAGATGCACGTCGGCGCATGTCAGGCCGATCAGCTCGGAGACGCGCAGCCCGGTCTGGACCGCGGTGAGCAGCAGCGCGTGGTCGCGCCGGCCGGTCCAGGAGGCGCGGTCGGGGCTGGCCAGAAGCGCTTTGACCTCCTCGGGGTCCAGGAAAGTGACGATCTTCTTGTGGTGGCGTTTGGCGGGGATCGCGAGCACGCGCGCGATCAGGTCGGCGTGCTCGGGGTGGCGCAGCGCGCAGTAGTTGAAGAACGACCGGATCGCCGTGAGGCGCACGTTGCGTGTCCGAGCGCTGTTGCCGCGCTCGCTTTCGAGGTGCTTGAGGAAGTCGCCGATCAGCGGCGCGTCGAGCTGGGTGAGCTGCAGGCGGGCCGGCCGCGTCCCGGTTTGCCGCTCGGCGAAGGCGAGCAGCAGCCGGAACGTGTCGCGGTAGGAGGCGATCGTGTTCGGGCTGACGTGCTGCTGGCAGAGCAGACGGTCGGTGAAAAACGCCTGAAGCGGCGGGGCCAGCGCAGTCATGCGAGTCCTTCCAGGGTCGGCTCGAGGCGGTCGGCGGCGAGCGCGAGCAGCTCGGGCGCGGCGGTCAAGTACCAGAACGTGCTGGCCGGGTTGACGTGGCCCATGTAGGTCGACAGCAGCGGCAGCCGCGCCTGGACGTCGAGCCCGTCGCGGTACCAGTCCAGCAGCGTCCGCACCGCGAACGCATGCCGGAGGGCATGCGGCCGAGGCCGGCGCCCTGTGGAGCGGGCGCTGAGGCCGGCGGCGCGAACGAGCCGGTTGAACGTCTCGTGGATCGAGGGCGCCAGCAGCCGCGTCCCTCTCGTCGAGACAAAGAACGCCGGGCAGCGCGACCGCGGACAGAGCCGATCGCGCAGCCGGCCGTACTCGGCGAGCGCCTGTATCGTGCTTTCGTGCAGCGCGACCTCGCGGCTCTTGCCGAATTTGCTGTGCAGGATCCGCAGCAGCCGCTGGTCGGCGTCGACGTCCTCGCGGTCGAGGCGGATCGCCTCCCCGACCCGCAGCCCGCTGACCGCCAACAGGCCGATCAGGGTCCGGTAGGTCGCGGCCTGCAGCGCCAACGGCAGCCCACTGGCGGCCTGCATCAACGCGGTGATCTCCTGCGGCGCGAACAGGTACGGGATCGCGCGCCGCGGCCGGAACGGCAACAGGCCCACCGGCGGGATCTCGCAGGCCGGATCGATCGTCTGCAGATGGCGCGCGAACTCGCGGACGACCGATAGCCGTTGCGCCCAGTAGGAGCGGTCTGCCGCGGCTGGCTGGGTCGCCCACGCGACCGCGTCCTTGATCGTGACCGTCGTCGCGCCGGACGGCTCGAGATATGAGACGAACTCGCCCAGTAGCCAGCCCTGCACCACGAGCTTGTAGCCCAGCGCGCGGCGCGTGCGCAGGTACTCCTCGGCGTGCTGGCGCAGCGTGCTCATGCCGCGCCCTCCGCCAGCGGCCACGGCCGCGCCAGCGCGACTATGGAGACCTCCACGTCCACGAACATCCGACTTTGCAGCGAATTTCAGACCGACGTGGGCATAACCGCGAGGTTGGCGTTAGACACC
>JBOIDR010000214.1:0-2126 GCA_050740695.1 Gammaproteobacteria bacterium | reverse complement strand
AGAGCAACTCGGTGCGGTTGAGCTCGGCGCATAGATGGCGGACGGCGTCATCGGAGCTCTGGTTTGCAAGCGGATGTAAACGCACCGTGAGGGTCTTCTCCTGGGCATTGGGCAGGAGATCGATCTCCGAGCTGTAGACGGCGCGGAGCAAACTGCGCGCATCGTCATAGCGGGCCATCTTCTCGCGTAGTGTTTGCGCCATCGCCGTCTCGGCGCGGTAGGCGATCATCTTGATGGTATCGATGAAGTGCTTGCTCTGCGTGCTCAAGCGTTTGAAGCGCTCTTCTTCGGGCAGGTCATGGAAGGGGATATGCCGTTTTGTGGCCTTACGCTCAGCCTTGAGGGCCGCGACCTCCTCTTGGAGCGCCGCGATGCCCTCTTGGAGCTCGGCTTTGCGCCGCTCGAAGATCTCTACCTTGAGCGGTTCGATCTCGCCTTCTAAGGTCAGTGCGCCGAATTCCGCTCGCTTGCGGTTGAGGATCCCGAGCTTCTTGCGCACCTGTCCATCGAGGGTACGGTAGGCGGGGTTGAAGACCCGGGTGGTCTCGGGAATGGCCTCGGTGCGGTAGTCGACCAAGCTATCGAGGCTAAAGTGTTGGCGCATGTAGCGGAAGAAGTTCTCCTGAGACCATCGGGAGAACATCGCCCCGGCCAGGCGCGCCGTTTTGCTACGATAGTCCGTGGACAGGATCGCCGTTTGATGGCCGGTGTCGGTGAGCTTGCGGATCTCGCGTACCCACCCCTCTCCCCCGAGAAAGGTCCCCCGCTCGGCAAGCTTCATGGTCACGGGCTCCCCCGAGGGAAGCGTGGCCTCGGTGGGCAGGAACTCCTCCAAAGGCCAATCCTCGCCGGGGTGTTTGTGGTAGGTGAGACAGGCGATGCGCTTTTGCTTCATGCGGGCGATGAAGGCCGGGCTGTACCCTTCCCGATCGAAGACCACGGTGAAACGATGGAGCAGCGGATCGGCGGCCAATTCCTCAGGGGTGGGCTCTCGCGGCAGGTCCCGCTCGAGGCGCGGGATGATCTCGTGTTCCAGGACCTGCAAGAGCCCCGGATCGACGGCTTGACTCACCACGAAGAACGGTTGGCCGTCCATCGCGTTGACCCAATAGTCGGCGGTGGCCCGGAGACACAGCCGCTCGCGCGCCACGTAGTGCTTGGGTAAGCGGGTTTGAGATCCGTGGTAGACCCGGACGTGGCCATCGACGTATAGGACGGCGGCCTCCTCTGGCGTCGCCGCCATCCATTCCGTGCAGAGCGCAGCGCTCCACTCGAAGGCCTGCCCTTGCTCGGCCAAGTGCTTGAGCTTGGCGCGCAGCGTCCGTACCTCGGGAATGCGGTCGAGCCCCAGGAGCTTGCCCCATTCCCCGGGCGCACAATAACGCAGGGCCTCGATGGATTTGAGGCGTGCGAGCGCCATGAAGGCCAAGAGAAGAAAGATCGTCTCGAGCCCGTAAAAGCCCGGGGGCAACTGGAAGTACTGGCCGGCATGACGCAAGAGCCCACAGACCAAGAGCGCCGGCAGGGCCAGCAGCACGCCGCCCTTGGGAATATCGAGGGCGTCCTCGAAGCGCGGGGCCATCGCACTGAGTTGTCCGAGACTCGCCGCGAGCCGCTCGAGGGTCGCCGTCGCCCCGCGGCCCATCGGCGCCGCGCAATCGATCTCGGCGCGAGCGCTTTTGGTGCTCGGCGTTAGCGCCGGGGAAGCGGGGCTGAGTTCTTTTTTTTAGCGGGAACCCGGATCCTGCCCGCGCGCATCGCTTTGTGGAGCGTGTCGCGCTTCAACCCCAGCCGCTCCGCGATCTGCGCTTCACTCCACCCCTGTGCCAGGAACTCCTCGATCTCGGCCACCACCGGCTCGATCAAGACCGCTGGCCCGCGCGGGGGGCGCGGGGCATAAAACCCAGCAGGCCCTTTCTCTCGATACAACTTCACGGAACGCTTCACGCTGATGGTCGTGACTCCAAAGGCCCGCACGATGTCGGCTTGCTTGGCATTGCCGTTCACACAGAATTGACTGGTGATCATCCGGAAGGTCGCCCTGTCGTTCTCCTCATGAATGAACACCGGCATGTGCCCGTTGAAATACGTCACCCGGCCGTCCTCCTTCATAAAGGCCAACTCCA
>JBOIDR010000213.1:0-2270 GCA_050740695.1 Gammaproteobacteria bacterium | reverse complement strand
CGACGTTGTCCGTCGGATCACACCCAACGTTTTACAACGTCTACCTCGGAATCGAGCTAATGAACGATTTTGGGGGCGTACGCGCTAAACCCCAAAATTCAGCGGAATGAGGTCCCCGTCAACACCGGGCACTGCTTCCCGGCGATCACCATGTTGGTCTTTAGGATCAGCCGTTCGAGGACCACCCGCTGCTCGTAGAGGGCCGCGAACACTTTCCTGAGCGTCGCCTCGGTAACCTCATAGCAGCGCGCGAGGGTGTTGTCGGCGTCCATCAAGACCTCGGGCTCGACGATGGGGACGAGCCCTCCTTCCTGGCATAACGCCGCATAACGGGCGAGCGCCTGCGCGTTGGCCTCCATGCAGCCTGGGCTCGGGATCCCGTCACCGATGGTGATGACCGCCCGCCACTTAGCGAACCGGGCACCCAACTCACGGTACTCCACCAAGCGCTTGCCGAGGCCGTCCAGGCCCTCCGTGATCTTTTCGCCCGGGTGCAAGGGCATGTCCTTGGCGCCTTGATCGACCTTGATGCCGGGGATGATGTCCGCCGCCTCCAGGGCTCGCGGAAACGCCACGTCGGCAGCCGTGGCCTGGCGGATGGTCTCATCGAACAGGATCATGCCGCTGATGTGCTCGCCGATGCCCGGCGTCGTGATGAGCAGATCCCGGTAGGCACGGCGCGTCTCTTCCGTGGACTCGATCCCGATCGAGTCGAAGCGTTTCTTGATGCTCGGGAAGCTTTCGTCGATGGCTAGGATGCCCTTGCCGGGGGCCACGAGGGCCTGAGCGGTCTTTATCTAGCTCCATGGTCCCACTCCCAAGTTCATGGAAGACGGATAAATAACGTGGGGCTGCGGGCGTTCTTGCTCTGATTCTTGCTCACCAGGTAATGCAGGGTCGTGATGGCATGGGCTGGAACGCAGGCCTCGATAGCTTGGCTGTCTCCGCCACACCCTCGCGAAGACACGCCATCCGTATGGCTAAATTAGCAAGATCATACGACTATCGCAAGCCGCTCTGGAGAGCGGGTTCGGGTCGGGACGGACGCAGCCCTTAAGCTCCCTCCTTCAATGCACCGGTGCGCCGGCGTCGCGCAATAAGACCAACACCGCCACGACGGCCACGATCAGCACGATGACGTGCAGCCAGGCCCAGAACCGGAAGCCGCGCGCCAGCGCCAGCGGATCGCGGTTCGATAAGATGTACGGGCGGCCGTCGGGCGGGGCACGTAAGATATGCAGTGCCGCAGGCGGCCCGGACTCCAGGTGGCGACGATCGACGTCGCGTTCGGCGGCCTCCCGGGCCTTGGCCCATTCCGTGAGGTTCACCTCCCCGTCGCGATCGGCGTCGAAGCACTCCCTGAGGCTGGCGGGGTCGCGCTTCCACTCCGAAAGCAGGGCCCCGACCTCTGCGCGCCTATCGAAAGGCCATCGCATCCCCCCGAGTGTCGCCAGCTCGCCCAGGGCATATAGGGGATCGCCAGGCGCTAGATAATCGAGGTCGTAGCGATACTCACCCTGGATCCAGGAACGCTTGCGGGCCCCGGTGACCTCGGCATGGTCGGGATCGACGACACAGGTGCCGGAGGCGTCCCGCAACAGGAAGGTGTCGGTGCTGCGTTCGCGTGAAGCCGAAGACCAGCCCTCGCTCGCGCGACGAGAGACGGCACAGCGATACCACACACACGGTGGACCCGAAAGATAACCGAGCGCCGGGCTACTGGGGTGCAGCTCGCAACGCCCCACGAGCTCGACATAGCCCTGGGCGGCGCTGGCGATGAGGGAGGTCGGCGTATCGGCGACCAGTCGATAACGCCGCAAAGCCGCGAGCCATGCGACCAGGCTGCAAACGCCGACGAGCACGAGCGCGCCGGTACGGTAAAGGGGCTGCTTCACCGCGTAGGCGACCCCGAACAGCAAGAAGTGCCCGGCGGAGATGAGGCGATGCAGGACCTCGAGCCGCAGCTCGCCCAGCATCGTGATCACGGTCGATCAGGATTGCAGCAAGGCGCGCATGTCCACGTCCTCCGTCTCCGCGCGATCGAAGGACAGGAGCTTGAACGCCGTGAACGCGAAGGTCCGGGCGACGAAGACGTCCGGGAACAGCTCGAGCGCGATGTTATTGGTATTGGCCGACTCGTTATAGCGGATGTTCCTCCCCGTTTTGAGCGGTTCTCTTGTGAAAACAGTAGGATAAGAAGCTTTATGGCCTAGAGTGTAGCCACTATAGTAATGCTGTATGTGTTGACAAGTATTTATATCTGTGGCATA
>JBOIDR010000212.1:0-2378 GCA_050740695.1 Gammaproteobacteria bacterium | reverse complement strand
CGACAGCATCAACGGTACCTTCGTGAATGGACGGCCGATCTATGCGAAGGCGCGTCTCAAGCACGGTGACCACATCCGATTGGGCGATTGTGAGTTCACGTTCGAGATGCCGGCCATGGCGCTCGTGGAAGAGACCTCCGTGGCGCCCGCCTATGTGCGGAATACGATCGTTGGACGGCCCGAGACAGACACGGCCGCCTACCCGACGTCGTTCGAGCCGGTGGAGCCCTTCGTGGCCGTGGAGATCGGTGCCGTCGGCGGGGATCGCCGGCCCGCGGTCGTGGCTCGGGAGGGGGACGTGACGGATCCGGAGGCGGAGGCACCCGCCCCGCTACGCAAGGGGCTTTCCACGAGCCCCTCCCATGGGCCGAAGGACCTGGACGATCCCACACTCCCCTCGAGAAAGGCGCTGAAAGAGGATTTGAAGAGCTATTTCGAGGATTCGTGAAACACCGCGCGGTCCCGCTCCACGCCGCATGGCGGTCCGTAAACGGCCGACCTTGGCGGGATCCGCGGATCGCCATGCCTTGTACGAGGCCTCGGTTCAGTGCGCCGAGACCGAGGTCGATTTCGTGGACGAGACCTTCCGGCGGCTCCGCGGGCGGGGCGCGCGGAGCCTGCGCGAGGACTTCTGCGGCACGGCGAAGGTGGCCTGTGAATGGGTGCGCCGGGGCCGGGGCCGCACCGCCATCGGCGTGGATCGGGACCCCGCGGTCCTGGCCTGGGGACGACGGCACAACGTCGCCGCCCTGCCGCGCGGCGCCGCGTGCCGGGTCGCATTGGTCGAAGGCGATGTCCTGACGGTACGCCTTCCCCCCGTGCACCTCGTGCTCGCCATGAACTTCAGTTACTGGGTCTTCAAGGAGCGCGGGCGCCTGCGCCGGTACTTCCGCCGCGCTTATGCGGCACTCGCGCCCGACGGTATCCTCTACCTCGACGCCTACGGCGGCTACGAGGCCTTCAAGGTCCTCAGGGAGCGCACGCCCTACCGCGGTTACACCTATGTCTGGCACCAGGCCGCCTATGACCCGGTCTCCGGAGACACGCTCTGTCACATCGATTTCAAGTTCGAGGACGGCTCCCGGCTGAAACGGGCCTTCACCTACGACTGGCGACTGTGGACCCTGCCCGAGCTCCGCGAGGTCCTGGCCGAGGCCGGGTTCCGGCGCTCCACGGTGTATTGGCAGGGCAGCGACGAGCACGCGGGCGACGGCGTATTCCTGCCGGTGGAGAAGGGCGAGCCGGACGCCGGCTGGATCGCCTATATCGTGGCGGAGAAGTGAGGGTTTGTGAAAAAATCTACCGTTCGGGGAGTTCGGGGTCGGGAGTTCCGGCTGTGCGATCCCTCAGCATGTCATCCAACGCGGCGACAATCGGCAAGCCTGCTTCTACGCCGATGGCGATTACCGGTTCTACTTGGAGTGTCTTGGCGAGTTTGGCGAGGCCGCGCGGAAATACCGAGTCTCGGTTCACGCCTACGAATCATGCCCATTTGAGTTGATGACGCCGACCTCGGCGGCGGGAATGGTACGACGATACGTTGCCCGTTGACAACTCGCATTAAAATTCCTATCCTTCCTCTGCCTGGGCCTGACGCGCTCATGTGTTCGAGTCCACACATACAACCGTTCTCGCGGCGGGATACTACCAGGCAACACGTGCGTGGGATCGCCGATCCCGCATGCACCCGTTACCAAAGGAGAATCGCGATGGGCAAATATCTCTTGGGCTGGCTGCTGGGCGTCCCAGTCATCGTGCTGGTCATCATCTATCTCATATTCAATTAGCGTTGCGCTACTTACGTTGAATATGGATCGAGCGCATCGGCCGGGCATCCGCCGCGATCCTATTGTTCACCATCAGCCGGCATCGCAGCACCCAACGCCGCTCGAGGTGGCTCTTCGCACGGCAAATCGCGGCTTCGAGCGGCTTCGTCGTCTACGGCTGGATGCTGGTCAATTGGGGCAATACATAATGGAACTCAACGCTTCTAACCTGGCGCGCATATGACCAAGCATTTAAGAACTGCATGTTTCGCCCCGCTGTTGTCTGTAATGTCCGGCTGCGGGGTCATCGGGGACGTTTTTAAGACGGGTGTGTGGACCGGCATTATCATTATGGTCGCCATAATTGCACTCATCGTCTTCGTGCTTTGGAAGAGTCGTGGTAAATAGAAGTATAGGAACTTCAACGCAGCTTTACAACGTGTATTGTTGCGTCGGACAGGCGGCCGGTGATTTGGCGGTCCGCGCGGTGTTGACGGGGTTGTAAAAGCGCGTGATTTTGGTGGTAAGTGCGGGTGCGATCGGTTGGGTCGAGGGCGCGATGTCAGAGCGGCGGCGATGTGAGAGGCACGTGGGTCGCTGCCGAAGAGGATC
>JBOIDR010000211.1:0-2396 GCA_050740695.1 Gammaproteobacteria bacterium | reverse complement strand
ACCTCGATGCCGTGATCGCACAGTTGCATGTGGGGTTGCCACGTTTGGCGGAGGATCATAACCGGGTGCGGGGCATAACGGCGTGGCCGTGGATAGTTAGTCTCAACTTGAACGTACATTAGAATAATACACTAGGATAGGAAATCTGGTGTTGCAATGCCACCGACTAAACCACGTGATCCCTAAGGCACGCGATCCCTGAGGTATACCGGCAGCGCCTCCTCGGCCCGCACCCCTAGCCCCTGCCGCAGAGTCTCGATCCCGAGCAGGGCGACGTCACGGGCGTGCGGATACGTCTCGGGCTCTATTCGCGACGGGCTTCCCGCCAAGGACTTGCACAGGGCGGCACCCTGGGCCTTGAAGCCGCTACCCACGCCCGTCCACGCGCCGGTCAGGGAGGCCGAGATCGCCGCCGGATCGATCACGGCCTCGGGCCGGAGCGGCTGCAGGGCCATCGCCGTGCAGATACCCGTTGCGCCAGGCGCGCACATCCCCCCCATTGTGTAGATCCCGAGGTAGACCTCACCCATGCGCGCATCGAGGGCGGCGACGATGCACTCCGGTGCCTCCGGCCGGAAAGCGCCCTGTGCCAGGGCCGCGAGCGTCGAGACCGGTGCGACCGGCAGATCCGAAGCGAGCGCTAGGCCCTGGATCACCCCGGTCGCGATGCGCACCCCCGTGAACGAGCCGGGGCCGCGGCCGAAGCAGAGGCCGTCGAGCTGATGCAGGCTCACGCCGGCCTCGGCCAGGACCTCCTCGACCATGGGCAAGATGAGGGCGCTGTGCCGCCGCGGCGCGATCCGGAAGCGTTCGCACACGGCGCCCTCGACGAGGATCGCCGCCGAGCAGGCCTCGGTGGCGGTATCTATGGCCAGAACGCGCGTGGTCATGGACAGGGGTGCTAAATGGGGGAACGGGGTCGCCTCGCCAGCAATCAGGAGTCGGGGGTCACAAGGGGGGAGGGCGGGAGGGGCGCTTTTTTGTGCGCGACTTCCCGACGAGCGCCGAGCACCTACACCAGCTCGCGGCCCAGGACCTAGGCAACGTCGGGGTCTTACTCGGCTTCGAAATACGGGGAGCCCAAAGCGCCGCTCCCCGAATCGACGGAAGACCTACCGCACCCCTGCCTTCGCCGGCCGGAAAAGACGAACGCGACGCCGCCGCTGTTCACCGCCTCGCCCGAGATCCGCCTGAAATTTCTCGTGAAGCGGCCAAAGAAACTGATCGCGGCGTTACCCGCAGCACCCACCCCCTTGAAACGGTTGAGGCGATTGCCGAGCCCCCCGTGGGCGTACAAAATGGACCCAAACCCGTCGATCGTAAGCACGGTCGACTGCGGCTGATCGAAACGGAAACAATCCCTAAAGGCCGTTCCCGCGCTAGATTGGACAACGACTTCGTATGTCCGCCGCACATGGTCGGCCGGTGCCGGCAGCGCGACCGAGGCCAAGGCTAGCGCGGCAATCGCCGCCATCGGCGTCGTGCTTTTCATGTTTCCCCCTTTACCTGGGCAAATAGGCAAGGCACCGCAAACCCCGCCGTCGCGCGACCCTGCGACCCTGGACAAGGGGCCCGGGAGGCGCGGGTCGCGTTCACACGCGAAGGATAGGAAGTTCAATGCTGTTTTGCAACAGCACCCGTTGCGTCGGAGGGGTCGGCCGCCGGCGGCGGGGTGCGCGGCGCTCTCGCCCATCCCCAGCGGGCGCTTCGCCGGCGAGCGGGTAGCACGGCGCCAGACGCATTGAATTACCTGTCTTTTTTTGCCCCTCGGGTCGATGAATGACCCGAAAACTCCCCGATTCTAGGCCGAGGACTCGCGTCTTTGACAACTCGCTAGCCCAGCAGTAGTCTTTTTGTCGACGGGAATAGCGTTTATTTTTCCTAGCGCGGTCGCTGGTGGCAACCAAATGGCAGACGAAACTTTAAAGCTGAGAGCGAGAAGAAACGTGCATCGTCCAACGTAAGCATACCGCGTACAGCGACGATGGGCGTTCAAGTCGCCCCACAACCACCCCCACTGGTTTTTAATCATGAGCATCACTGCGACGAACCCCCCCTGGCTCGTTGCCGCGAGAAGGTGGACGCGGTCGTGCAGCGTCTAATCGAGGTGGCTACGCCGAAGAAGATCATTGATGGCCCAGGTACAGATCGAATTGCGCAAGCTTCTTGCCCAGCTCGGTCTGGTAAGAATGGAATGAAAGTCAAAGAGGCGGATAGCGTTTCCTAGAGGGTAGAGGGGCCAGTTGCCCGGACCCCTCCCCCGTTAGAACCGGCGTGCCCAATTAAGGCAACGGGCTCAGGACAAAATCCTTCACGTGACTATGGGGAGGGGATAAGCGAATGATAGACCCGCAGTGGGGGTAGCGGATGCGCCTTGATGAACAACGTAAACCGCT
>JBOIDR010000210.1:0-2845 GCA_050740695.1 Gammaproteobacteria bacterium | reverse complement strand
CTAAGCTGCTCTTCCGCTTGAACTACACCAGTTAGTAGAGTAATATAAAGAATCAGATACATCATACCTGGTAACATAATCAATACCCTCTTATTGTTGAGTGAACAGCCTTGGGGTCAGACCCTGTGGTATCCCCCACGAATTTAGTTGTCGATCGACACTATATAGCTTTGTACGGTGGCATACAAGGCGCTGATGGCGGCTCCGATACGGCGGGGGTCTCCGTTTGGCTTGGTGGCGCGCGCCGCTTGCGCATGGCGATCCGCTTCGCGTGCGTATAGCGCGTCCAAAGAGAGACTCTGCGTGAACGTAACGACTATCAAGAAACGCGGGCAGATCCGCGGCCGGGCCGTCGATCCCACGGCCCTGGCGGAGGTACGGGAGCTCCTCGGCGAGGAGCCACGGCGTCGCGATCTGCTCATCGAGCACCTGCACAGGATCCAGGACCGCTTCCACTGCATCTCGGCGGCCCACATCGTCGCGCTCGCCGAGGAGATGAGGCTCGCCACCACCGAGGTCTACGAGGTCGCGACCTTCTACCACCACTTCGATGTCGTCAAGGAAGGCGAGGCCCCCCCTCCGGCCTTGACCGTGCGCGTCTGCGACTCGATCACCTGCGAGCTGTTCGGCGCGCGCGAGCTCATCGCCGGGCTCGAGGAGCGGCTGGGCGAGAATGTCCGGGTGCAGCACGTGGCCTGTGTCGGGCGCTGCCAATCGGCGCCGGTGGCGGTGGTCGGGCAGAACCCCATCGAGACGGCGAGCATCCAGCGCGTCGAGGACGCCGTCATTGCCGGCGAGACCGAGGCGCCGCTGCCCCCGTGCATCCGATATGCGGAATACCGCCGCGAGGGCGGCTATGAGACCCTCGCCGCCTGCGCCGATGGCCAGCGCGAGCGCGAGGCCATCGTCAAGCTACTCGAAGACTCCAAACTCCGCGGGCTGGGCGGCGCCGGGTTCCCCGCCGGGCGCAAGTGGCGGATTTTACGCGACCAGCCCAAACCGAGGCTCGTGGCCATCAACATCGACGAGGGCGAGCCCGGTACCTTCAAGGACCGCCACTACCTGGAGCGCTACCCACACCGTTTCCTGGAGGGCATGCTGATCGCCACCTGGGCCATCGAGGCCGAGGCGGTTTATATCTACTTACGGGACGAATACGCCGGCTGCCGCCGGATGCTCGCCCGGGAGATCGACGCGCTCACCGAGGATCCGCCCTGCCCGCTCCCGTCGATCCACCTCAGGCGCGGCGCCGGGGCATATATCTGCGGCGAGGAGTCGGCCATGATCGAGTCCATCGAGGGCAAGCGCGGCATGCCGCGGTTGAGGCCGCCCTATGTGGCAGAGATCGGGCTCTTCGGCCGGCCCACCCTGGAGCACAACCTGGAGACCTTGTACTGGGTGCGCGACATCATCGAGCGCGGTCCCGAGTGGTTCGCCTCGGAAGGGAGGCGCGGACGGCAGGGACTGCGCTCTTACTCGGTCAGCGGCCGCATACAGAAACCCGGCGTATACCTGGCCCCTGCCGGGATCAGCGTGCGCGAGCTGATCGATGAATATTGCGGTGGGATGCTGCCCGGCCACGAATTCTACGGTTATTTCCCCGGCGGCGCCTCGGGTGGGATCCTGCCGGCGTCTCTCGGCGATCTGCCCCTCGACTTCGATACCCTCATCCCCCACGGCTGCTTCATCGGCTCCGCCGCCATCATCGTCCTGTCCGATCACGACCGCGCGCGCGATGCGACGCTCAATGCGCTGCGCTTCTTCGAGGACGAATCCTGCGGCCAGTGCACCCCGTGCCGGGTGGGCACGGCCAAGGCCGTGAAGCTCATGGAGCGCGAGGTCTGGGACACCACCCTCCTGGAAGAATTGGCCAGGGCCATGGAGGATGCCTCGATCTGCGGGCTCGGCCAGGCCGCGCCCAACCCCTTGCGCTGTGCGATTAGATATTTTCCGGAAGAGTTCGTCTGACATGGCCGCCATCATCCCCAAGCCCCTGCCCGAACCCGAGACCATCGCCTTCACCCTGGACGGCCGCACGGTCCATGCCCTGCCGGACGAGACCATCCTCGAGGCCGGGAAACGCGTCGGCGTCGACATTCCGTATCTCTGCTACCAGCCGGGCTATCGGCCGGACGGCAACTGCCGGGCCTGTATGGTCGAGATCGAGGGCGAGCGGGCGCTGGCCCCCTCCTGCTGCCGGAAGCCCACGCGAGGCATGGAGATCAGGAGCGACAGCGAGCGCGCCCGCCATTCCCAGAAGCTGGTCGTGGAGCTACTGCTTGCGGACATGCCGGAGGCGGGGCGCTCGCCCTACACCCGGCGCTCGGAGCTGGACCACTGGGCGGACTGGTTAGAGATCGGCCCCTCGCGCTTCCCCGGGCGCGAGCAGCCGGCGCCGGACCTCAGCAACCCCGCCATCGCCGTCAACCTCGACGCCTGCATCCAATGCACGCGCTGCGTCCGCGCCTGCCGCGAGGAGCAGGTCAACGACGTGATCGGCTATGCCTTTCGGGGCACGCGTTCCAAGATCGTCTTCGATCTCGACGATCCCATGGGCAGTAGCACCTGCGTGAGCTGCGGGGAGTGCGTCCAGGCCTGCCCCACGGGCGCGCTCATGCCGGCCCGCAACGTCGGGCTTATCGAGCCGGACAAAAAGGTCGCGTCGACCTGCCCCTATTGCGGCGTCGGATGTCTTTTGACGTTGAATGTCAAGGACAACAGGATCCTCTATGTGGACGGTCGCGACGGGCCGGCCAACCATAGCCGGCTGTGCGTCAAGGGGCGCTACGGCTTCGATTACGTCCACCATCCGGATCGCCTGCGCAAACCGCTCGTCCGCAGACCC
>JBOIDR010000209.1:0-2876 GCA_050740695.1 Gammaproteobacteria bacterium | reverse complement strand
CACCGGCCAGGGATATTGCCGGCCGGGTGAAGGCGCTCGATTGGGAGCGGGTGTCGAAAGACCTCGATGCGCAGGGATGCGCGATGATCGAGGACCTCATTACCCCGGAAGAGTGCGATGCGCTAGCCGAACTGTACCCGGAAGATGGGTTCTTCCGTAGCCGGATCATGATGGAACGGCATGGTTTCGGGCGTGGAGAATACAAGTACTTCAGCTATCCATTGCCCGACATCATCGCCACTCTCCGCACAGCCCTCTACCCGCGTCTTGCGCCGGTGGCCAATCGCTGGAACGCCGCGATGGGCATTGAGATTCGGTACCCCGAAAAACACGCAGACTATATCGCGCGTTGCCATGCTGCGGGGCAGCTCAGGCCCACGCCGCTGCTGCTTCAGTATGAGGCGGACGATTACAACTGCCTGCATCAAGACCTCTATGGCGAGCACGTTTTCCCGCTTCAGGTCACGATCTTGTTGTCCGAGCCCGAACGTGACTTCACGGGTGGCGAGTTCGTGCTGGCCGAGCAGCGCCCGCGCATGCAATCGCGGCCGGAGGTCGTGCCGCTCCGGCAAGGTGACGCGGTTGTCTTCGCCGTACGTCACCGTCCGGTACAGGGCACGCGGGCTGTGTATCGGGTCAACCTGCGACACGGCGTCAGCCGCGTTCGCTCGGGGCATCGTCATACGCTCGGCATCATTTTCCACGACGCGACGTGAGAACGGTGTCCGATCCCGGCCGCAGGGTAATAACGGGTATGGGTACGGGTATTAGAATTTTAAACGCCCTTTCTCGGCAAGCGACGAGTACCGATGGACCTGCGGGGTTGTCAATGACGTGAGCCATCGGTCCAGCATGGGAGACTTTTTGGGGCCGTTCATCGACCCGAGCGCCCGCCCATACCGCTACGGCACTTCGAGGCCGAGGTTGTGGTGCTTGACGTAGGCCCGAACGCGCGGTGTGCCTCGGTGACGCGGCAGAATTCCGCCTCCCAGTCGGTGTCGCAGATGACCCAGTTCACGTGGCGGCGGCGCGCGTCGGTCTGGCAGCGGGTCTTCTTCGAGGTGTTGAAGTTGACGTGGAAGGTCGAACCCTGGGGTTGTAGGGGTCGAGCACGGCCTTGATCGGGCTCTCGCCCAAGAGCTTGCTGACGATGCCGCGGGTGATCCGCTTGCAGGCCATGTCGGCCCGAGCCACGAGATCACGATCCGCTCCGGGGAGATCATCGCGTTGGGAAGGGCGTTCGACCGGCGCGCCATGGCGAGGGATCGGGCTGGACAGGATGGGGATGGCGCCCTATATTCCCCCTCCATAAAGACCATCGGAAGGAGCCGCATCCACCATGAGATACACGAAAACGCGTCGACGCAAGGGGAGCACCGGCCTGGGCTGGTGGCAGCCCTGGATGCAGATGTGAGAGATCGCCGTGGCCGCGCCAGAGGTCATGGCCCATCGCACCGCGCGCCTGGCCAAGTCGGGTCCCACTCGGTCGACCGCCGACCGCAGGGAGCTCACGCGCATGACCCAGGAGAAGCTCGAGGCCTTCCGTGAATCGGCCAGCGCCATGGCCGCGGAGATCGTCCGGGCCAATCTGGCGCTGTGGCCGTCGGTCCTGCGCGCGGGGAAGAGGCTCCCGTCCGCGAGGATCCCCACCGCGCGGGCGGGCAGCTTCGCTTCGAAATCGGCAGCGGGGGCCGTGCCGCGCATTGTATCGAACGCCGCCTCGCGCGTGCTCGCCGAGGGTCTCGCGCCGGTACACCGTCGGGCCAACGCCAACGCCAAGCGGCTGCGGCGGACCCCACGCTGAAGCGGCCTGCACGGGAACAGCCCGCAGCCGCACCCGCACGGGTCGGGTCGCGCCAACATCCTGTTAGACGTCCGTTCCGCGTTTCGATCTCGCCTCACTGCCATCGCGTCCCATGCGTCAAGTCGTGCTCGATGCCGAGACCACCGGGCTCGAGCCCCACACGGGTCATCGCATCATCGAGATCGGTTGCGTCGAGATCGTGAACCGGCGCGTGAGCGATCGCCGTTTTCACCGCTATCTGCATCCTGATCGGGACATCGACGAAGGGGCCGCCCAGGTGCACGGGATCACCCTGGAGGACCTCGAAGCGAGCCCGCGCTTCGCGGAGATCGCCGCGGAATTCCTTCAATTCGTGCGCGGCGCCGAGGTCATCATCCACAACGCGGCCTTCGACCTGGGCTTCCTGGACCATGAGCTCATGCTCGCGGGTCCCGAATGGGGCCGCTTCGGGGACCATTGTACGGTCGTGGATACGCTGGCCTTGGCGCGCGAGAAACACCCCGGCCAGAAGAACAGCCTGGACGCCCTGTGCAAGCGCTATCAGGTGGACAACGCCGCCCGCACGCTCCACGGGGCCCTGCTCGACGCCGAGATCCTGGCGGATGTCTATCTGGCCATGACCGGGGGGCAGGCGACCCTCCTCCTCGAAGAGGAGTCGCAGGCATCACCGGGAGCGGACGTCTCACGGCGCGGCGCGGCGCGGCGCGTATCGCTACGGGTCATCGCCCCGAGTCTTTCGGAGTCGGCAGAGCACCAGCGGCTCCTGGACCTCCTCGACAAAGAGAGCGGTGGCCGCTGCGTGTGGAGGCACTCAGGGCCGGTCCCCGACGCCGCGCAAGACGCCCGCGGCGCCCGTGGGTAAGACCGCGGCCCGCGCCGCGGGCACTCGGCGGCACCGGCCCGTGCGACGCGCTGCGCCGCCAATGAAATATGCCAACATTGCCAGTTAGCCCGACTTAGCCGATTCGGGGGGTACCGAGGTGCTAAGTGATTGATATCACTCATAGGGACCCCCATAGGTCTGCACTACACGGCCGCGGCTGACGTCACCTCGGCGGTGGTGATCTTGGGT
>JBOIDR010000208.1:0-2899 GCA_050740695.1 Gammaproteobacteria bacterium | reverse complement strand
AGATGGGTAGCGCAAGACCAAGGCCTCAACCCCCCAGCTCGTGGACCGTACCGACAACCTCTTCTAGCGTGGCACATTATGATGCCGTTAAGGGTAGAGGGTGGAGTCCATTCCATTAGGGCGCGTGTCCGCGCCAACTCATCCGCCGAAGTCAGCGCCGTCGAGTCATTCGATCTTGCTTCGCCCTACTTTCGTCCCGGTGGACGCAAAAATGGTCACGCTGAGGCTTGTTTTTCCGCTTGGACGCGACTTGGTGTACTGGTGGAAAGAAGTGACGGAAGCCAGCGCCCGAGATCGAAGATCTCGACCGCTTTGCTTGTTTCGGCGTGAGATCCGGGGCCAGCATCACGGTGGGCCGTCGCCCGTCGCCCCATGCCGCCGGTCGTCGTGCGAACGAGCGTGGCGTCTATGGCGGCCAGCGACCGCATCATCACGCGGGCCGACATCTCGGTGCCGAGGGCGATCTTCGCGAGACTGACCAGCGTCAACCCCAGCACCGTGGCGAAGGTGTGGAGCCGGAGCGAAGCGTCGGCCACTGATGCGACGGCCCCCAAACGCCTGCCCCGAGCAGGCTTCCCGGGTAGGCACGACATGCGCGCCACGCTGTCGTCGAGAAAGCTCGCCAGATTTCGCTTCCCCGCAGGCGCGCACGCGCGCTGGATTGCGACGGCCACGACCATCTCGCCAAGCGGGGCTTGACACGACGAAAGTTCTGGCGTTTACTTCCCGCCGATGTGCATTCGGCCACCGGCCTGGTGCCGGGGAGGTCAACGTGATTCCGAGGCTGAATACGAAATTTGATATTTGATTGGGACAAAGGGAGGGAAAAATCATGCCGAGTAACGAGTTTGTCACGTGGTCCAATTGGCTCGTGGGTAACCCCGAGGGGACCCCTCGCGATCCCGTCGTCTCGCTGGGAAAGATCAGCGGATGGTCGTCCAGAACCAAGACGGATACGGCATCGTCAACGTGGGCCTGGTGGACACCGAAAAGAAGTGGACGACCAGCAACTTCGCGGGCAAGGAGATCCTGAAGACCGTGGGATCTGATACCCGCATCGTCGAGATCTGGGTCTACAACCAGGACGGCTACGGTATCGTCGACATCGGCTTCAAGACCGCGAACGGCATTGAGGTGAGGTTCACGAATAACAACGACGGCAAGCCGTCGGAGCATTTTTATCTGGACGGACTCCTCGGCGTCCTGGGCCGCGAGCAGCCCGGATACGGCATCGTCGACCTGAGGTGCGGTGGTAGGCTGAAGGAGTAGCGCCCGGGTTTTCCTGCGCGCGGACCCCACAGCCCGCAGGATGCGGTGAACGAAGGGAACCGCATCGCTCGCGAAGAGCGCCGGCCGAGAGAAGGTGATCGATGACCGAATACCGTCGTGCCTGGCTGCCGGGAATCTTAAGGCTAAGGGGCCAGGATCGAAATACTCTCCTGACGCCCGAGAGACACCTCACGCGCTTGCCCGATGTCTCTTGAAGAACCGTCGGCACCAGTGCCGACTTCGATCCGCTCCCCGTGGACCACGCTACCGTCGGCGCGGGCCGAATTGAAGTATCGGCGTGGGGGAACGAAGGTACCCGCCGGGGGAACAACGTCCACACGTCCGATAACGCCGTCGGCGAGGGTGCGGACGACGTTACCGTCGAGAGAGGAGCCATCGGCGTGCGCAGGCCCTTGAGCGAGAGTTGATGGACGGTGGGTTAGGCACGTCGTTTCCGCCGTAACCCACCACCGAACGCACGCAAGAGGACCTTCCAGCGCCGACCTCATGCGCGGTCTTCCGGAAGGCGGGTTAAGCGATACAGCCGCTTACCCGCCCTCCCGGCCGACCACACTCGCCCCTGACATTGTCGCGGCGATCTTCGACGAGACCCTGCCGCCGGAGATTACAGTGTTTGACGTTGCGGTCGACCCGCCGGCGCTGAGCTCGACCAGCGGGTGAGCGGGTGGGCACCTTCCTGCTCCGCACCGTCCTGCCGATCAAGGCCCCTCGACCGGCGGGTGGACTCGCGTCCGGGCACCGGCTCCGCCTATGCGTCCCCCACAGCCACCCGGAACCCGGCCAGGGCCAACGCAAGCGACCTCTTCCCGACCCCCGACGGACCACCCCACCATGGACCGGCCCGCCCCGCGCAACGGATATACGTTGCAAAGCCGCATTGAATTTCCCGTCCTTTCGAGCACTGAAGGGGCGCGAAATCGAGCGCGTCACTGTCGAGGCGGCGAACGTGAAGAGTCTCAAGGGCCATCCGCACGGCTACCGCGTGCGGATCGGAGTCTGGCGGGTCGTCTATACCCTCGACGAAAAGCGCTTGGTCGTCGCGATCATCAGGATCGCAACCCGCGGAGGTGTCTATAAATGAATGCGAAGGCGCAGATCATTGAGGCGAACGGGAAGCCTCAATACGCAGTGATACCGTATCGGGATTACCTACGGCTTGTGGAGGCAGCGGAGGATGCCGAGGATGCGCGCGCGATCGACGAGTTCGAGCGTAAGCTGGCGGTAGGTGAGGAAGAACTGCTTCCTGCGGACATAGTGGATCGCCTGGTGGAGAGCGAGAACCCGATGCTGGTATGGTGGGAATAGCGTGGCCTCACCCAGGGGCAGCTCGCAGGGGCTGCCGGTGTGCGGCAGTCCTATATCGCGATGCTGGAGCGCGGCGAACGGCAGGGATCTGTGACGAAGCTGCGCGCGATTGCTCGGGTCCTCAAGGTGGGTGTGGACGACCTGCTGACCTTGGACAGATAAGCGCGGGCGGATACCGTTGTTGACGGGGTTGTAAAAGCGCGTGATTTTGGTGGTAAGTGCGGGTGCGATCGGTTGGGTCGAGGGCGCGATGTCAGAGCGGCGGCGATGTGAGAGGCACGTGGGTCGCTGCCGAAGAGGATCA
>JBOIDR010000207.1:0-2991 GCA_050740695.1 Gammaproteobacteria bacterium | reverse complement strand
GACGATCCGTTCCAGTTCCAATCTGCTCTCGGGCGTTATCGCCAATGCCGCGCTGCTCGTCCACATGTCTCACAGCATAACAGCTGCGAATCATACTGTCAAGCTGTGCGTGAGACATTACACTAGCATAGCGACGTTCATGAGACCTGCTCCATGTTCATCGCATCGATGAAGCGATTCGCCTCTCGAATCGACGCCTCCATCTCCCGGATAAGCACCGCGATGTCCGACTCGATCGAAGCCAGGTTGCCCTTGAGTGAGGCGATCGCTTGGGCGTTGAGGTTGTGCTTGAGAAATAAGCACCTGGTCGTGAAAGGCGGCCAAGACGGGATCCATCTTGGCTTCAGCACGCTTCATCGCCCGGATGAGCTGCCTATATTGGGCGCGGGTCTGTTGCAGCCGCCGCTCGCTGCTACGCCGCAAGGGCGCGCTCGTATATTGATCGAGCTCGGCCTCCCACTCATCGAACAGCGCCTCGGCCACATCTTCCACTCCCGCGACGCGCCGGTGTACCTCGGTGGCTCGCGCCTCACTTTGCTCGTACTCGCTCTCTAGTTGACCGTACTTCTCTTGGAGTGCGCCGCCTTTAACGCCGGTGACCGCGATAAATTTTTCCAAGGCGTCCTTGAACTGTTCTGCCGCTTGCTCGTTGCTCTCTCGCGCCTCCTCCACCCGGTCGACGAGGAGTTCGCGCTTGGGAAACCCAAGATGCTCCATCGCGTTGTAATAGGACGAAGAGCAGGCAGAGAGGAGCGGGACCACTAGCGCGTACCGCAGCATCGATCGCCCTGGTTTTGGTAAGTCTATCAACACCGTTTCCTTCGCCCGAACCTCGAGATGAGGCGCACCTGCACCGCCGGTGGCCCGGCCCGCGCGCCTCAGCTCGCTTTGGCCGGATCTCATGTAAGCGCCATTCGGATCGCGCTCCTTCATACCCGAACGATCAGATAAACCCGTTCGAAGATCCACAGGGCCGCGAGCGAACCGATCGCGTACGCGGGGATCAACTCACTGGCCTTCGGCCACGGCACCGGGAGTCTGCGGAGCACGGCCCTTCCGGCCAGCACCAACCCGACAAACAGGATCTGCCCGAGCTCGATGCCGACGTTGAAGGAGAAAAGCGCGAGGGGGATTTCATCGGCGGGTAACCCGAGCTCTGCCAAGGCGCCCGCGAAGCCCAAGCCGTGCAGGAACCCGAAAGCCAGCGCCATGGCCCACGGAAAACGCCACAAGCCGGCGGCACACCCTTGCGATTCACGTGCGATTTCCACGGCGACGGCGAAGATGCTGAGGGCGATCAGGGCTTCCACGGGTGCAAGAGGCACATCGACATAGCCGAGTATGGCGAGCGACAGTGTCACGCTATGCCCGACGGTAAAGGCCGTGATGGTCCAAATCAGCCGCCGGCGCCCGTGTACGAGCAGCGTGAGCCCGAGCACGAATAGCAGGTGATCGAGCCCGACCAGGATGTGCTCGAAGCCCAAAGCCAGGTAGTCACCTAGGACGTTCAACGAACCCGCTCGGTCGGGGACCGCCAGGAAGGGCGCGCCGCTGCGCAAAATGGTTTGGATCAGACGCCCATCGCTCAGGTGTATCCGCACGAGCGCGTCGGTCCGCCGTTCGCGCAGCCCCTCGATCTCGATCCGCCGGCCTATGAGACCGGGTGTATCGCAGCGCATGCGCCATCTTGCCGTCATGCGTGTGCCCGTTAGGGTCGCGCTGGGGTTAGACAGGGTCGCGCAGCCGTGCGGAAAGAGGGGTTTGAGAGGGGCATCGGCGGGCTGCGAGGCCGGTACGCGCCACAGCACGTCGATCGTCGAGCTCGCCGACTCCCAGATTTCCAGCAGTGCCGGATCGAGCGGGTGGGCTCTGGCTGATTCTGACTGTGCCCACATGCAAAGCACCGAACCGATGAGGGCGGTGCGGAGACGCTTCCGGATCACGGCTTCGCCGCCAGGGTCCTGGCTGGCACGGACAGGTCCTCTCTGCCTTCGACGCGGACCTCGCGCAGGCTACGCAGCCGCGCCAGTCCTCGCGCGAGCTGCACCGCCGCGCGTTCTGCCGTCCCGGCGTGAACGATCCGCTTTCGGACCGCCGCGAGCGGCGGCATTCGTTCCGGCGACTTCTCATGAACAAAGACCCAGTGCAAGCCATAGGGCGAGGCGATGGGGCCGGACCAGGTTCCGTTCTCACAGGCGAAGACCCGATCGGCGAAGCTTTTCCCGAAGCGCGATGCGATCCGGCTGCGGGAATAGGCGGGAAACTCGAGGCCGAGGGGGAAAGGGTCCGACAGCTCGGAGACGATTTCCGCCGATGGAGGGCGACCATGCAGTTTCGCCAGGATGGCTTGCGCACCCTTTTCGGCGTCATCACCGTGCGTCGCGGTGCTCAGAAAGACCTGTGAGAAAGTCACCTCCGGGGGCTGTACGAAACGCTCGCGGTGCCTATCGAGATAATCTTGCAGGTCCTTTTCAGCGAGCGGGGCTGCATGTAGATCCTGTTGCAGGAACAAGCGCATCTTCGCGATCAAGAGGCGGCGGATGACGACGTCGTCGTCGAGTCCGAGCGCGCGCGCTTCACGGTACAGGTCTTCCTCGCTGCGACCGGGATGATCGCTTACGGCGCGCATCTTCTCGACCAAGCGCCTGCGCACGCTGCCGTCCTCGAAGTCGAGGGCCAGGGCGCGCGCCTCCCGGTAGAGCAACTCATCGTCGATCGCTTGATTGATCAGCGCGGTCAATTGCTCACGCGTCGGCATCGTACCCCAACGCTTCGGGAAGTCCGCACGCATCAGCCGGATTTGCTCTCCCGAGATCAGAATGGGCTCACGTTCGAGCTCCTCGCGCTCGGGCGCGGGCGTGCTGCGCTGAACGGTCGGAGACATGGGTAACACTTTAGTCCGGGGACATGGGTAACAGTTTTAGCCTCCTCAGCAGGATCTGTGGGTTGTCTTAAGTAGTCACTAAACAACCACCGGCTAAAAGCCGGTGG
>JBOIDR010000206.1:0-2997 GCA_050740695.1 Gammaproteobacteria bacterium | reverse complement strand
TGGTCAACCATATCATCGCATATCGCCCACCCCCGGCGCCCCGCTTGGCCCCCTCTTCGCCACCATCCAACCCTTCGCTAGGCCAGGCAGTCGGCATGATGTGTAAAGCAGAATGACCAGTCCCACTCATGCCATGCCACCAATCAGTAACAAACCTTTCGCGACAAGCGCTTGAAGTCGCCCGGCCACGGTCGTAAGGCCTCTGGTACGCGCCTCGCAATACCCCGGTTGTGACACCGCATGAACGGTGGTCATGACCCAAGCCTTCAATACCACTTGAGGAGACATCCCATGAAACAGCGGCACAGCACACCAGTTGCAGGCCTTAGACGTGATCCGCTGACGAGAAGAGTTGATCGCGCGGATCGAGCAACTGATCCTCGAACGGAGTACGCGACGATGAAAGCACGGTGGCTTGCGGGTTTGGTACTGTTGGTGTGGACCGCATCATTGCCGGCGGCGCATGGAGGCAGCGGCGATTCGTTAGCCAATAATCCCCTCGGGTTCGTTTTTGACGGCCCGGTAGAGGGCGCCATCGAGTTCTCGAAGCCGCACAAGGGCGGCGGCAAGCCCAGCAGCGAGGTCATCGACTGGAACACCTTCGCGTCGAACCTCGTCGCCGCGAACCTGCCCCCGGGGCCCCAGACCTACACGCTCGCGGTCGCCCATATCGCCATTCACGACGCGCTCAACGCCATCGAGCCGAGGTACGAGCCGTACGAGTTCGTCGGCTCCGCCCCCGCGGCGTCGGTGGCCGCCGCCGTGGCCGCCGCCGCGCACGACACGCTCGTCCAGCTCGTGCCCCAGGCCGCGGCGTCGGTCGACGCCGAGTACGACGTGGCCCTCTCGTCCGTCCCGGACGGGGCCGCCAAGGACGCGGGGATCGCGACGGGGCAGGCGGCCGCCGCCGCGATCCTCGCCCGGCGGAGCTCCGACGACCTCCTCGCGGCGATCACGAAGCCTTACACGCCGGGCCCCGCCGACCCGGGCGTGTACCAGCCGACCCCGCCGCTGAACTTCGTGATCCTGGCGGGCTGGAGCGAGCTGCCCCCCTTCGCGCTGAACAGCGCCAGCCAGTTCCGTTCGCCGACGCCCTCCTCGGTCAAGAGCTTCAAGTACACGCGCGACTACAAGCAAGTGAAGAGCGTGGGCTCCGCCAGCAGCACCACGCGCACCGCCGAGCAGACGGAGACCGCCCTGTTCTGGTACGACGTCGCCGCCAAAGAATGGAACTTCGCCGCGCAGAAGGGCCTCGCCGATCTGTCGGCGGACGAGTGGTGGGCGGCGCGCACGCTCGCCGTGCTCAACATCTCTTTGGCCGACGGGGTCATCGCCAGTTTCGACACGAAGTTCCAGTTCAACTACTGGCGGCCCATCACTGCCATCCGCGCCGGCGACAACGACGGCAACTGGGCCACAAAGGGCGACCCCAACTGGGAGCCGCTCTGCGTGACCCCGCCCTTCCCCGAGTACGCCTCGACGCACGCGGTCACGGCCGCCGCCGCGGCGGGCGCGCTCGCCCTCGAGCTCGGTGATCGGCACACGTTCACCGTTACCAGCCCGACCGGCGCGAGCCGGACGTACAAGCGGTTCAGCGCCGCCGCCTACGAAGAGGGCATCTCGCGCATCTACTGCGGGATCCATTTTCGCAACGCGATGAACAAAGGGTTCGTGCAGGGCGGCCTCATTGCGCACTACGTCGACAAGAACCTGCTGCAGCCGCTCGACGATTGACGCCCGCGGGGCCCAGCCCTCGACGAAGCGGCGGCTGCGGTGGCGTCGCCGGGCCTGGCCTCGAGGCCCCGCTCGCGCTGTCCTAGCTAGCGCTTCTTTCGGCGGGCCCCTCGCGCGCGAGGCGAAGGTCGCGCGAACGAGAATGCGACATGGTAGAAGCAGGGTCGACAGCCGGATATTTTCAGGTATGGCCAGATCTTTGGCTCGGTGCGAGCTAGCCCCATCGCCCCATCTACGATCATCACCATGAAGTCGTCGAGATGAGCGCGGCTGACTTGTCCCAGGAATTCGCCCATGCGCAGGGTATTCATCTCGCCACCCAACATCCAGTCGAAGTCGCCCTGCAGGGGACTGACCGCGCCATAGACATACACGAATTGCCGTTCATAGCCATTGAGCATGACCGGTCGCCAGGGCAGGGGGCCCCACAACGCCGGGGGCGCGCCATCCGGCCGAATCGGGCTGATCTTGGTCATCCAGTAATCGGACTTCTAAGGTCCTCTGATACGTTGGCACTGGCGTCCGATCCGAGCGATCAAGTATCGGTCAGTGCGCATGACCACTCTCGACATCACACCGCATTGCAAGACGGATACATAGGAGTGCGCGTGGCTTCTGACGGAGGCGTGATCTACCAGCGCTTGCCCATCGGATGGCGTGCGAGGCACAACGTCCGAGCTCTGAGCGTACCTTCATGGGATCGATACGCATCGAGTCGTGAAGGGCAAGGGATCCGCTTGCGCACCGCAAGCGAACGGTGCACGCAACTATCGCCAAGCCCCGAAACCCTGGAATAGCCGCGCATCTCCTCACAGTGCCGGCAGCTGCCGGCCGCACGCGAACGGCCCGGGCTCGAGCGAGCGCAGGGCGCGTGTCCGCGTCGACTCATTCGCCAGAGCAGGCAGCAATGCCTCGATCAAAAACGGACCGGTCAAACGAAGTCTTCCGATCGCTTCCCGCAGGGCGGAGCTCATCGGGATCGGTGAGAAACGTTCGGCGCCGATCGGTGTTGGCGGTAGAGAAATAGGTCCCACCCGGAACTGGGTGCGACGATCATCCGACGTGACGGAATCATACCGCCAATGAGTGGCGCGGGCACGCGCCCTAATGGAATGGACTCCACCCTCTACCTTAATGGCATCATAATGTGCCACGCTAGAAGAGGTTGTCGGTACGGTCCACGAGCTGGGGGGTTGAGGCCTTGGTCTTGCGCTACCCATCTTCCCAGAATCGGGGGCGGGGGGATGCTCCTATCCTTTGGCC
>JBOIDR010000205.1:0-3153 GCA_050740695.1 Gammaproteobacteria bacterium | reverse complement strand
CGGGACCGATCCGTTCATCGTCATTGCGTCGCTCTTAGAACCTCAACGGCCGCCCGAGTCACCCTCATCGTGCGCGAGCCCCGCCTTGTCCCGTTACCGTTCAATGTGAGTCCGACAGGCTGCTAGCAAGCACAGGGCGCCCGATTCAGCAGGATGGCTCCGTACACCCCACCTCTGGCAAGGGATCCGCGGACCGGCACCATCGGCCAAGGATAGCCGATGCGGGGGGCCGTAACCAAACGGTTCACGAACGTAACATGCACGAACGGTCCGGGGCTCAACTTCCCGTTACGGGGTGTGCTATGCTTCGAGGAACTTCGCCGACCGCATGGGCGTCTATAGGCTGGTCTTTGGAATACTGAATGGAGGAAAATATGAGCATGAACCCGGTACGTTATCCCACGATGGGTCACGAGGCCGCTGGCCTCGAGACCAACAAACTGATCCGCAACACCTATACCCTGTTGTCCATGACGCTCCTTTTCAGCGCCTTGATGGCGGGGGTGTCCATGGTATTCAACCTGCCCCATCCGGGCCTCTTGATCACGCTCGTCGGCTACTTTGGCCTCCTGTTCCTGACCGCCCGGCTGCGCAACAGCGTGTGGGGGATCGCGGCGGTGTTTGCGCTGACGGGCTTCATGGGCCTGACGCTCGGGCCTATCATCGACATGTACCTCAGGGTGTTCTCGAACGGCGCCCAGCTGGTGATGATGGCCCTGGGCGGCACCGGCGTGATCTTCCTCGGGCTATCGGGCTACGCGCTCACCACCCGGAAGGACTTCAGCTTCATGGGGGGGTTCTTGGCGGTGGGCGTCATGGTCGCGTTCCTGGCCGGGCTGGCGGCGATCTTCTTCAGCCTGCCGGGGCTCGCACTCGCCGTGTCGTCGATGTTCGTGCTGCTGATGGCGGGACTGATCCTCTACCAGACGAGCGAGCTGATCCACGGCGGCGAGACCAACTACATCATGGCGACCGTCGGCCTTTACGTCTCGATCTACAACCTCTTCACCAGCCTCCTGCACCTCCTGGGCGTCTTCGGCGGCGACGACTAGGGATGCCGATACGGCCCTTCCATGCGCCCGCGGCGCATGGAAGGGCGGCGGTCGCCGCGAGGTCGAGCGGGTGGCTACGCCCATCCATCACCGCCCATCCACGATCTCCATCCCGCCCATATAGGGCCGCAGCATCTCCGGCACCCGGATGCGGCCGTCGGCCTCCTGGTGGTTCTCCATCACCGCCACGAAGGTGCGCCCCACAGCGAGGCCCGAGCCGTTCAGGGTATGTAGGAGTTCGGGGCGGCCGGTATCGAGGTGGCGCCAGCGGGCCTTGATGCGCCGCGCCTGGAACGACTCGAAGTTCCGGCAAGAGGGAGACCTCGCGAAACCGCCCCCGGCCCGGCATCCAAAACCTCCAAGTCATAGGTCTTGGCCGACGCGAACCCGAGATCGGCTGTGCACAGCGCGACCAACCGGTAGTGCAGACCCCAGGGCTGCAACCCAACCTCGGCGTGTCGGGTCAGCTCTTCCAGGGCCTCATAGGACGCATCGGGACGCACCAGTTGCACGAGCTCGACCTTTCCCGAACTGGTGCTGGCCGGATGAGCCCGCGCGTGTCCTTTCCGTAGGAGCCCGCCTCGCTGCGGAAGTAGGGGGTATGGCAGACGTAGCGGCAAGGCAGTTCTTGAGGGCAGAGGATGCGGTCCTGGGCCAGATTGGTTACCGGCACCTCGGCCGCAGGGGGACCGGTAACGAGCCGCGATCACGGGCATCGGCCATGGCCGACTGGAAGGCCTTGTAAACCGCGTTGCTCTTGGCCGCACAGGCGAGGTACACGATGGCCTGGGCGATGCCGAGCTCTCCCTCGGGGCTCCCCAGCCGCTCCTGGGTCTCCCAGGCATCGAGCGCGATGCGCAGCGCCCTCGGATCGGCGTTGCCGATGTCCTCGGAGGCCATGCGCACCACCCGCCGGGCGATGTAGAGGGGATCACAGCCGCCATCCAGCATGCGTGCGAACCAGTACAGGGCGGCGTCCGGGGGAAGACCCCCGCACCGCCTTGTGCAGGGCCGAGATCTGCTCGTGGAATACCTCCCCGCCCTTATCGAAGCGCCGCGTCGCGCCCCCGGACAGGACCCGGTATAGCAAATCTCCGTCGATCACCCCACCCGGCGCGAGCCCGGCCGCAACGTCCAGCATATTCAAGGCACGTCGCGCATCCCCGTCCGCGGCCTCGGCAAGTCTCACGCGCAGCATGGGGTCGAGGCGGATCCGGAGACCGCCCAGCCCGCCTTCCCGATCGGCGAGCGCCCGGTCGACGAGTTGTCCGCGGCACGTGTGGGTTTGCGGGGCTCAAGGGTGATCTCGGGGGTCGGTATGCAGTGCGGCACGAGTACACCTGTGCCGGTCGAGAGGTGTTGACCGGCAGTGAACAAGGGGGAAGGTGCCTACCCCACCCGACTGGTCGAGCTCATACTCGAGCGGAGCCTGGCCATGGACTGGCGCAATACGGCGAGGGTCTGTCAAAGTCCGCCGCAACGAGTGGCGGCCCTCAGTAGGTAGCCGATCTCGTCCGGGGACATGCCGACGCCGATGGTAACCTTCCCGCGGACAGACGCTCCGGGCCCCCGCGCTTCCCGGTGGCATCGTCATAGGCGGCGGCGCACGCCCTCGTGCCAGGCGAGATTCGAGAGAGCCAGCGCCAGGAAGGCACACCCGCGGATGCAACCTTGTGCCGACGCATCGGCCGCGCCCCCAGCGGATGAACGGCTTTGCATTCAATTGGCCCGGGTAGGATCGTCCTCACCGATCTCGGCTTGCCCAGCCGGACACCGCCCCGACCGCCCGCGCGGTCAGTTCGACCGACTCCAAATGGCCTGATCCCGGCCGCGACACCTTCTAATCCGACTTAGCCCGACTTAGCCGATTCGGGGGGTACAGAGGTGCTAACCCGACTTAGCCGGGCGAATCGGCTAAGTCGGGCTAAGTGATTGATATCACTCATAGGGACCCCCCTAGGTCTGCACTACAAAGCGGTGGCTGAGAACTGGGTGGCGGTGATCTTGGGTGGCGGTTGGGCGGGGAGCTCGAGCGCGAGTTTGTCCAATAGCAGCATCAGCTCGGGCTCAGGCTGGGTGTACCGGGTGAGAACGAGTTCCC
>JBOIDR010000204.1:0-3211 GCA_050740695.1 Gammaproteobacteria bacterium | reverse complement strand
AGGAGTTGCTCGACATCCTCCCTCTCGATCGACACGCCCTCGAATCTGCCCTCGATCCCGACGAGATCTCGCGCGTCGAGTTCACGCCGGAGTACACCTACATGATATGGAAGCGGCCCCGAACAACCCTTGAGGTTCGAGGTCTCATCCGTCGGCCTATTTCTCCAACAGGCAAAATATGGCGAGATCAATAGCGATCCGCCGCACGGGCCGCTTCGGCCGACAGCCACACGGTCGAACACCCAAATCGGTCTTCGAACCTCAACGGCCGCCCGAGTCACCCTCATCGTGCGCGAGCCCCGCCTTGTCTCGTAACCTTCCATGCGAGTCCGACAGGCTACTAGGAAGAGCGGTAGATCTCACGATCTACTCCGATCCATCTGCACGCGCTAGAGCTACGTGGCGATCGTCGCCGTCAGTCCAGATACGGAGTTGCCAGGGGTTACAGCAGACCTCGCAGTCCTGAACCAGGCTGCCCTCAACGTCAGGTTCCAGGTAGATCTCTACAGCCTCGCCGCAGTAGGGGCAGCTGACCAGAAAGTGGTCTTCCATAGGCTCAAGAGTCGTCTGTATAAAACATGTCCACTGCCGCCTAACCCCCCCGCTTGACTAATGCACCTCCAAGATCTCCACAGTGTCCGAGATCGAGAGACCAGGGTGCTTGCCGCCGCCGATGAGGTAGAGAACGTTCCCCGAAACCGCGGCGGCGAGGCCGTGGCGGGCCGTAGGCAGGGGTGGCAGGCTGAGCCACCGCCGCGTCTCCGGATCGAAGGCTTCGACCTCGGCGTGGGTCGCGCCTGGACGTTCCCCGCCCGCCACCACGAAGAGCCCGTCGAAGGCGGCGCCGGCCACCCCGCCGCGGGCAGTGGGCATGTCCGGTCCTGCGCCCCAGGTGTCGGTCGCCGGATCGTAGACCTCGAGCGTCGCCAGGTTCTTCGACAGGGTTTGCTCCCGGCCCCCGGCCACGTACAGCTGGCCGTTCAGTGCGGCGGCGGCGAGGTGGTCCCGGCGCGTCGGCGCCGACCGCCGGTCTTCCCAGCGATCGGCCGCGGTGTCGTACACGTAAAGCTCGTTTGCCAACCCCTCGGTCCCCACGCCGCCAACGACGAAGAGCTTACCGTCCAGCGCGGCCGCGGCCATGGCCCCCCGCGCCTTCGGCAATGGCGCCACCGGCCTCCACGACACGGCCCCGACGTCCAGCGCAAAGGCCTCGGCGTGGGGTTCGAAGCCCGAACCGGTGTAACCCCCCAGCGCATAGAGGGTGTTCCCCGCCGTGGCGAGGGCCATGTGGTGGCGCGGCGCCGGCAGATCGGGGCCCGCTGCCCAAAGCCGATTGGCAGGGTCGTAGACCTCGACGCTCGCGACGGTCCGCCCGAGGCCATCGAATCCTCCGATCACGTAGATCTTGCCCCCGAACACCGCCGAGGCGACCTCGGTACGGGGCGTAGGCATGGCCGCGCCCACGCCAATGCTGTAGGTGCGCACCCGCCCACCGCGTTCGATAGCCGCGGGCACCGAGATCTGCGGCGAGACACCGACCCCGCGCACGTAGTAGAAATAGAGTGCGCCGGCTATCAAGAGCAACAACCCTGCGATGGCCGTGATCGTGCGCATGTGCTGAGTGTAGCCGAATCCATTGACCCCTGGGTGCGCCCCCTAGCTAGGCCTCGGTCTCGGGGACGCGCTGCACCCGGCCTGTGCCTTCTCCGGAGCCGTTCGTTCCGTCACCGCGGTAGTCCGGCACCTCGGAGACCCGCATCCTGGCACCGGGCGCTCGCCTCCTGGTCACCTTTCAGCCCCGACGGCCCCCAGAACCCGGCCAGCGTCACCCCAACGGCTCTTTTCCCCCCTTCCGGCCACACTATCGCCGGCCGGCCGTTCGACGCAACAGTAGCTGTTGCAAAACAGCGTTGAAGTTCCTATCCTTCAGCGATCTCATATCATTAGAGACCAGATAGACATGACATCTCCCGTGGTAAGCTTTTTTGACGGACGGATCACCATCGATCCGGCGATTTGCAATGGTAAACCGACGATCCGTGGCAAGCGGATCACGGCGCAAACCATATTGGAATTTTTGAGTGCCGGTGACAGCACGGATGAAATCCTCCGTCAGTATCCAAGCCTTGAGCAAGAAGATATTCAGGCTTGTTTGCGGTTTGCCGCCAAGCTGATGGATCAGCGTTACAGCCTGGCCCTAGTGGCCTGACCTGTGACAAGGTTTCTAATCGATGCGAATCTGCCCTATCGATTCAGCCTGTGGCAAGGACAAGATTATCTGCATGTGTTCGATTTGAGCGATACCTTGCCGGACAGTGAAATCTGGCGGTATGCGCGCGAGCAAGAGCTTACTATCGTTACCAAGGACGCAGATTTCTCTGCCCTGGCCATTCTCAACGAACCACCACCGTGGGTGATTCACTTCCGGATCGGCAATATGAAAATACGGGACCTGCACGCTTTTCTTCAGCGGGTTTGGCCCGACATTTCCGCATTCGGCGCCACTCATAAATTGGTGAATGTCTACAGCGACCGGATCGAGACGATTGAATGAGCAGACTTCGTGTGACGGCGCAATGCCCTGCGGGAAACGTCTCCGATCAAAAGGGAGAAGGGAGGTAAGCCCATCACAGTTTTTGGAGCAAGACGTTGTTGATGGGCTCGCGGTTGTGCCGGACGATGTGCCCGGTGTTGAGAACGATTTGGGTGCCGACGACTACGCTTCTTGGGCGCTATATGCTGGCACCACGGTCCTTGACCGACTTGCAGAGCGGGCGAAGCGCCGGCTGCAGAGGTGCGCGGGCACACCGCGAAAGCGGTTGTCCGCCCCGCTCGTCCCCCTCGTCCTCTATATCACCCACGCAGGGGCAGCCCCACCTAGCCACCGCAACCAGATCGCCGCAGCGTCGCGTGACGCCTGCCGTAGTGCCAGGAAGTTTCAGCACCGGTAACACCCCGCGCCGACTATCGTAGGCGACCTCCAGTACGCGCGTGATCGATCCGATTCTGGTCGGCTCGGCCTGATACGCCGGTAGCGCCCACGCTCGAGGCCGGCGAGGGTAGCGGCATTATCGGCCCGCACAGTCGCGGCACGCATATCGTCTGCGGCCTCGAGCGAGCTTCCCGTCATCGCGGCGATGGACGCCATGAGGTCTTCTTCGTAGAGCATCATTCCGTGCGTCTCCCGCAAGAGCGCCGCGAGGCGCGGATG
>JBOIDR010000203.1:0-3278 GCA_050740695.1 Gammaproteobacteria bacterium | reverse complement strand
GGGAACTCGTTCTCACCCGGTACACCCAGCCCGAGCCCGAGCTGATGCTGCTATTGGACAAACTCGCGCTCGAGCTCCCCGCCCAACCGCCACCCAAGATCACCGCCACCCAGTTCTCAGCCACCGCTTTGTAGTGCAGACCTAGGGGGGTCCCTATGAGTGATATCAATCACTTAGCACCTCTGTACCCCCCGAATCGGCTAAGTCGGGTTAGTTAGGATGCCTACCTCCTTGAGGCTTGACATCATGCCAGATGTGTACATAATTGTACTTACATCCCAACGGACCCCTCGGCCCACTCATGCCACGCCGCCCGCCGCCCGATCCGAAACACGATGCACTGCGCGAGCAGGGCGTGCTCAATGGCCACCCCGAGGCGGTCAGCGACCGGTTGTTTGGCGAGCATGAGTTCTTCGATGCCCGCGACCTGGTGCAGGTGAAATACGAGATGCTGCGCCGGGTCGAGACCGAAGGGGACTCCGTCAGTCACGCGGCCACGGCATTTGGCCTCTCACGCCCGACGTTCTACGAGGCGCGCGATGCGCTGCGCCGCGAGGGGGTGGTGGGACTGCTGCCACGCAAACGGGGGCCGCGCCGGGCGCACAAGCTGACCGGGGCCGTGATCGAGGTCCTCGAACAACGCCTGGCCGAGGACGCTGCACTCACCTCGCCCGCACTCGCCGAGGAGGTGCATCAACGCTTTGGCATTCGCGTCCATCCGCGCAGCATCGAGCGCGCCCTGAAGCGGCGGGAAAAAAAACATCCATGAGCTCGCCGCACCCCCCCACTCCCCGATGCCCGTCTCGCCCAGGCGCTAGTGGCGGCTTACGAAGCGCTACGCGGCGCCGTGCTCGCACCCGGGGGTCCCCCTACCGCGGAGCTGGGGCTTACCCTGCTGATGCGCAGTGGGATGGCGGCCTGGATGCGCGCGTACGCCGCACACGCGACGCTCGAACGTAAGCCCACCGCCGTCCCCGGTGCGCCGGCGACCGCGGTAGCGCCCGAGACACGCTCACAGCTGGTGGGGATGCTCGCCTCGATGATCCTTGGGGCGGCGCCAAAAGAGGTCCACCCATGAGTTCGGATGCCCAGGGCAAGGTCAATGCCGGCCATCTCAAGCGCAGCGCCTATCTGTATGTGCGCCAGTCCTCGCTGAAACAGGTGCTGCATCACACCGAGAGCACGCAGCGCCAGTACGCGCTTCGCCGCCGCGCGGTGGCGCTCGGCTGGGCCGCCGAGCACATCATCGTCATCGACGCGGATCAAGGCCAATCGGGCGCCTCGGCCGAAGATCGCGAGGGCTTCCAGCAGCTGGTCACCGAGGTGGGCATGGGGCGCGCCGGCATCGTCATGGGACTGGAGGTATCGCGGCTTGCGCGCAACAACGCCGACTGGCATCGACTGCTGGAGATCTGTGCACTCACCAGCACCCTCATCCTGGACGAAGACGGCGTGTATGACCCCGCGCACTTCAATGACCGGCTGCTCTTGGGTCTGAAAGGCACGATGAGCGAAGCAGAGCTGCACTGGCTGCGCATGCGCCTCATCGGCGGCATGCTGAACAAGGCACGCCGCGGTGAGTTGCGCAGTCCGCTGCCGATCGGCTTTGTCTACGATGCCGCCGATCGCGTCGTGCTCGATCCGGACAGCCAAGTGCAGTCGACGCTCCGGCTCTTCTTCGAGACCTTTCAGCGCACCGGCTCGGCGATGGCCACCGTCAAACATTTCCGGCGCGAACGGCTGCGCTTCCCGCGTCGCGTGCACGGCGGACCGCACAAGGGCGAGGTGGTATGGGGCGAGATCGAACATCATCGAGCGCTGTGGGTACTGCACAATCCGCGTTACGCCGGAGCGTTTTTCTACGGGCGCTGCCGTCAGCGTAGGCACGGCGAACGGCGCTACGTACGGCTGCCGCGCGAGGAATGGATCGCGCTGGTGCGCGATGCGCATCCCGGCTACATCAGCTGGGAGGAATTCGAGCGCAATCAGAAGCGGCTACGCGAGAACTCAGCCGTGCAGGGCAGCGAGCGGCGCCGCGGCCCGGCGCGCGAGGGCACGGCGCTGTTGCAAGGGCTGGCGATCTGCGGTCGCTGCGGCCGACGCATGACGGTGCGCTACAACGCCGGCAAGGGCAAGGTGCAGCCGAACTACGTGTGCCAGCGTGAAGGGATTGAACGTGGCGAACCGGTCTGCCAGCACGTCTCCGGCCCCAGCATCGACGCCGCCATTGGACAGCTGGTCATCGAGGCGCTGAGCCCCCTCGCGCTGGAGGTCACGCTGGCGGTGCAGCAGGAGCTGCAAATGCGGTTGGCGGAAGCCGACGCACTGCGCGCCAAGGCCGTGGAGCGTGCGCGCTACGACGCAGAGCTCGCGCGGCGACGCTACTTGCGCGTGGACCCGGATAACCGGTTGGTCGCCGATGCGCTGGAGGCGGACTGGAACGAGAAGCTGCGCGCACATACGCACGCTCAAGAGCATTACGAACAGCAGAAACAGGCCGACCAGGCACAGTTCGACGAGACGATGCGCACGCGTATCCTCGCCCTCAGCCGCGACTTCCCCGCGCTGTGGCACGATCCGGCGACCCCCGATCGCGAGCGTAAGCGGATGCTGCGTCTGCTCATCGAGGATGTCACCCTCACCAAGGGCAAGGAGCTGCTCGTGCAGGTGCGCTTCCGTGGCGGTGCTATCCAAACACTGACGTTGCCGCGACCGCTGCCCGCGTGGAAGATCCGCCAGAGCAGCGATGAGCTTATCGCTGAGATCGACCGGCTCCTCGATCATTATACCGACAAGGGGATCGCCGAGCGGCTCAACGCGCGCGGGATCCGCTCCGGAGAGGGCAAGACGCTGCATCATCTGATGATCCGGCGCCTGCGTGCGGACTATGGATTGAAGAGCCTCTACGAGCGGCTACGCGCGGCGGACTACCTGACCCGTGACGAAATCGCTGCACAGCTCGGCATCACTCCCAGCTCGGTCAACCTCTGGCGCCGCAATGGTTGGCTGCGCAGTGTGGCCTACAACGACAAGAGTGAGTACCTCTACGTGCCCCTCGGTAACGACGCCCCAGTCAGATACAAGCGGAAACATTACCAGGAAACCAAAATTACACCTCACAGAGCGGAAGGAGCGCAGTATGAAGCGTAAGCCTTCTCGTTGCCTTTCCGGACACCACAGGCGGCGATGGTAAAGCCGTAGTGATGGGCGAAGTCCAGGTACCGCGAGTTGAACACCGGCGCTTGGCCGATCAGGTGTTCGAGCACCGCCGACTTCAA
>JBOIDR010000202.1:0-3329 GCA_050740695.1 Gammaproteobacteria bacterium | reverse complement strand
TGATCCTCTTCGGCAGCGACCCACGTGCCTCTCACATCGCCGCCGCTCTGACATCGCGCCCTCGACCCAACCGATCGCACCCGCACTTACCACCAAAATCACGCGCTTTTACAACCCCGTCAACACGATCCCACCCAATGCCTCTTGTCCTGCCAGCGCTTTTGCGACACACTCGATCTTGCGGGGCGTCGTGAGCGGCGTTCGGTGTAAGCCTGTCATGGGCTGCTCCTCAGTGATGAATAGGTTGGTCAACCATATCATCGCATATCGCCCACCCCCGGCGCCCCGCTTGGCCCCCTCTTCGCCACCATCCAACCCTTCGCTAGGCCAGGCAGTCGGCATGATGTGTAAAGCAGAATGACCAGTCCCCGAGATCCCGAGCGCAGTAGGTTTTTTCACCACCTCTGAGGAAACCCCCGCAGACCGTCATCCTGAGGTGCCAGGAGCGTGCGGCCACCTGCGCGGCGTCGCGTTCCGTGTGCATGCGGGGCAGGAGCACGACGAATTCATCGCCCCCCGGCGCGCCACGGTGTCGCCCTCGCGCAAAAGGTCCCGCAGGCGTCCCCCCAACCCCTCGCAGTAGTTCGTCGCCCACCGGATGGCCGAGGGTGTCGTTGATGACCTTGAAGCGATCGAGGTCGAGGGACAAGAGCGCGACCGGATGGTCTTCCCGGCGCCCCTGGGCAGGGCCTGTTCCAGCCGGTCGCAGAGAAGCGCGCGGTTGGGCAGGGCGGTCAGGGCGTCGTGACAGACGTGATGCTTGAGGCGGGCCTCGCTGTCGCGCAGCCCCGCGCGGGCACGGTCCTCTGCTTGAGCCTCCTTGGCCGCGGTGATGTCCACGAGCACGCTGCGGCCTTAGCGGACCGGCCGTGCTCGCTCGAGACGCTCGCGTATTCCCGGATCCACAACACCGTGTCGGCCGCGCTCATGAAGCGATACTCGAAAACGTGGTCGCGACCGGCCGCGGTCTCGCGCTGAGAGATCTCGATTGCGCGCTCGCGGTCCTTGCACGCAAACGCCTCCGGCAGGGTGGACCGTCGCGGCGCGGAGGCGGATGATCGGCGCGTGTCACCGAAAGTAGTCTTGGGAAGTGGCGGAATCGAACCCGCTGGCCTCGAATACGCCCGGGCCCAGGACCGAGCGGATCCGCTGGCGCGCTTCCGTGATGAGTTCCATATTCCGAGGCGGATGGATGACCGGGAGGAGGTCTATCTCTGCGGCCACTCCCTCGGGCTCATGCCCAAGCGAGCGGAAACCTATGTCCTAGAGGAACTGGCGATCTGGAAGCACCGGGGCGTCCGCGGGCATTTCGAGCCCCAACGTCCCTGGATGCCCTACCACGAGCTTCTGACCGAGCCGAGCGCGGCTCTCGTCGGCGCTGAGGCGCACGAGGTGGCGGTGATGGGATCGCTCACGGCCAATCTGCACCTCATGATGGTGAGCTTCTACCGACCCACGGCGGAAAGGCACAAGGTCCTGATCGAGGACCGGGCCTTTCCCTCCGATCGCTACGCCGTCGAGTCCCAGATCCGCTTCCGTGGCTTGGAACCGGCGTCTTCGTTGCTCGTGGCCCAGCCGAGGACCGGTGAGTCGTACCTGCGGCTGGAAGACCTCGCGGACACCATCGAGCGCGAGGGAGACGCCATCGCGCTGATCCTCTTGCCGGGTGTCCAGTATTACACCGGCGAGGTGCTCGACCTGGAGGAAATCACCCGCCTCGGCCGTCGCCGGGGGTGCATGGTCGGCTTCGATCTGGCCCATGCCGCCGGAAACATCCCGCTCGCCCTCCACGACACGGGCTGCGATTTCGCGTGCTGGTGCAGTTACAAATACCTCAACGCCGGTCCGGGCGCGGTAGGCGGCCTGTTCGTGCACGAGCGCCATGCGCGGCGCACCGATCTCCCGCGCCTCGCCGGCTGGTGGGGTCATGACAAGGACACCCGCTTCGAGATGGGTCCCGAGTTTCGAGCCATTCCGGGCGCCGAGGGCTGGCAGCAGAGCAACCCGCCCATCCTATCGCTCGCCGCGGTGCGCGCCGCGCTGGAGGTCTTCGGCGAGGCGGGTGGCATGGCGCCATTACGCGAGAAGTCCGAGCGGCTTACGGGTTTCCTGGAATCGCTCCTACGCCGCGAGCTCCCCGAGCACCTCGAGATCCTGACACCGAGCGATCCTGCCCGGCGCGGCTGCCAGCTCTCGCTGCGCATCAAGACCACCGATGGCAGAGGGCTCTTCGAACGCATCACGGCCGCCGGTATCACCTGTGACTGGCGCGAGCCCGATGTGATGCGCGTCGCCCCGGTGCCGTTCTACAACCGCTTCGAGGACGCCCATCGCTTCGTGGAGGCGCTCAAGGCGAGCCTCTAATACGCCCACGACTTCCGCGCCAGATCCCTGTCCGCGCCAGATCCCCCTCCGTCGGAGCCGCCGCGGTGAATTTTCCATCAGTGACGCGTTGACTCGCTAGACCGGACTGACCCCGAGAAGCTTGCCCGAGGGCGACATGGCGCATGCGATCGCATACGCGCTCAACCAGCGAGCAGGAGGCGTATTCCGCGTCGGAGTAGAAGTGGTGTTCGAGTCCCTCGCGCAACTGCGCCGGAAGCTCTCGCTCCCCTTGTGGCGGTCGTGCGTGAAGACGATGAGCTTGTGCTTCAACGGGCTGCGAGCGAAGTACGCGATCTCCGCGGCTGGGCCCGCGGACGTATCGAGGACCACGCAAGCATCCGAGAGCGCCAGCTGATATTCCTGCTGCGGACCGATCTCGATGTCGCGGGGCCCCTGGGACGAGTTGCTTTAGATCCTCGCTAAAGCGCACCTCACTCTTGGAGAAGTGTTCCTCCAGAGCCTGCCGAATCTTTCGCCGCTTCTCATGGTGCTTGCCGCCGCCAACTCCAGGGCCCCATACAAGGACGGCGAGCTCTTGTTCGCGCAGCCGCTTCTCCAGCTCCTCTTGCTTCTTCGCGAATGCTCCGGGCATCACGCGGCAGCCAAGTCTACGCCGGTGGTTTGCTGCAGCCGTGTCACCATCTCCGTCCCGCGTTCGGTGCGCAGGAAGCGCCCGTTCTCGGCATCGACTGCGCCACCGCGATGGAGACGTGCTGGCGCCACAGCGACCGTATCGACGCTCTCTCCGACGAGAGTAGCCAGGTCGCTTGCGGTTCTTAGTACCCGCGTCATAATAAGGTGACTATGTTTTCTTCCACATTGGCAGGATGGCATAGTTCCAATCGCCGTGGAACTCGGCCCGTTTCAGATTGACCGCAGCCAGCTCCTCGTCGCTGACCTTGATCCCAGTGGGGTAATGGCCGTTGTCCAGCTCAGCCTGGATC
>JBOIDR010000201.1:0-3334 GCA_050740695.1 Gammaproteobacteria bacterium | reverse complement strand
TCAGGGAGCGAATCGAAAAGTATCTCGCCGAAGTGAACGAGGAGCCGGTGGTCTTCCGCTGGACCTATAAACTCGACGAGCTGCCGGTCGCTTGATCTATTGCTATGTTATCATGGAATCGATCTACACTAGTGATCGAGATCGCCCTCATCCGCCCCGGCCCCATCCAGGGCGAGATGGTGCACCCCTATCTGCGCCGCCGCGCGGGGCTCGAGCCCGTCACCTATCCCTCCGAGGCGGTGCGCGCGGTGCTCGGCCGGACCCTCGGCGTGCCACTCTTCCAGGAGCAGGTCATCAAGCTCGCCATGGTGGCGGCCGGGTTTTCCGCAGGCGAGGCCGATCGATTACGCCGCTCGATGGCGACCTGGCGTCGCAGCGGGGGGGTAGAAGACTTCGAGGGGCGGCTCATCGAGGGGATGAGACAGCGCGGCTATCCCGAGACCTATGCCCGGCGGATCTGCGAGCAGATCCGCGGATTCGGCGAGTACGGTTTTCCGGAGTCCCATGCCGCGAGCTTCGCGCACCTAGCATAAAGGGGTCAGAGCCCTTTACTGATACGCTGTCGGCTGGTCGGTGCTGGGAGGAGTAATAAAGGGCTCTGACCCCTTTATCCGACCCCTTTATCCTGACCCCTTTGACCCCTTTATCCCCGACCCCTTTATCCCCTGTCCCCTTTCCCCCCCTGCTGGGCCTAGGTAGCTTGTCGTGCCGACGACGCCCGCCCGAGCCCTGGGTACGTTGGGGAGCGGGTCGTGTCATCGGACGGACGCTCGGCTCATCCAGATGCGACCGTCGCTGGCCTTGGTGAGAAGCGTCAGTTGGCCGTGGTAGTTGGTCGCTGCTGGGGCCGCATCGGTCCGGCGGCCGCCGGGGATCTCCCACCAGACGCCGTTGAAGGGGTGTCCGGGTCGGGTCGAGGTCCCCCAGATGCCGCCTTCGCCGCCCTTGACGAACACGAACAGCTCGTCGCCTTTGACGACGGCTGTGGGGGCGGCGTCGGTGCGGGCGCCGCCGGGGATCTCCCACCAGCCCCCGAAGAGGGATCCGGGCCGTGCCGAGGCCCCCCAGATCCCGCCTTCGCCGCCCTTCACGAATGCGAACAGCTCGTCGTGCTTGACGACGGCTGCCGGGGCGTCGTCGGTCCGGCCGCCGCCGGGAACCTCGATCCACGGCGTCCAGCCGCCGGAATCGCCGGCGCGCAGGTCCCATCTGGCGCCGGACGTGATCGCCGACCGCATCGCCTTGCCCTGGCGAGAGCTGACCTTCATCCCTGGCGGGCAGTCGAAGTAGCTCATGAGATTCGTGCGGTCCGGCACGAAGCTGAAGGTGCAGGTGGGGCCGGGATCGAAGTCGACGGTGACTTGGACCGGATCGCTGCAGAACCCTGCCGGGGTCCCTTCCCACTCGTGGATCGCCGGCGGCGTGTCCGTGATCGAGAAGAAGCCGGAACCGTTGTTGTCCGGATGGTCGCCGTCCATGATGTTGCGGAACAGGCGGTTGCCTTCGTCCTGCACGGCGGCGCTCGACGTGGTGCTCGTGACCTTGGGTTGCAGCGCGTGACGGAGGATCTCCTGGGCGAAGTCCCAACTGGCCTTGTCCTTTGCTTCCTGCGTGCCGGGCGCGGGGCGGACCAGTCCCCGGTAGTTGGTGAACGTGTGGGCGAGCCCGAAGTAGTGGCCCAGCTCATGCGCCGGGCCGTACTTCGCGTTGATCACCTTGGGTTGCACTGCGTGGGGGTCCGGGAAGTTGCTGTATCCGCCTTGCCCGTCGCGGAAGAACAGGACTACTCGGCCCGGGTGGAGCCGGGCACGGTCTTGTCGTTCGGTGACGCTCTCGGCGCTGTTGGTCGGATCCGCCAACAAGTCGTCCGCGACGTACTCCAGATCCTGTTGGGGGTCGAACACCAGGTTGATGCCGTGTTCAGCGAAGAAGGGTCGCGCCACGTCGATCTGACCCTTGACCACCGACGAGCTGAAGGAGTCACCCGCCTGGCTCTTCGGTCGGGCGACGATCACGTACATGCGCACGTTGATCATCGGCGGCGCTTGCCCGTTCGTCACAGGCTCCAGCTCCGGCGTCGGAGAGGGCCCGTGACCGACATTCGGAGCCCGAGCGTCGTGGCTGACTCTCGGCACGCAGGCTGCGCGAAGGGTCGTTCGCTGACTCAGGGTGTGAGCATCCTGCCTGGGGGCATCGTCGACTGACATCGAGGTATACGAATTTCAAAGGCCCTTTTTCGGCGAGAGGAAGAGTACCGATGGACCTGTGGGTTGTCAATGACACGATCCGTCGGTCCAGGATGCGGGATGTTCTGGGCCCTTCCGCGGTTCGAGGGGCCCGGATCCGGGGGCGTTTTGGCCTCTCGGGCGAGTGCCGGCCAAAGGAGGCTGTCGGCTCAGGGAGTGGAACCGGGTGGGAGGGGGTCGCGGGCTAGGCCATTGGGAATCGATCGAATGACCGCGCGGGCGATCGGGGCGGTGCCCGGGCGGCAAGCCGAGGTAGGCGAGGATCTTCGCAATGACGGGGGGATGTTCGACGGCGGCGATGATCGTCAAGGGGCCGCCGCAATGGGGGCAGTGTTCCAGGTCGATCTCGAACACCCGCTTGAGCAACCGGGTCCAGCTCAGGCGGGCGGGCGCCGCGGGAGGGAGCGCCTCGGCGTGGTCGGCTGAGGGGGTATTGGTGTTGACCGGCACGCTCGGGATGCCAGGCACAGGGATGTGGCCTGCTTGGTGCCCTGAGGATGGAATGATCTCGGGACGCGGCTTGGCATGAGCGCGAGGACGCCATGGAAGCGGATGAGATGCAGCCTTGGACTGGGGACAAGCGCGGCCAGGCGCTGCATGGGCTCCAGGGGTGACATCACGATGTGGGTGGTCCCGTCGTGGTAGGGGCACTTGAGCCGCAGCACGACATCGCAGGCAGCTCATCGAGCGCTGTCCCCCGCGCCGTCCGTGAAGACCGGCACGGCGTGACAGGCGCCGGCCGCCGGCATAGACTGTATATCACATCAGTCCAGGGCGCCGGACCATGCCCCCTTCCTACGCCGAGCTGCACTGTCTTAGCAACTTCACCTTCCTGCGCGGCGCCTCGCACCCCGAGGAGCTCGTCGCCCGGGCCCATGCGCTCGGGTATGAGGCGCTCGCGCTCACCGACGAGTGCTCGCTCGCGGGGGTGGTGCGTGCTCATGTGGCCGCCAAGACCTGTGGGCTTGCGCTCCTCATCGGCACCGAGGTGAGGATCACCGACGGCCCGAGGCTCGTCCTGCTCGCGCCCGATCGGGACGCCTACGGGGACCTCTCGGCCCTGATCACGGAGGGGCGCCGGCGGGCCG
>JBOIDR010000200.1:0-3426 GCA_050740695.1 Gammaproteobacteria bacterium | reverse complement strand
CCCTATGAGCAGCGCTGGGTTATGCGTAGCGCCGGACTGTTGCCGCTGGTGAGGGCGGTGGTGGTGACCGTACGCTGCGCATAACCCGGGCGGATTCTGATCACGCGGCTCGGCATGGTGCCGGGCCTTCGTGATTGGAGGTCAGCCATGGTGGCTGTGTCCGAACTGGTGTCTGGGTTGGATGCCGAGCTGGTGCGTCTGGGCTACAAGGCCTCGACGATGGTGTGGTATCGGGGCTGCTGGCGCCGCGTGGAGAGGTTCTTCGCATCCCGTGGCGTGCAGGAATTCTCGCTGGATCTGGCGATGGCATGGGTCGACCAGGCCTGCGGCGGCTTCTTCGCCAAGGAGCAGGCCGGCACGCTCAAGCCGACCGATGTGTACTTGTTCCGCGTCGCGCAGATGCTCGACGATTTCGCGGTCCATGGGGCGGTGCTGCGCCGTTATTCCCGCACCGTGGGCAAGCTGACCGCCGATCACGCCGACACGCTGGCCCGGTTCCAGACATGGCTGCGGGCCGCCGACTGCGCCGTCTCGACGGTGCGGGCCTATGGCACGGTGGCCAGGGAGTTCCTCGCGTTTACCGGCAGGCGTGGCGGCCTGGCCGGGCTGGATGCCGGGGTCATCGACGCGTTTGTGGCCACCCTGGCCGGCTACCAGGCCAAGACGGTGGAGCACAAACTGTGCGCCATACGGTCGTTCCTGCGGTTCGCCAGAAGCTGCGGACTGGTCGACGGCACCGTGCTGGAGGCGGTCCCGGCGGCGAAGTCGTCCAAGCAAGCCAGGATCCCGTCGGTCTGGGACCCGGCCGACGTGACCACGATCCTGCAGGCGATCGACCGCGGCAACCCGTGCGGCAAACGAGATTACGCGATCATTTTGCTGGTCACCCGGCTCGGGCTGCGCGGCATCGACGTCAAACGACTGCGGTTCGGTGATCTCGACTGGCCCGGCAACCGGCTGTCGGTGGTGCAGGCCAAGACGGGCCACCGGGTGCAGTTGCCGTTGCTCAAGGATGTCGGCTGGGCGCTCATCGACTACATCCGCTCCGGGCGACCGCGAAGCGACTGCCCGCAGGTATTCCTCCGGCACACCGCCCCGATCGGCCCGTTCTCCGACCAGGATCATCTGCACCAGATCCTGGTCAAGCACGCCCGCGCCGCCCATGTCCCGCTGGGTGAGAAACGCCGCCACGGAATGCACTCGCTTCGGCACACGCTGGCGACCCGGCTGATGGAAGGCGGCACGCCGGTCGAGCAGATCGCCGACATCCTCGGTCACCAGTCGGCCGCGTCCACAGGCGCGTACCTGAAATCCTCGCTGCGCTTGTTGGCTACCTGCGCCCTGGACCCGGACGCGCCGGCGTCAGGGGCGACACGATGAGCGCCGGCATCACGCTGTCCGACGCGATCACGGCCTTGGTGGCCGAGAAACGCGCCGTCGGCTACAAATACCACGCCGAGCAGCAGGTGCTGGCCCGGTTCGAGGCGTTTTGCCACAGCGAGTTCCCGGGGCTGGACACGCTCACCGAGGCGTCCGTGCAGGCGTGGATCGTCGCGGCGCGGCGGCGAGGAGTCACACCCGCGACCCTGCAGGGCCTGGCCGCGCCGGTCAGGGAACTGGCCCGCTGGCTGGGTCGGCGAGGGCAGGCGGCCTATCTACTGCCTCGGGCCGCGTTGCCCAGGCCCGCCCGGTACGTCCCGCACATCTACACCGACGCCGAACTGGCGGCGCTGTTCACGCAGACCGACCGCTGCCACTACTGCCGTGAGGTTCCGCTGCGGCACCTGGTCATGCCGGTGCTGTTCCGCACGATCTACGCCTGCGGCCTGCGCTGCTCGGAGGCCCGCCTGCTGCGCGTCGCCGACGTCGACATCGACACCGGAGTGCTGCAAATCCGCGACGCCAAAGGCGGCAAGGACCGGCAGGTGCCCGTCTGCGAGGCGTTGCGTGCCAGGCTGGCCGGCTACCACGCTCAAGTCGCCGGGCAGCCAGGCCGGTGGGAGTGGTTCTTCCCCAGCGCCAGGCCCGACCAGCCGCTCACGCTCGGCAACGTCTACCACAACTTCCGCCGGTTCCTCTGGCAGGCCCGCATCTCCCACGGCGGACCCGGACACGGCCCCCGGGTTCACGACCTACGCCATACGATGGCGGTCAACAACCTGCGGCGCTGGTTCGCGCAGGGGCGAGACGTCGGCGCACTGCTGCCGGTGCTGCAGACCTACCTGGGGCACTCCTCCATCGCCGACACGGCCTACTACCTGCACCTGACCGCCGAGTCCTACCCGGACATCACCACCCGGGTCCAGCAGATCATCGGCGACGTCGTCCCGCCCACCTTGGTAGGGCCGCGTCATGGCCACTGACTTCGCGGTCCTCCTGCGCCGGTTCCTGACCGGCCACCTGGCCGGGCTGCGCGGCTACTCGACCAACACCATCGTCTCCTACCGTGACGCGTTCAAACTGCTGATCTGCTACTTCCGCGACGAGCGGTCCATCCCGCCGGACAAGCTCACCCTCGAGCAGATCGACGCCGCCGCCATCACCGGGTTCCTGGACTGGCTGCGCACCAGTCGGCACAACAGCGCGTCGACGAGCAACCAGCGCCTGGCCGCGATCGACTCGTTCTTCTCCTGGATGCAATCGCAAGACCCGGCCCGCATGGCGTGCTGCCAAGACATCCTGGCGATTCCCGCCAAGAAGCACGACCGCCCGGCCGTGGCTCACCTGAGCGTCGAGCAGACCCGCCAGCTGCTCGCCTTACCCGACCGATCCACCCGCACAGGCAGACGAGACGCGACCCTGCTGGCCACCCTCTACGACACCGCGGCCAGGGTCCAAGAACTCGCCGATCTGACCGTCCGCGACATCCGTCTGGACGACCCCGCCATGGCCGCCCTCACCGGCAAAGGCCGCAAGACCCGTCACGTCCCGCTGGACGGCAACACGACGGCGCTGCTGATCGCCTACCTGACCGAGCGGCACCTGGACAGCCCCGGTCATGATGACCATCCGGTGTTCTTCAACCAGCACCGCCGCAAACTCAGCCGCGGCGGGATCGCCTGGATCCTTCGCAAATACCAAGCCCAGGCAGCCGATCCGGCACTCGCCAACGCTCGCCTCAGTCCACACATTCTGCGGCACAGCCGGGCCATGCACCTCTACGACGCAGGTGTTCCGCTGCCCTACATCCGTGACATCCTCGGCCACGCCGATCTATCCACCACCGAGGTCTACGCGCGAGCCTCCACCGAGGCAAAACGCAAGGCTCTCGAAGCCGTTTACGACGACGTCGTCACCGCCGACCTGGCCGAATGGAACCAAGACCCCGCGCTGCTCAGCTGGCTCGCCAACCTCTGACCGCGCCCGGGATTATGCGCAGCGTCCGGTCACCACCACCGCCCTCACCAGCGGCAACAGTCCGGCGCT
>JBOIDR010000199.1:0-3431 GCA_050740695.1 Gammaproteobacteria bacterium | reverse complement strand
CTGGTCAGCGGCTGAAGGGCTTGGCCCCCACCCCACCCTCCCCCGTCCGCAGAAAGCGCAGACAGGGGAGGGAGTCTCCGGGTCCCCTCCCCTGCGTAGCGGGACGGTAAATTTCAAATGTCTTTGGTTAGATTTCCTGCGCGGGCCACAATCGATTAGTGCGGGGATATCGGATGAGCGCCGGGGATCGATCAGGGCGGGGGAATCGATTCCAGGGTCGGCACCGGGGTGATCTCGACCCGCCGGTTGCGGGCGCGGTTCTCGTCCGACACGTTCGGGACCACCGGTTTGTACTCCCCGAAGCCCGCGGCGAAGACCTTTCCGACCGGAAACCCGGTCGCCACCAGCGCGCGCATGACGGTCAAGGCGCGTTCGGTCGACAGCTCCCAGTTGTCCTGAAACGGGCTGGTGATCCCCAGAAGCGGCTGATCATCCGTGAAGCCGCTCACCATAACGCTCACCCCGCTCTGTTCCGAATACGCCCCGAGCGGTTCCACGATGTCCTGGATGATCGCGTTTCCCTCCGAGGAGAGCTCCGCGGAGCCGAGCTTGAACAACACGCTGCCTTGCATGGCGATGCGCGCCCCGCTGAGCGTGATGCGCCCCTCGGCCACCGGTTTCGCCAGCGCCTGTTCCAGCGCCTCGAGGCGCCTGGCTTCGGCCTGCCGGGCCTCCTGCTCCGCCTTGAGCTTGGCCTCGATCTCGATCTGCAACACCGTGGACCACACAAACAGCAACACGAAGATCCCGAGCAGGCACACCATGATGTCGGCGATCGCCGGCCAGATGTACCAGGCCGGCGTGGTGTCCATGCCGTCGTTGTCGGAATCGAGCGGCTTCGCATTCACTGCGTGATCACCGGCCGCGCGCCGTCGTTCGATTCGCGCAAGGCCATGATCAAGCGCCCGAGCTCCTCGCCGCGATGCCGATCGGCGTCCGCGAGGATCTGCGCGATCTCCTTGAATTCGCGCATGCGGGCTCGTTCCCCCTGGTGCAGGGCCTCGGTGGCCTCGCCGAGCGCCGCGAGGAGCTTGGTGAACTGCGCGTCCCAGCCCGCGGCCTTGTCGGCGACCCCGACCTCCACGCGGTTGACCAACTGGTGCGCCCAGGCGTTGAGGTTCGATATCTGCTCGGCGTCGCTCTGCCGCCGATCGTCCAGGTCCTCGCGCATCTTTTCCAACAATGCATCGAACTGGCGCTGCTGGCGTCCCTGCTCTATGCCCCAGGCCCTGCGCATCTGCTCCCGATCGCTTTCCTGCTTTTCCAGGATGCCGGAATGCAGCGCGGACACCTCGGCCACGGCCTTTGCTGCTTGATCGGCCAGGGTCGAGGTCTGTTTCCCGAAACCTTCGACGAGGTCCTGATACTGGGACACCATGTGCTCCAATAACCCCTGGTGGCGCCGCGCCTCTTCCTCGCAGGCCTCGATGAATCTCCGACGCATCTCTTCGAGATGGGTCTCGAACGCCCGGCGCTCCGCCTCCTGGTACTGGCGGCGGCCGGCGCTATCCGTGCGCCAGGCCTCGTCGAATGCCGCCATGCGCTCTTCGAGCTTGGCGAGGTAACTGGAATACTGCGAGCCGATGGCTTGCACGTGGCCGTGCAACGCATCACTGAACATCTTCGCGTGTACGGTCAAGCGCTCGAAGTGCGCGACCTCCTCGGAGCCGCGGGTACGGCGTTCCGACTCGATCAGTTGGAGGAACGCGTTGCGCCGCTCCTGATCATACGTGGAGGTGGCCTCGATGCGCGCCTGGACCTTGGCCATGAGGTCCTGACCGGTATCGTCCAGGAGCCCCACGGCATGCACCAGGAATCCCTGCAGGGCCGGCTCGAGGTGATCGCTGAAGCGCTTGAGCTCCGAACCGAGATCGCCGCGCAGGATCCCCAACTGCTCGCCGACGAGGCCGGCGATGTGGTTGCCCAGGCGTTCCTGGCCCAGACGCCCCTCCTCGAAGGTCCTTCCGAGCCCCACCACGGTCTCGCGGAACTCCGCCAGGAGCTTGGGCAGCACCACCCCTTGTTCGACGAGGTCCTCGAGCGCCATGGTTTGGCGCGTGATCGGGTGCAGGGGGCTCTGTAGGCCGGGGCACAGGTGGGCGATGCGCTGATGGAGACGGAGCTCCTCGCGGCGCGTCAGGGTGGATGCCAACCCCAGGATGAGCGAGGTCGCCACCCCCGAGAGCGAGGTGCCAAAGGCGCGGGCGAGCCCGGCGACCGGCGCCAGGAGGGATCGGCGCAGGGCCTCGATCTCGGAGGTGGTCTGGAGCGCGACGCGCGTGCCCCTCAAGGTGTCCACGAGCCCGATGAAGGTCCCGATGAGCCCGAGCAGGACCAGGGCCCCGATCAGATACGGGATGAAGGTCCCGAGCACGCCGTTCGGGGCAGGCCGGCCGCCGTGCAGCCGCTCGAGGACGGTGCGGGCGAGCCCTGGGGTGAGCTTGTCGATCTGGCGTTCTATCGATTGCGCGGCGTCCAGCTTCCCCAGCTCGCGCTCTTGCGCGGCGAACTCCGAGGCGTAATACCAAAGCCAATAGATGCCGAAGGCGAAGCCGCCCATGATGAGGAGGCTGATGACGATGGCGCGCCGATCATCCTCTGCCGCATAGGTCGTGATGACCCAGAGCGGGATGATGAGCCCCAGCACGCCGCAATAGAGGACTGCGAAACGCGGCTCGGCGTAGGTCTTAATGGGGGACATGGCCCAGCCTTTCGGGGTCCATCGGGACCAATATACAACACTTACTGCGTCAGAAGGAGACACATGCGGTGCCGTCGGCGCGCAGCACCGATCCCTGCCGAAACGCCTGTGCATAGGCCGCGCGGATCGCCTCGATCCGCGCGCCAGCCGTGCGGTCCAGGGGATCGTACAAAAGGACTACGATGCGCGCGTCTTCCCGGACGATAGTCCCGTGCCGGTCGCGGAACTGGCCGTGGCCCTCGAGGACGGTGAATCCGTCCGGAAAGTGTGGGGTCACGACCTTTTTCAGGAACCCCGCGATTTCTCCTATCGTCACCGGCTCCCCGCCCGGCCTCGATAAACCCAGGAACAGCTCAGTGCGCCGGTACAGGGTCCCGGGGCCATTGCATGAGCGGGGGTCGATCGAAGAGGCCGGCGCGGGCATGGCCGCTGTCAGGGTCCGGCTCTCGACACAGCCCTGGGCTATCAGGAGGGCCAGCGCGGCGAGACAGGTGCCGCCCCCAGCCCGGTGGATCATGGGAACCTCCCCGAAGACGGCCGACGACCCGTGCATTGTAACGGCGCCGTGTCCGTAGCCAGCCAAATGGATAGATACTTGTGTCATAAATGTCGAACAACACCGCTCATGCAAGTCCTGATTCACATGTAAAGTCAATAAGCTGCAAGCGCCAGGGTATTCCCTCCCCTGCGAAGCGGGGGAGGGTCAGGGTGGGGGCCAGGCGCGTCAGGC
>JBOIDR010000198.1:0-3457 GCA_050740695.1 Gammaproteobacteria bacterium | reverse complement strand
CTCGATGCCGTGATCGCACAGTTGCATGTGGGGTTGCCACGTTTGGCGGAGGATCATAACCGGGTGCGGGGCATAACGGCGTGGCCGTGGATAGTTAGTCTCAACTTGAACGTACATTAGAATCAGGAGCGCCGGGTTGTGGATTTCGCAACGCGCGCCCTTGAAGATGACGCCCAATATGCCGCGCTTGATTTGACACCGAGCTTTTCCAGGCTCTTTTCGATAATGGTCCTCCAACGCCGCGCCGTCTAGCGGCAGCAGCGCTTTCCAGCCAAGATCAAGCGGCACGAAGGGTGCGGGGTTGTAGGGCTCTTCGGTGAGGTGATCCGCCATCTTGAGGAACAGGAGCAGGGTCAACTGCTCGACATACTCGAAGCAGGAAAGCCCAGCGTCTTGCAACATGCCGGCGTAACTCTAGGCCCGCTTGCCAATTTGACAGGCATCCATCCGGATCAGGTGGCGGCGTGCTTGAGGAAGGCCGCGGGTGAAAGCGCTCGCACCGGCGAGCGACGGTAGTCCGAAACGTTGCGCGTCACGATTACGTCGGCCTGCCAGGCCAGCGCGGCGGCCAGTAGGACGTCGGTATCCAGCAGGATCCTCACCGGCGGCGGGCGATGTGGCTGGAGTGCAGGGCGTCGTAGAGCGGATCGCGACCGGGCTCCACGCTCCGCAGCTCGGCGCACCCGAGCATCTCATCGACCAGCGAACCGCCCGACCCGGCCGCGTCCGACGAGCGGAGAAACGCCTCGATCAAACCGGAGACGGTGGTGCGCCGCGCCCGCGCCACCGCCTTGGCGCGGGTGTGCACCTCGGGATCGAGGGTGATGGTCACACGGGTCTTCACGCGTATGTATCGTAAGGATGTCCCATGCATACTGTCAAGCTGGGAGCCTGCCGGCGCTTGACGCGCGACGCGTTCGCTTCCGTGCTCCGTCCGGTTTCGCGGCGGACACGCGGGCACGGGCCTCGCGCTCGGCGGCGATGCGCTTGAAGAGCGCCGCCGCCGGCTCGTCGTTCGCGTCCTGCGGCGCCGGCCGGTGAACGCGTGGGCGGAGGATGGCTTGCCGAAGTGCCTGGGTGTTCTTCAGCTTGGCTTCTAGGTCGGTTTTGTTGGTCGATGATGGAGAGCTGGTCCTCGATAGCTTCGACGATGATTTCTTGTTCGGCAGGAGGCGGGAGCGGTAACACTATCTCGCTCACTAACCCGAGATTGAGTGCAGGCGTGGCGATCCGCTACCCGTCGGCACCATGCCGGTCCGGGCCGCAGAGGTCGCGATGTAATCTCTCTTCACACCGGTTCTTGTATAACGCCAAGGCCCACAGGGGAAAATACCGGCGGTATAGCGTGTAGTCGAGCAGCGCGGTGCGGAAGAAGACGCCGGTCCAGTCTTGGGCCGGCCATTCTCCGTTCGGGTCTTGCGTGCCGAGGAGGTGATCCACCCCTCGCTCGATGGCGGACCAATCGGGCTCGTGGGCCTCGAGCAGCGTCGACAGGGCCCAGGCGGTCTGGATCACCTGGCTTTCTCGGTGCTGGACATATACGCCCGTGAGGCAGCCGCTGTGGTGCTCGCCCCAGCCGCCGTCCGGGCGTTGGCGGCAGAGGAGCCATCGGCAGGCCTTGCGGATGACGGGATGGAAGACCGGCGTACCTGCGGCCAAGAGTCCCCGCACACCGAATAGCGTGCCGTAGATGAGATACACCCCCCATGCGCCCGGCCAGGCGCCGTCGGGCCGCTGGCGGGCGGCCAACCAGCGTGCGGCGCGCTCGAGAGCGCGGGTGATACGGCCGTCCAGGGGCCCCGGGCAACGTCGCCGGAAGGCGGCCAGGGCGCTGATGCAGGACGAGGTACACTCTACCCAGGAGCGGTCGGTCATCGAGTCGGCGAACATCTCCGCGGGGTTCAGCCATTCGAGGGTCCAGCGCGTGCCGCTCGGCTCATAGCTGCCGAAGCCCCCATCGGCGTTCTGGCAACGCAGGATGAACTCGACGCCATCCCGGAGCGCTTCGCTGTCCCGTTCTGCGCCCGGCGCGGCGAGCAATGCCAGGAGGGCCTCGGCGGTACAGTCGCTCACGGGCCAGCCGTGCCATACCCCCGCGAAACACCACCCGCCCCGCGGATCGATGCGGAAGTTTTCTTCGACACCTGGAAACGTCGGGCGGATCTGTTGGGTCGTGAGGAACGACACGCCCCGCGCGATGGAGTCTCCGGTGCTCGCATGGGACTCTACCGCGGCCAGTGCCTGGAGTGCGAAGGCCGTGTCCCACGAGGCGCTCCGGGCCCCGGCGACGCGCGTGCCGTCCCGCCCGTCCTCCCAGATCCAACCCTCGAAACGCACCAGAGCCCGGTGCAGATCGGGGTCGTCGGGTTGATGGATCCACAGCGCGATGAGGCTCAATAGCCCGCTGACCGGCGAGATGGCGGTGTGATCGGTGGTGCGGAGCTCAAAGCGGATGTGCTCGCAAAGCCGCGCTACGATCTTCCGCCGCGCCGCGGCGCTGTGCCTTTGTTCCACGAATAGAAAAAACGCGTAGAGGCAACGCAACGCGCGGCCCGGCCGCACGTACAGATCCCCGGCCCGCAGGGCCCCGCGGTGCTCGCGGAAACCGCCGTAACCGGCGGGATAGAGCTCGGCGCGTAGCGCCTCGATCACCGGAGCGCATGGGATCTGATGGCGCGAGGCATAGATCACGCTCATCGCGAGGTAGATGAGCCGGGTGTGACAATAGAACCTCCCTGGATGGATCGGCAGCCGGCGCGGCAGGGCCCAGAGCTCCGGCAGGAGCGGGTGGAGGCCCTCCCAGTCATAAAGGTTCAGCATCGCGAGCCAGAACTTACCCCAGCTCGGGATCCACAGGGCCCCGCCTTCCGCCACGATGAAGCGCGCGGCGGGGGCCAAGAGGGGGTCGTCCCTGGGAAGCCCCAAGAGGCGTGCCGCGACGTACACGAGCGCCGTGACGAAGAGATAGGGCGGTGAATGGGCGTGGAGGCCCCAGAGGCCGGACCCGAGTCTCGTGCGCCGGAACTGGACGAGCAGCAGGTCTTTTCGCGCCGCCGGGATGGCGCTGCCGATGATCCGGCACATGAGGACGTACTGGGCCGCGAGCATCGAGCCCCACACGACCTCCCCCTCCCATGCTCCGCTCGTGGACTGCCGCCGGAGGAGGGCATCCACGGCACGCCGCAACGCCGAATCCAGGACCTGTTCTAACAAGTTAGGCGCCGTCCCTCATCGCGTTCGGGCCGTCAGCTATCGGGAGGGAGGAGCGATGCGAACCCCCCTCCCCGGTTCCGGGCGATCCCCGCGGCGATCCGTTTACGCGTGAGGATGCGAGCACTAACTTTCATGATTCGATGACGCAGCGCCCTTGATTATGAAAGACACTACGAGGGTGTGCCGTCGCTCTAGGGCTGAGATCGCGAAAGTTTTTGATGGCATCCGACCGCGAAACTAACTC
>JBOIDR010000197.1:0-3475 GCA_050740695.1 Gammaproteobacteria bacterium | reverse complement strand
CTGGGAAGATGGGTAGCGCAAGACCAAGGCCTCAACCCCCCAGCTCGTGGACCGTACCGACAACCTCTTCTAGCGCACATTATGATGCCGTTAAGGTAGAGGGTGGAGTCCATTCCATTAGGGCGCGCGTCCGCGCCAACTCATTCGCAAACATGGGTCAAACGAAGCGTTCCGATCGCTTCCCGCAGGGCCGAGCGCGCATCGGGATCGGTGAGAAACGCTTCGCGCCGATAGGTGTCGGCGGTGAAGAAATAGGTGCGACCGGGCACATGAGCGCGACGGTAATAAGGCATGGCGGAATCATACCGTCAATGAATGGCGCGGGCACGTGCCCTACTACGCTTGCTCCGGAAACAACCCCGGCATCCACCGGTGAGCGAGGGCGGCCGGGAAGGCAAGGCGCAGCGGGGCGCGGGAATTCTCGGACGCCAGCACGCCCCGGTCAATGAGCGCCGCGACGATCCGCCTGGTATTGCGTTCGCTGCCGCCGATCGCATCGGCGGCGTCACCGCGCGGCAGTCCACCGCGATAGAGCACCGCTTCCAGGATCGCTCCCGATTTCGGGGGCAGGGCGCCGAGGCGGATTTCCTCTTCGGCCCAGAGCTGGATACGGGTGCGCAAGCGCTCCGGCTGCATCAGGCCCTCCATGAAGGACCGCGCCGGGGCTTATGGCGAGGTGGCCTCCGACCCCGACATCGCGGAGACGCAGTTCGCCGGGGACGACGCGGATGCGTTCATGGGTGGGCGGGTCCTCGACGAAGAGCAGGTCTTCGGGCAGGAGCTCGCAGAAGCGGCGGTGGGTTTCGCGGATGCCGTCGGTGGTGACGGCGCGCCCCTTGAGCCCGCCTTCGTCGATCCATTTCTGGACGGCGATATGGGCCCGCGCCTCCAGCGGAAGATCGCGTCGGCGGGGGTCCTGGCTGTAGTCCTCCCTGAGCGCACGCTCGATATCCACGGGGTGCGTATCGTGTTCCTCGATCAGGTTGCTGTAATAGCAGTTCATCACCCGCACCAGGGTCGCGAGGGAGGCGAGCAGGCTGGGCGGGAGGCTGCGCCTGAATCCCGCGGCTTTCTGCGCAAGGTCGAAGGCGAGGTCGGTCAGGCCGGCGCGGTGAGGGGAGCCTTCGGCAATCGTGAGCGGCTCCATCAGCGAAACTAGCTCCACCGGTGCACCGCTTCCATGGCCGCTTCTTCGTTGCTTCTTTCAATGTTCATAAAGGTTTTTATATCAGCATATTAGATATATTTCAAGCGTTTCTTGCCGAACGGCTTGCATCCCGATCTTATTAGGGAACTGATCTACTGGGAAAGGCGAAAGCGGAATCGAAGCGGATGAAATACCTCGTCAAGAGCCTGTTTTAGCCTCGGTCACCAACCTCACGGAGGTGTGAGCTGTACTTGTCTGTCAAAACCATCGAGACCCGCCTCGGGCCGACCAGCCCTCAAGCGAGGCCGAGCGGCGGCTCGTCCATGAGCGCCACTTGTTCCCGCAATTCCAGGATCCTGTCCTGCCAGTAACGCGGCGTATCGAACCACGGAAAGGCCGCGGGGAAGGCAGGGTCGTCCCAGCGCCGCGCGATCCAGGCCGAATAATGGATGAGGCGCAGGGTCCGCAAGGCCTCCACCAGGTATAGCTCGCAGGTATCGAACGCGTTGAAGTCCTCGTAGCCCGCGAGCGCCGCCGCGAGCTGGCCGCTCATCGCGGCGCGATCGCCCGAGAGCAGCATCCACAGGTCCTGGACGGCGGGTCCCATGCGGCTGTCGTCGAAATCGACGAAGTGCGGTCCGTCATGGGTCCAGAGCACGTTGCCGGCATAGCAGTCGCCGTGCAGGCGCAGCGTTCCGACACCACCACCCGCCCGCTCGAAACAGCGCCGTACCCCCAGGATCGCGTGTTCGACGACACTACGATAGGCAGGGACGAGATCGAGCGGGACCCACTCCCCGCCGAGCAGGAAATCCCGCGGCGCCTCGCCGAAGCTCGCGATATCGAGCGTCGGCCGGTGCCGAAACGGCCGCACGGCTCCCACGGCATGGATGCGCCCGATGAAACGGCCCATCCACTCCAGGGTATTGAGATCGCCCAGCTCGGGTACTCGGCCACCGTGTTTGGCATACACGCTGAAGCGGAACCCCCGGCGCGCGTAGAGTGTCCGGTTGCCGTCGAGGGCGAGGGGCGCGACCACCGGGATTTCGTGCTCCGCCAGTTCGGCGACGAAGGCGTGTTCCTCCAAGATGGCCTCGTCCGACCAGCGTCCCGGCCGGTAGAACTTTGCGATCACCGCCAGTCCGTCCTGGATCCCGATCTGATAGACCCGGTTTTCGTAGCTGTTGAGCGCCAGCAGGCGGCCATCGCTGTGCAGGCCGACGCTTTCGAGCGCATCGAGCACGCGGTCGGGGGTGAGGGTGGCGTAGGGCGGCGTGCTCACGCCCGGCATTGTACGCCGGGGAGGGCGGCACCCCTGGAGGCGGCGCTCGGCGCCGCCGCCAGGCCGCGTTCGGGTTGCGCCGGCGAGTGTGCTACTCGCGCCACGGTCGGCTCGCCGACGCCCGAGAAGTCGAAGAAGGACGCTGCCAAGCCACCGTTACTATCGCTTATACTCGCCGAAATCGCTCATCTAGGGAGGCGGCTGTGGCGTACGTACCGGGGTTCGAGAACGACGTCTTCGTCAGCTATGCGCATGCCGACAACCAGGGGGCCGCCGGGAGTGAGACGGGCCAGGGGTGGGTAACCACGCTCAGGAATAACCTCAATGCCCCTGGGGCGCTCCGGAAGGACGTTTTCATCGATCATCAGCTCAACCCGGCGATCCGTTCGACACGGACAGCCGGTTGAAGGAGATCAGGCGCCGGCTCGCGATCCAAACAGGGCCAAAAGGATCGCGTTTCGAGGAAGCCCAACTCACGGTCCCGCGTGCCCCGGTGCCTGTGGCGGTGGAGGGATCTGGCGGAGTCTTGCTCGCAGATGTCATCACCGCCGTGAAATTAGTGTAAAGCAAACGGTTTGAAAACTGCGGTCGGAATGTTTGGCGATGCGGTCCGTAATTACTCCTCGATCTGATCTTTCATGCGGTAGCTTTTCCCCTCGATGATGACGGTATCCGCGTGATGGAGCAGACGGTCGAGAAGTGCTGAGGTCAAGGTGCTATCGTTGTTGAAGATGGCGGGCCAGTGCTTGAATGCTCGATTTGAGGTAATGACGATAGCGCCCTGCTCGTAACGCTGACTGATGACCTGAAAAAGCAGATCTGCGCCGTGTTTATCGATGGGGAGGTAGCCCAATTCATCGATGAGCAGTAATTTTGGCTTGAGATACTTACGGAGTTCACGTTTGAGGGTGGAAGTGGTTTGGGTGCAGATCCCCTTTTTTATTGGTCGTTTTCATTCAGTTACGCAGCCGCCGCATAAGGCTCTGCGGGCACCGGTTTAGGCGCCAGTGTGAAGTGCTCACCGAGCGTGGCGATGTAGTTCTCGA
>JBOIDR010000196.1:0-3534 GCA_050740695.1 Gammaproteobacteria bacterium | reverse complement strand
AACTAAATAGATACCTTCAAAACAACAATGAACAACACCGCCCCATCCGACATTCCTGTATATCCGTACTACGAGTGTTCAACTAACGCTGGAACTTGGGTGTTCAATTAACGGTGGAACTTTGCCTATCACGAGTTACTTTCGCTACACGGTACGCCGGTCAGAGACCAATCGACACGTGCCCGAACCCAGCTGGGGATAAGGTCCCCTAAGGATCGATAAACGCCTGCTTCTGAGCGTCGAGCCTCGCACGCCGCTGGTCGCCGAGCGTCCTTACTATGGGTCCCGGGGATCCCCACGCCTCGATACTGGTCCAGCCGGGCCTAATTCGTGTCACCTGCGATCTGTGAGCGCTCGCTCCACCTAGCTAGGCGGGGATAGCAGTGCTTCCGGCCTTCGCTGTTTGCGCGTCGCCAAGGTCGGCAACGCCTCGATTGCCTCGCCCGACTTCTGTTCAGCGACACGCAGCTCATAGGTAGCCTGCAAATTCAGCCAAAACTGCGGGCTGTTCCCGAAGAAGTGACCCAGCCGCAGCGCCGTGTCGCCCGTGATAGCCCGCCGGCCATGCAGGATGGCTGTGATCCGGTTGGTGGGCACGCCAAGCTGCCGGCCTAGTTCGGCGGCGCTCATTCCCAGATCTTCGAGCTGCTCGGCGAGATGCTCGCCGGGATGAATCGCACTACGTCCCATCTCTCACCTCTCAGTGGTAGTCGACGATCTCAACGTTGGTCGGCCCCGGAGACTTGTCCGGCCACTCAAAGCAAATCCGCCATTGGTCGTTGATCCTGATGCTGTACTGCCCCTTCCGATCTCCCTTCAGCGCTTCGAGCCGGTTGCCCGGAAGGTCCAAGTCCCTGATCGCGGTCGCGGCGTCCAGTTGGTCGAGCTTCAGTTCGGCCTGCCGGTGAATTCCGTCGAACGCCTTGACCCGCTTTCCTTCGGCGAAGTCGCGCGTCCGCTTGTCCCGGCAGCTGACGATCATGAGGGGGAAGTGTGCCACCAATTACACGGTACGTCAAACGTAAGGGTGGAAGGGTAGTTTGCTTGCAGCGTGCTCGCATGCGGCACAGGCGGCGCAGCCGGTGCGCTACGCACACACGAAGCTAGGCTTGAGCTTAGATTGACTTGTCGTGCGACCGGAACAGCGGCCGGTCATTCACGGCATCGCGGGCTGGGAGGAGCCGGTTCGCATTGCCAAAGACGCGGAGGTGACGATCATCGATTCACCGGCGGCCCTGCATGACCCACATGCGTTAAGGGATCTCTTGCCGCGCGCGCAGTCGTCATCCCGGTCCTGTCCTCACCCATCGATATCCGTGCGGGCGTAAGCGCATTCGAGTGGAGCCGCTGCACTGCATCGAGGCTGCCACTATTGCGTATACGCGCTGTTACACGTCGGCACCTGGTGCTGGTCAGCCCACTCGCCTTGCGCGAACAATTGCAGGCGGCCGATCAAGAGGCGCTTCACCGACGCCGAGATGGTGACGGCGGTGGGGCATCTGGAAACGCACGTCTACGTCGCCGTCTTGTGCAGTTCGGCGGGCGAGCAACATATCCTGCTCACGCCCGAATTGCTCGTGACGCTGGCATCCTCCATCGTTCTGCTGGCCGACAAAAACCCGCGCGAACTCGGCGCGGTGAGCGAGACCGAACTCTTGCAGGGCAATACCCGTTTGACGAACTCGCGGGCTTGTCGCCGCCGTGCCGCCTCCGTTTCGCGACGCTCCCTGCGGCGCCGATCACGCCATCGGCATCAACGCTGAGAGTTGGCCGCCGAGGCTTTACATTGGTGGCTCCCGGTAGCAACCTGTCGGGATGCCGATCGACACACAATCCAATGTCATGGTGGAGCGGGGGGTTCGGACAGCACCGCTCCAGAATGACCGCCTGATACGCGCGCTCCTGCGCCGGCCCCTCGATGCGACGCCCATCTGGCTCATGCGCCAGGCCGGGCGTTATCTCCCCGAATACCGGGAAACGCGGCGCCTGGCCGGGGACTTCATGACGCTCTGCAAGACGCCGGACCTGGCTTGCGAAGTGACCCTGCAGCCCATCGTACGGTTTCCGCTCGATGCAGCCATCCTGTTCTCGGACATCCTGACGATCCCCGATGCCATGGGGCTGAGACTGAGCGTCCAGGAAGGCGTGGGACCGAGATTCGAGCGCCCGGTGCGCTCGAAGGCGGAGATCCGTGCCCTCGGGGTCCCCGATCCCGAGGACCGGCTGCGCTATGTCATGGACGCGGTGCGCCAGAGTCGCCAGGCGCTCCATGAGCGCGTCCCCTTGATCGGCTTCGCCGGGAGTCCCTGGACGCTCGCGACCTACATGGTGGAGGGCGGAAGCGGCCGCGAGTTCCGGCGCGTGAAGGGGCTCATGTTCGAGGCACCCCGACTGCTGCACGAGCTGCTCGACAAGCTGGCGCGGGCGGTGACGGCGTATCTCAAGGCGCAGGCCGAGGCCGGCGCCCAGGTGCTCATGGTCTTCGATACCTGGGGCGGGGCGCTGTCCACGCACGCCTATGACGAATTCTCCCTGCGTTACCTCGCGGAGGTGGTCGCGGGGGTCAAGGCGGCCCCGGCGCCGCCACCCGTGATCCTATTCACCAAGGGCGGGGGCGGGTGGATCGAGCCGATCGCGGCGACCGGTTGCGAGGCAGTGGGACTCGACTGGACCCAGGACCTCGGGGCCATGCGGCGCCGCGTGGGCCACCGGGTCGCGCTACAGGGTAATCTCGACCCGCTGGCGCTCTATGCCCACCCCGAGCGCATCCGGACCGAGGTGAGCAAGCTCCTGTCGAGCTTCGGCACCGGCAGCGGCCATGTCTTCAACCTCGGCCACGGCATCGAACCCGACACCGATCCGGAGCACGTGCGGGTGCTCGTGGACGCCGTGCACGAGCTCAGCGTGCCGTATCATTCCGGGGTCGAGCCATCCGAGATCGAGCCATCCGGGGCCGAACCACCTGGGGTCGAACCACCGGGAGTCGAATGATTCCCTCTGAGCTCCGCCACGGCTTTCCCGATCACGAGCCGGCACCGGCCATGGTCCTGGACGTGAAGGGGCTCAACTGCCCCCTGCCACTCCTCAAGTGCAAGGTCGCGCTGAACCGGCTGGCCGCGGGGCAGTTGCTGCACATCCTCGCGACGGACCCCATGGCGTCGCTCGACTTCCAGGCCTTCTGCGCCCGCACGGGCCATGAGCTGGTACACATGAGTGAGCAGTCGGGCGTGTGGGAGTTCCTGATCCGCAAGACGTCGATGCCCCAGACATCGATTTCGACTTGAACGTCGTGGCGGGCGGGCCAGACGCCTATGGGTCCGGCCCCGCGCCGGCACCTACTCGACCTTCCGATCTTCGCCCTTCGCTCGCTCCATCGCCTCCGGCTCTAACTCTTCCGCACTCTTGTTCACCCTATCGTTGCATAAATTGTCGCTTACTTGGGGATCTCAGGCGGCTTGCAGTGCCTCTAGATAATGCAACAATTCCTTTTGGACCGCCGGATTGGCAGACATACTGAGGGTGAGCTGCCCCTGA
>JBOIDR010000195.1:0-3546 GCA_050740695.1 Gammaproteobacteria bacterium | reverse complement strand
TATGACGCCTTTGTCCTGGCGCGCCAATCCCGATGAGGAAACCACCGACTGGAGAGCCGCGCGCGGGAGAACCGCCCACACGGTTCGGAGGGAGGGGAGGGCTGAGTGGCCCTTCCCTACCCCTATCAAGGCTGCCTCCTGGAACCGCATGCCGTTAGGACGGGTCATCGCCCCGCGCTTCCATGGCCCGGCGCAGGCTCAGGGGGCGCATGTCGATCGGACGAGGCCGGCCGGCACGATCCCGAGGCGCCCACCGGGGGTCGCCGGACAGCGCTGAGCCGGGCATGCCAATAGCGGTGCCTGAGATTCGACACCCGCACGGAACCCGTGGCTCGGCTCGGGGCATGGACGAAACTACCCTGGCCGACGTAGATCCCGACGTGTGAGTCCGGGCGCCCGCGGGTATTGAAGAACACCAGATCCCCCGGCCTCGGGGACGCGGCGGGGACCCGCGGCAGCACGCGCGCCATCGATGCCGTATCGCGCGGCAGCTCTATCCCGTAGCACCGGTACACGTGCCGCACGAAGCCGCTGCAATCGAAGCCCTGCCGCGGGCCGTCGCCACCGTAGCGGTATGGCATCCCCCGCAGGCTCAAGGCATAACCGACGAGCGGAGGAACGCCCGCGTCTGGGGGCAGGGGGCCGGCGCTCTTCGGTACCGTCGAGCACCCCGCGAGCGCGATCAGGAGTGCCGCCAGTCCATGCGCCAGGTGGTGTGCCGCGCGCCTCCGGGCCTCCGGGCGAGGAGCGGTCACGACGCTTCACGGTCTGGCCACCGCCTGGGGCCGGCCCCGCCGCCGTGCCTGGGTCCGCTCGACCGCGGCCCGGATCACCGCCGGTGCGGCGGCCGGATCGAATGCGGGGAGGTCGCTCTCCCTTCCCCGGTCCCCGCTCCGACCCCGGCCATCGGCTTCCTGGCTATCGGCTTTCTCCACGGGCGCCAGACGCTCCTCGCGTGCCCGCTCCCGCGCGCGGGCCGCCCGGGCGCGGTCGTCGTCCCACGCGAAGGGGGCCAGGACCAGCTCGATGCAATCGACCGGACACGGTGGGAGGCACTCCTCGCAGCCGGTGCATTGCTCGATCAAGACCGTGTGCATCTGCCCCGCCGCGCCCACGATCGCATCGACCGGGCACACCTTGAGGCACTTCGTGCACCCGATGCAATTGGCTTCGACGATGCGGGCGATGCGCATACGCCTACTCTATGCAGATGGCGCCGGGCGTATCGTGCGGGGCCTTGGGTGCCCCACTCGTGAGCACCCTCCGAAAGCTCGACGGATTGCCGTCGAGGTCCTCCGGGACGTTGCGCGCTGTGCCGAGACCCCGCAAGAGCGCAGTCGGTACGTTCGCGCACGGCTTTCGGCTGGAGTGGCCATCATTCCGGCAGGATAAGAACGTCAACTCGAGTTGGCAACGCTTAGCCTGCTCTTGTCGCCACCGCTCGTCGCGACGGGTCCCGGGAGACGGGTCTCGGCTCCACCAACCCGGTTCCCCACGCAGCGGCCGACAGGTCTCCGCGGCGAGCCGCCTTCAGGGCCGCATTCGGTCGAGGACGGGCGCTGCTCCACGCGCACCCCCGCGGATTGCCGTTCGAGCAGCTCGGCGAACCGGTGCGCACGGGCTCGTCGCCCACGGCATGCCCGTGACATAACGGGGCACGCCCGCCTCCATCGCGAGCCCGTTCAAATGGCAGCGGTCCTCGGCGGCGAGCTTCGAAATGAAAGGCGGCTTCCAAAGCGGGACAAAACTATGCCGCTCGCTCACCGTCGTTAAACAACCGAAGAGGGTATTGACGAGGGCCGGCCGCCCTTGCCCATCCACCCCGATATCGTGGATATCCAGATCCCCGGTCGTCCATCCCACCCGCGGCACATATGGATCCCCGGCGGCGCGCTTCACGCGCGTTCGGTGACCAATCCCCCCACGGCGGAGAAATCTTCCGCCGGCAGAGGCGGGCCGAGGAGATATCCCTGGATCTCGTCGCATCCACAGTCCTCCAGAAACGCACGCTGTTCCGGTGTCTCCACGCCCTCGGCCACGACCGTGAGCCTCAACTGGTGCGCCATCGCCACGATCGCCTGGACAATGGCGACATCGTCGGGATCGTCCGGGACGTCGCGCACGAAGGTCTGGTGGATCTTGATGCGATCGAGCGGGAAGCGCTTGAGATAGCTCAAGCTCGAATAGCCGGTGCCAAAATCATCCATGGTGAGCTGGACCCCGAGCGCATCGATCTCCTCGAGGACTTGCCCGGCGCGCAAGGTATCGTGCATGAGGCTCGATTCGGTGATCTCGAGGTCGAGAGCGGCGGGGTCGAGCCCGCTCCTCGTGAGCGCCTCGTGGATCCCGGCCACCAAGGCGTCGTGGCGCAACTGGCGCGCGGAGATGTTGACCGCCACCCGGGAACACGCGAGGCCTTGCCGGCGCCAGGCCGCGGCCTGTCGACACGCACTCGAGAGGACCCATCGTCCGATGGGGATGATGAGCCCGGACTCCTCGGCGACGGCGATGAACTCCGCGGAGGGGACGAGCCCGCGCTCCGGATGCCGCCAGCGCAGTAGCGTCTCGACACCGGTCTGCGCCAGGGTTCGGAGATCGAACAACGGTTGATAGTGCAGCGTCAGCTCGCCACGCTCCAGGGCCACCCGCAGGCCGTTCTCGATGGCGAGACGCCGGCTCGCCTGCCGGTTGATTTCGGCGTCGAAGAAACGGTAGGTGTTGCGGCTTTGCTCCTTGGCCTGATACAGGGCGGCGTCGGCGTGGCGGAGGAGGGCGTCGCGGTCTCGGCCATCACACGGGTAGACGCTGATACCGATGCTGGCCGTCACGTGCACCCGGTGCTCGGCGAGCTCGAACGGCACGGCGAGCGCGGAGATGATTTTTTCAGCCACCTGGGCTGGGTCGTGGGCTGCCTGGATATCCGGCAACACCACCACGAACTCGTCGCCGCCGAGCCGCGCCACCGTGTCTTCGGCACGCAGGAGCCCGCGCATGCGGGTGCTGGCCGCCTCCAGCAGGCGGTCGCCGACGTGATGTCCCAGGGAATCATTGATGAGCTTGAACCGGTCGAGGTCGAGGTAGAGCACCGCCAGCGTGCGCTCGTGACGCTCCACCTCCGCGAGGGCCTGGTCCAAGCGGTCGAGGAGCAGCGCACGGTTGGGCAGGCCGGTCAAGGTGTCGTGATAAGCCAGTTGCTGGATGCGCGCCTCGGATTCCTTGCGCTCGTTGATGTCGGAGAGCGTTCCGGTGGTCCCGAGGATCCGACCTCGGTCGTCACGGGTGAGCCGCACGAAACCCTCCACCCAGCGAAGCTCACCGTTCTGTGCCCGCAACTGGGCCTCGAAGCGCGCTTCTTCCAGCCCGGAGAGCAGCGCCTCTGACATCTCGATGTATTCCGCGCGGTGCGCCGAGTGAAAATACAGACCTCCTGATCTCACCGATTGTGCGATGAGACCAGTTCGTAGACGAGGCGCAGCTCGGTGCCTGGAAAGAGCAACTCGGTGCGGTTGAGCTCGGCGCATAGATGGCGGACGGCGTCATCGGAGC
>JBOIDR010000194.1:0-3657 GCA_050740695.1 Gammaproteobacteria bacterium | reverse complement strand
GACCGATCCGTTCATCGTCATTGCGTCGCTCTTAGAACCTCAACGGCCGCCCGAGTCACCCTCATCGTGCGCGAGCCCCGCCTTGTCCCGTTACCGTTCAATGTGAGTCCGACAGGCTGCTAGGCGAATGAGTAGCCGGGTCTTCCTTTGTGCAGCGGTCCTGTTGAGCCTCGAGCGCATTTGCTACGTTTGGATCTGGCGTGCACCCGATGCTTTTCGGGGCTGGTACAAACATCCGGGATCCCGTCGATGGTCTGCGTTCCAGCCCGGTCGGGGCAACTGGATCCTCCACGAGGACGGTACCGGGCTGGACGTGGGGCGCAACAACGACCTCTGAGCGTGCCTTGAGGACGGCCAGGACGACGACTCCCTGTCCGACGGCTGTGTGCGCGTGGCTACCCTGAACGACCTGACCGCGGAGTGGACGGGTGGGATGTTCGATGCCACAGGCCGCAACTTCTATGTCAGCGTACAGCACAACGTGAGCGGCCACGGTCTGATCCTGAGGATCACCGGCTGGGACTGATCGCCCATCCGCCCACCCCTGGGCCGGGTGCGCCGCGCAGGCTCTTGAGACACCTTCTATCAAGCGTGGAGCGTGCTATGCGAAACAGGCCAACCTCGATTGCCCTCGCCGCGGCGTTCGCCCTCATGGCGGCGGCCGCCTCTCGGGCGTACGCTGGAGAGGATCACGACGACGGCCACCACAAGGTGAATCAGGGCATCCAGCTCGGACCGCGTCCGTTCTACTTGGTGGACGGGATGGACAAGGGGCCGCTCAAGAGCAGGTTGAGCCAGTGCAAGGACGGGCCATTCTCTCGCACCGATTTCTCCATAGGCCACCGCGGCGCGGCCCTGCAGTTCCCCGAGCACACCAAGGAGGCCTACGACGCGGGGGCGCGGATGGGCGCCGGCATCGCCGAATGCGACGTGACCTTCACCCGGGACGGCGCGCTGGTGTGCCGCCACTCTGAGTGCGACTTGCATACGACCACGAACATCGTCGCCACGGAGCTAAACGCCAAGTGCAGCGTGCCGTGGTCAGGTCCCAACTCGAACCCGAAGTGCTGCACCAGCGATGTGACGCTAGCCGAGTTCAAGTCGCTGCAGGGTAAGATGGACGCGAGCGTCCCGGAGGCCACGACGACCCCCTCGTGGGGCACCGACCTCTACACGGGCCGCGGCACGCTGATGACGCTGCGCGAAAGCGTTGCCTTGAACGAGAGGAACGGCGTCAAGCACACGCCGGAGCTCAAGGGCGGCGATGCCGCGCGCATCACCCAGATCTTCGGCGGCCAAGCCCAGTACGCGCAGAAGGTTATCGATGAGATCAATGACGCCGGAGTCGACCCGCGCGACGTGTGGCTGCAATCCTTCAATAAGGACGACGTCTTGTACTCCGTGAGGAACGCGCCAGAGTTCGGCAAGCAGGCGGTCTATCTGGACAGCGTCGATCCCACCGCCAATCCGCCGGTCCCGCGCCTGACCCTCGACGAGCTGAAGCAGTTGCGCGCCCAGGGCGTGCGCTACTTCGCCCCGCCGATGCCGGCGCTCCTCGAAGTCAACGCCAGCAACGAAGTGGTGCCCTCGCAATACGCGCTCGACATCAGGAGCCTGGGGTTCAAGATTATCACGTGGACCTTCGAGCGCTCCGATCTGCGAAAGGGCGCGTCCCAGGCGGGGTTCTATTACTACTTCGACCCCCAGGGCAAGGCCATCAAGAAAGACAGCGACATGTACAAGGCGCTCGACACGCTGGCCAGGCAGGTGAAGATCGTCGGCATCTTCTCGGACTGGGCGGCGACCGTGACCTACTATGCTAACTGTATGGGGTTGGAGTAGAGTTCTTCTTGCCGTCGTCAGTGGGAGCCAGGGTCAGGTTGACATCTGCTCGGCTTTGGCTCGTCATCGTTCGGCGCTGGGCCACAGGACGATCGACACAACCAACTAGATCAATCCCCGGCTTGTCCTCCGGGTCGTCCCATCATCGTGGTCTCGCTTCGTGACCGCGAGCCGCGGGAATGCCCCCGTCGCGGTCGAGAGCGTCGTGGAGCTTACCGATCCGAAGCGGCGTGCAGGTTTTCCCATCCAAAACGAGAACGTGCTCGGACGGGTGCTGACCGGTGCGGATTTCGACATCGAATCTATCCAAAAGGGGCGCGACGGTAGCTTCTGGATCGGAGATGAATTCGGCCCGTTCGTCTTGCACGTATCGGCGTCCGGAGAGCTGCTCGATGCGCCTTTTCCGACACCGGGCGTGCAGAGCGATTCCAATCCGTTTATCCCCGCAGGTACGGGAAACTTGCCCAATAGCCGTGGCTTTGAAGGTATGGCCATTTCCCCCATTGGCTGCCCACGGGCATTGCCGACCCGTCTTTTGGCCTCGAAACCAGCGAGTTCATCGGTCAAGATGAGGGCGATGTCTTCGCGTTACTCAACATCGGCTACAACTTCGACGGGACTCAGTCACCCGTGGTCCGGCGTCTTGGGGACCCGAGCGTACCCGCTCCGATCTTTTCCGTACCGAACTTCTATGGCGCTCACGGCTACAATCCGAAGCAGAAGAGCATGAGCGCGATCCTTATCGCCTCCGGTCTCGATATCCGGGTGGGAAGGATCGAGTGGGCGCGCAACATCGATATTGCGCCTACCGTATTGAAATTGGTCGGGGTGCGCGGATCCGACACGATCGAGGGCAAGCCCTTGCCCTTCGTGCGCTAGCGCGTGATGCGGGAGGGTGCGCTGGTGCATGACTCATTGAAAATCGCGAGCTGCGACAATGCCGATTGACGAATTACCAATCAGGACCGGCGCGCGCCCGCGACACGCGTGCCGTTGCTTCCAGCGGTGGCCACGGGTCGCGCGGCAGCAGCACGCGGGCGACGGACCATGCCAGCAGGGCGCCGGCGGTCTGGGCCAGCACGAAACCAGGCACGTCTTCCGGCCGGATGCCGGCGAAGGAACATGTGAGCGAACGCGCCAGCGTCACCGCCGGATTGGCGAACGAGGTTGAGGCGGTGAACCAGTACGCGGCCGCGATGTAGCACGCGACCAGCGCGGGCAGCGCGCGCGGCCGGTGGCAGGCGCCGAGCAGGATCGTGAGCAGCAGGCCGAAGGTTGCCACGCCCTCGCTGATCCATTGGCCGGTACCCGTGCGAAAGCGATCGCCGGCCTGCCACAAGGGCTGGTCGAACATCGCGTGCGCGAGCAATACGCCGGCGATGGCCCCCGCGATCTGCGCGAGCATGTAGGCCCACCACGGTGCCGGCGTGCGTTCGCCGCGCAACCGCAGCACCAGGGTCACGGCCGGATTGAAGTGCGCGCCGGAGGCCGGCGCGAAGATCGCGATCAGCACGTAGAGCGCCGTCGCCGTCGCTAGCGTGTTCGGGAGCAGTGCGAGCGCGTCGTTACCCCCGCCCAGGCGCTCGCCCATGATACCGGAACCCACGATCGCCGCGAGCAGAAGGGCCGTACCCAGCGTTTCGGCGATCAGCGCGCGCGGGGTGTTCGGCGGCACGATCAGCACGCGCAGCAGGCCGCCACGCCGGCACTGCGGCGCGCAGTCGGACCGCAACAGGCGGCGGCCTTCGCCTGTGGCGTCATCGCCGCCGGGTTTGCCGCTTCCGGGATCCCGCACGCGCCCTCGCTGGAGCACGC
>JBOIDR010000193.1:0-3660 GCA_050740695.1 Gammaproteobacteria bacterium | reverse complement strand
GGGACCGATCCGTTCATCGTCATTGCGTCGCTCTTAGAACCTCAACGGCCGCCCGAGTCACCCTCATCGTGCGCGAGCCCCGCCTTGTCCCGTTACCGTTCAATGTGAGTCCGACAGGCTGCTAGACATCACCGGCATACGCGCCGCCGTGGGTGCTCGGAAGCGCCTCGTATTGCAGCGCATCAATGACGCGTTACAATGTTCCTTGCGATGCTCAGAGCCGCTCCCCGCGGGCGTCCTTCCCGAGCGTGGCGGACGACAACCTCATGCGGAGAGACCATGGACATACAAGGCAAAGTAGCGCTCGTGACGGGCGGTGCCAGCGGCATCGGGGGCGCCGTGGCGCGCGATCTGGCGAGGCGTGGCGCGAAGGCGGTGGCGCTGGTCGATCAGAACGATCGGGTCGCCGAGATCGCCGCGCAGCTCGATCAGGAGGCGGGCCGGAAGGTGGCCCACCCGTTCCTCGGGAACGCCATCGACGAAGACTTCCGGCGCCGGGTCTATGAGGAGATCGGGGAGACCGCGGGCCTCGTCAACATCTGCGTGCCGGCGGCCGGGATCACCCGCGACGCCCTGGCGGTCCGGATAAACAAGGAAACGGGCCGCGCGGATATCTATCCCCTCGACACCTTCCGCCTGGTGACCGAGGTCGATCTGATCGCCCCTGTGTATTGGTCGCTCGAGATGGTGGCACGGCACGCGGAATACCGTCACCGGCTCGGGCTCAAGCGCTGGAACCCCAACGAGGGTATGCAGGGCGTGATCATCTTCATCGGCTCGATCTCCTCCCAGGGCAACAAGGGGCAGATTGCGTACGCCTCCTCCAAAGCGGGCCTGGAAGGCGCCGCGGCCACGCTCATGAAAGAGGCCATGTTCCACGGCGTGCGCTGCGGGGTGATCCACCCCGGGTTCACCGACACGCCCATGGTGCGGGCACTCGGCGAAGACTATATCCAGAAGTACATCCTCCCCGAGACCCAGCTCGGCCGCCTCATCCGGCCCGAGGAAATCGCCGACGCCATCTGCTTCATGGTGCAGAACTCGGCGGTGAGCGGGGAGCTATGGGCCGACGCCGGCTGGCATCCGTCTCCGGCCTGAGCGGTTGTGAAAACCGTCGCGAGCGAAGGGAGGTCGCTCAGAGTTTGTGAAAAAATGGAAATGGCGCGCAGAGCCTGTTCCCCTCGGCATCGACCCCGGCTATGATCGCGCGCGGCCATGGCCTACCCTCGAGGGCGCCGGCCGGCACGAGAAAGTCTTTGGGGGGAATCACGTATGTCCAACGTCCTGTGGCCGGGCTCGGAGCGATCCGTGCGCCCAACGTCCTTTCGCCCTGCACGGTCCGCGTCACCAGGGGTCGTCCTGCTGCTGGCCACCCTGCTCTGCGCGACCGCCTTGCCCGCCTACGCTCGTCCCGGCGCCAACTTGCCGGGTCCGGTCCTCCAGGCCCTCAAGCGGGCGCGCATACCCCTGACCCATATCGGCGTCCTGGTGCAGGAAACGGGGAAGAGCGAACCGCTGATCGCCTGGCAGGCCGACCGGCCCATGAACCCCGCCTCCACCATGAAGCTCGTGACCACCTTCGCCGGTCTCGCGGCCCTCGGTCCGACCTACACCTGGAAGACCGAGGTCTACCGCACCGGGGTCCAGCGCGGGGACGTGTTGCAGGGCGACCTCTTCATCAAGGGCTATGGCGATCCCAAGCTCAGCCTGGAGCGCTTCTGGCTGCTGTTACGGGGTATCCGGCAACTGGGGATCCGGGAGATCCGCGGCGATCTGGTCCTGGACCACGGTTATTTCGCCGTCGAGGACCACTTCCCGGTCAGCTTCGACGGGGCGCCTTTCCGTTTGTACAACACCACCCCCGCGGCGCTCCTGCTCAACTTCAAATCCATCCAGGTGCAGGTCCTGCCCAAGGGCAAGGGACTGGTGCAGATCGTGACCGATCCCAGGCCCGCCCAGATCGAGATCCTGAACCGGCTGACCCCCACCCGCGGCCCGTGCCGGACGCGCAACTCGAAATTCGGGGTGCGGTTTCACAGCGATGCCGCGAGCGCCAGCATCACGGCCAGCGGTGCCTATCCGCTGGCCTGCGGGAAAGCGGTATACGAGGCCTCGCTCCTGAGCCACGCCCAATACGTCTACGGTGTGTTCCGGCAGCTATGGGGCGAGCTGGGCGGCCAGCTCCAGGGCGGTCTTCGCGAAGGCCCGGTGCCAGGCGGGGCCGAGCGCCTGGCCTTGTCCGAATCGCCCACCGTGGTCGAGGTCGTCCGGGACATCAACAAGGACAGCAACAACGTGATGGCGCGTCAGCTCTTCCTGACCTTAGGGGCCGAGATCCGGGGCCCGCCGGCAAGCCCCGCCAAGGCCTTCGATGGCATCCAGAGGTGGTTCTACAAACGCGGCGTCGATACCGAGGGCCTGGTGATGGAGAACGGGTCGGGTTTGTCGCGCATCGAGCAGATCGCAACCAGCGCGCTCGGCCACATGCTCTTGTATGCCTACGCGAGCCCCGTGATGCCGGAGTTCATCGCCTCGCTGCCGCTGGTCGGGGTGGACGGCACGATGCGCAAGCGCCTGCGTCATACGCCCTTGAAGGGTAGGGCGCACATCAAGACCGGCAGCCTGCGGGGTGTCAAGGCCATTGCCGGCTATGTCCTTAACCGATTCGGGCGCATGAGCGTGGTCGTATGCATCATCAACCACCCCAATGCCGCCGCCGGAACCGTGGCCCAGGACGCGCTCCTGCGCTTCGCGTACGACGGCGCCGAGCCGGGCCCCTCACCGCTCGTGTACGGCGCGCGCCGCTGACCCTCCCTTTCGAGTCGCGGCCTGGCTTCCGTAATGGGGAATGGCGAATGGCGAATGGCGTACCTCCCTCGACGCCGAGCCCCGCGGCCTGGCTATTGATCCTGACATGTCTCGACCTGGCCGCCTGCGCCAGGGACCCGGAGATCACCGCCATGGTCCCGGAGGCCCCGGGATCTTTGCCCGCGGGTAGCGAGAAGACCGTCGCCATCTTCCGCGCCCAAGGGGGTGAGGACACCAACCCCTTCATCGCGCCGAGCCTCGGCGATGCCGGTTTTCGTAAAGCCCTACAGATCGCGCTCGAACGCTCGGGGCTTTTTCACGGGGCATTTATCGACCAGAACGCCGATTATCTCCTGTACCCCGAGGTGATCACCCAGGAGCTGATCCCCGGGCTCAAGATGACCGCGGTGCTCCACGCCCGGTATCGGCTGATCGAGGCCTGGTCGCGGAAGAAGCTCTGGGAGGATCGCATCCTGACGATTTACGACGCGGACCTTGGCGAGGGGCTTTACGGACTCACCCGCGCGCGGGCGGCGCTCGAAGGGGCCGCGCGGAAAAACCTCAAGGAGCTCGTGAAGCGACTCGCGAAACGCGCCGAAGCGTTATCGGACAGGCGCGAGTGAAGCCCAGCCCCCCGTCCCGACGACGGGGAAAACGTTCGAAGTGACGACGCCTGCCTTTTCCTGCCTCTCGCACCGGCAGGTGCGAGAGGCAGGAACGAGATCTTGACTAACTTTCATGATTCGATGACGCAGCGCCCTTGATTATGAAAGACACTACGAGGGTGTGCCGTCGCTCTAGGGCTGAGATCGCGAAAGTTTTTGATGGCATCCGACCGCGAAACTAACTCGA
>JBOIDR010000192.1:0-3704 GCA_050740695.1 Gammaproteobacteria bacterium | reverse complement strand
CTAAATAGATACCTTCAAAACAACAATGAACAACACCGCCCCATCCGACATTCCTGTATATCCGTACTACGAGTGTTCAACTAACGCTGGAACTTGGGTGTTCAATTAACGGTGGAACTTTGCCAATGAAGCCTTGCAGCAAGAGATTGCCGAGCGCCGCCAGACGGAAGCGGCGGCCCTGCGCAAGAGTGAAGAGCGCTATATGCTCGCGATGCAAGGGGCCAACGAAGCACTGTGGGATTGGTTCGTCGAGTCCGATCTCGTCTACGTGTCGGCACACGCCTACCGGATGGTGGGCATGGAAAGAGAGGCCTCTGCGATGTCTGGACACGCGTGGCAAACCTACATCCACCCCGACGATCGGGAACGCTTCTGGGAGACGCTGCGGGCTCATCTGCGCGGCGACACCGAGCTCTTTCAGTGCGAGATCAGGATTGTGAAGCCCAACCAGGAGGTGGGTTGGGCCTTTGTCCGGGGCCTGGGGCTCCGTGACGCGAACGGCCGCCTCTACCGTATGGCAGGATCGATCGGTGATATTACCGCACGCAAGCGCCTGGAGCACCAGACCCGACAGCAGGAGCTGCAGCTGATCCGGGCCAACAAGATGACCGCCCTCGGCACTTTGATCTCCGGCATGGCGCACGAGGTCAATAACCCTAACCAGGTGGTGCTGATGAATGTCCGCCTGTTAGAGGGAGCTTGGACCGGTACAGTGGAGATCCTGGATGCGCATCGGCAAGCACACGGCGAGTTTCTGCTTGCCGGCTTGCCCTATACCGAGATGCGAGAGGCCATTCCTACCCTCATGCAGGATATGCAGGAGGGTGCCCTGCACATCGAACGGATCATCAATGACCTCAAGGATTTTGCACGGCCCAGCGCACAGGGGCGCCGGGCCACGGTTGAGCTCAATGACTCGGTGCAGCGTGGGCTGCGCCTGCTCGCCCATCTGATCCACAAGAAAACCGGACAGTTTCGTGTCGACCTCGCCCCGGAGCTCCCGCCGGTGCACGGCAACCCGCAGCACATCGAGCAAGTCGCCGTCAATCTAGTCACCAATGCCCTCGAGGCGCTGCCCGATCCGAGCCGAGCGGTCACGGTCTCCACCCGTTTCGATCCCGCGGCGCACGGCGTGGTCCTCGTGGTGGAGAACGAGGGTATCGGCATCCCGCCGGAGCATCTGGCGCGCCTGTGTGATCCGTTCTTTACGACCAAGCAGGCGAGCGGCGGGACGGGTTTGGGCCTGGCCATCAGCTCCACACTGGCGCGTGCCCACGGGGGACACCTGACCTTTTCCTCCGAGCCCGGCCGGGGCACCCGTGCCGTGGCCACCCTGCCGTGTCCTGCCGAGTCCCCGGACCTCCCCCCAGAGGCCACGCCCGGTTAATACACAGGCGAGGGGACACCATGGGCCACACGGTCACAGCGCGGCTTCCCGTCTTGGTCGTCGATGACGAGCCATCGCTGCTCCACAGCGTCAGCCTGTTACTGCGCAGCGCCGGGAGCGCCCCTGTCCTCACCCTGGAGGACAGCCGGGCCGTCTTGCCGTTATTGGCAGAACAGGAGGTGGGCGTGCTGCTGCTCGATCTCAGCATGCCCCATCTCTCCGGCCAGGAGATCCTCAAGCGGGTGGCGGCCGACTACCCCGATGTTTCCGTGATCGTGATGACCGCCAGCAATGACCTCGAGACCGCGGTCCACTGTATGCAGGCGGGCGCCATCGACTATCTCGTGAAGCCCGTGGAGAACAATCGTTTGGTCTCGTCCGTGCGGCGGGCGCTGGAGCTACAGAGCTTACGCGACGAGGTGCTTTCCCTCAAGGACCGTTTCCTGGCCGAGCGGCCGCATGAGCGCGAGGCCTTCGCCGCGATCATCACGCAGAGCCAGACGATGTTCGCCATCTTTCGCTATATCGAGACGATTGCGCCTTCCCCCTGGCCCGTGCTGATCACGGGCGAGACCGGCACCGGCAAGGAGCTCATCGCCCAGGCGCTGCATTGGCTATCGAGACGCCCTGGCGAGCTCATCGCGGTCAACGTGGCGGGGCTCGACGATACCCTGTTCTCCGATGCCTTGTTCGGCCATACCAAGGGCTCCTTCACCGGCGCTGCCGGGCCTCGGGAAGGGCTGCTCACCCAGGCGGCGGAGGGCACCCTGTTCCTCGATGAGATCGGCGATCTCACCATCGCCTCCCAGGTGAAATTGCTGCGCCTCCTGCAAGACGGCAGCTACTATCCCCTCGGCGCCGATCACCTGCGCCAGAACCGGTCGCGGGTCATCGTCGCGACCCACTGCGACGTCGTGCAGCGCGTCGATGAGGGGGCGTTTCGCAAGGATCTCTACTACCGGCTGCGCACCCATCACCTCCAGCTGCCCCCGCTGCGCAAGCGCCCGGAGGACCTGCCGCTCCTGATCAATCACTTCCTGGAGAAGGCCGCCGGTGCACTGGGCAAGCCGGTGCCGGCCGTGCCGCTGGCGCTTTATCAATTGCTCAAGACCTACAGTTTCCCAGGCAACGTGCGGGAGCTCGAGGCGCTGGTCCTCGATGCGGTCACCCGCCACCCGGGCCGGACGCTCTCGCTCCAGAGCTTCAAAGACGCGATAGCGGCGAGCGCCCCCCTGGCCCAGAGCGAGACGCCGCCCGAGGCGGCCCCGGCCGCACCGCTGTTCCCCGATCCCCTCCCCACCTTGGGCGAGGCCGAATCGGCGCTCATCGTGGAAGCCTTGCGGCGCGCCGAGGGCAATCAGGGCATGGCCGCTGGGATGCTGGGCCTCTCGCGGCAGGCCTTGAACAAACGGCTCAGCCGCTCGAACTAAAACGCGTCCCCTGGCAACGGGAGGGTTAGTACCGAGGGGTGCGACATCCGTTGCACCCCGCGCGAGGGGCTATTTCGCTATCCGCCTGATTTTCAAGCTATCCTCGCAGATCCTTCCCTCACCCTGTCAACTTATGTCGCAGGGGTTAAGCCTCGCCCTGATAGGGCTTTATACCTCCTACCATATTGATTTTATAGGACCATGTAGAAAATTCACGGTCTGGCACGGAGTTTCCTCTAGGCATAGCGACGGGGTTGCAATTCCGTCCCTCAATGAAGGGCTGAAAGGCATCGTCGAGGGTTCGGGAAGCATCTCATTTTGATCTCATTAATATGATTGATGGAGAAGGCAATGAACAGATTATTACCTTTTATGATGAAGAAGCTCATTGCGATCGTGGCGGTGACGACCGTGGCGGTGCTGACGATGCTCGTCGACGGACAGTCGCCCGTATCGGCTCATGAAGCCATTGTTCCACACGGCAAGGATTATGCGAAGCTCTCGACGGATCACAGGACCCTCTGGGTCTGTGATAATGAAAAGGGCAACTATGTCGAGGCGTGGGTCTGGTGGCCGTCAGGGCCATTGGGGTTCATAGACAAAAACGGGGCCAAGCCGCCATGCTCGAAGTATAAGCTTCCCCGAGGCGCTCACAGGTTGAATGTGTGCGAGAACAGGGTGGGCTGCGGGGTGTATATACCGGCATAACCGCGTCTGATCGCGGGACGCCGCACCGCAAGCAACGTAACAAACCCCAAGCCAGGATAGGGGTAGGGAAGGGCCACTCAGCCCTCCCCTCCCTCCGAACCGTGTGGGCGGTTCTCCCGCGCACGGCTCTCCAGTCGGTGGTTTCCTCATCGGGATTGGCGCGCCAGGACAAAGGCGTC
>JBOIDR010000191.1:0-3805 GCA_050740695.1 Gammaproteobacteria bacterium | reverse complement strand
CAACCACCACCCAAGATCACCACCGCCGAGGTGACGTCAGCCGCGGCCGTGTAGTGCAGACCTATGGGGGTCCCTATGAGTGATATCAATCACTTAGCACCTCGGTACCCCCCGAATCGGCTAAGTCTGGCTAATGGCGGCCTACCTGTTGACGCTCGAATAACAAACGAAACCATGGATTACGGAACGCGATGGAAACACTCATCAACCGACGGACCACCCCACTTGGCAACCACATCCGGGGAAGGCCGCGACCCACCCTCCTTTCCCATCGAGGTGAGCGGGATTCGGTTCGAGGGCGGTACGCTCGACTTCGCGGATCTGAGCCTCATACTGCCGTTTTCCACGCAAATCCACGCGCTCGACGGGTCGATTGTCGGCGTCTCCTCGGCTCCGAAGAGCCGCGCCGAGCTCAGGCTGGCCGGGCAAATCGAGACTTACGGAGAAGCACGCCTGATGACCCACCGGGAGGGGCAGCCACGTCTACCGTCGCCTTGTATACATCGATACCAACAATCACTGAAGTGATTTCATTCATCACAATCCTCCGTTACCCAGTCTTGCGACGATACGGGCTCTTGACGCCCCGGCAACTGTTCTGGTCAATCAGAGAGCAGAACGTGGCGACCCACGCTCACCCGCGGTGCTTACTCGCGGGCTTATGCTAATGAGTATTCATGAAAGAGAAACATACAAGAGGATCCCAGAAGGTTTACGGGATGTTTTTTTGCACCTCGCAAGCGCGGCCTTGGTTGCGGTTCGGGCCGCCGTCACAGAGATCGACGCCGGCGCCACCATGCAGGCGGTCCTTGCCCGCGCCGCCGCGCAGCTGGTCCCTGCCCTCGCCGCCACAGAGTATGTCGTTGCCGCCCAACCCGCGGATCTTGTCGTTGCCACCGAGGCCATGGATCACATCCCGCCGGGCGGTGCCTCGGAGCACATCGTTTCCTTCGGTGCCCACCAGGGTCGCGCGCCGGCCTTGGCAGGTAACCACCGTGGGCGGCGGCGGTAGCGGTAGTGGCGGCGGGGGCGGCGGAGGGGGCACGGCCACCACGCCCCCGATGAACTGCTGGCCAAAGATCTCGACCTCGCCGTCGACGACGTCATCCCCCTGCCACACCACCAGGTACTGGTTGTCGAGGCCGTTGTAGGCGAGGGCGGGAACAGAGGCCCCAAAGTTCACGCTGCCATCGGGCCCCATGTCGCTGATCCGAAAGTCGTTGACGCCGATCTCGGCCCCGGTGGCGGCGTCGATCCGCTGGCCAATGATCTCGAACTCGTCGTCCACGAGGGGCAAGGTGTCATCGTCCCCCGCCCATACCACCCAGGTACTCGTTCGCGAGGCTGTTGTAGGCCATGGCCGGGGAAAAGGCCTCAAAGTTCACGTTGCCGTCGGGCCCCATGTCGCTGATGCGAAAGTCGTTGGCGCCGATCTCGGGGTCGAGGGTCACGGGATAGACTGCCCGCGCCAGGGCCGGGCCGTCGACGGTGAGGCGGGTTTCGGTGGCGCTCACCGCCAGGGTGGCGGGCAGCCGCGCGCCCGTGGCGTCGAACACGGTCACCTCGCCGAGCGTCACCTCACCCCGGTCGGTGCGCCAGCGCCAGCCGCGCTCGCTGCGCTCAAACCGGCCGGGACTGTCGATCCGGCCCCGGACCACGAGATCCGCCCCCTGGAGCGGGAGCGACTCGGCCAGGACGAACTGCTGCTCGAGGCTGCCTTCGCGCGGCACATACTGCTCTGTCAGGACGCCGCGCGGGTAGCGCACGAGCGTGCCCTCCGGCCGCCTCAGGGCGTGGGGCCGGACGGCGCCCAGGTTCACCCCCTCCAGGGGCGTGGCGGCGCGCGTGACCCCTTGCAACCGCCACTGCCACCGCAGGGCGCCCTGCCGGGGTTCCACCCACACGCCCGCTGCGGTGAACTGGGCGCGGTAGCGGGGATGGCGTAACTCCAAGCCCTCCGCCGTCTCGCTCAGGCGGTTGACGGCGAGGGCGGCGGCCTGCTCCGGGGTGAGCCGCGCACCCCCGGGGAGCGCCGGCGCTTTCGTGGGGACCCCCTCCCCCGCGGTCCGGGCGGAAAGGGCGGCCGGGAGCGGAGGCAGGCCATCGGGGGACCTCGTCTCCGCCGTCGGGATCGAGTGAACAGAGAGAACCGCCCCGCCCTCCGCCAGGCTACAAAACAGGGCAAGGGCGGAAAACATGCCAGGATGCGCTGGGTAAGTCATGGTATATATACTCCTGAGGCGGATTCGATTGGATAGCGGGCTTCGACTGTACTGGGGAGGGTTCGGGATCCTCCCTCCGTTGGGAACGGAACAGCCATCTTCTCGGACCCGGAAGTCGCTCGAGGCAATGTCTAACAATTTTCGACATGATCGTTCTCCTCCAATCGAATCAAAGGATCTTTGAGCTTTGAGCTAGTCTCCGATTTCCATCCGGGTCATTCCCGCATGCGGGGATCCAGGAATGTAGGGTGGGTAGAGGCCTCGTTCTTCCGCCCGAGCCGGCGCCCGGGGCTGCTCTCAGGGTGCCCTCACCCGGAGCTCGCAGCGGCGGGCGGCGTCGGTGCCTGGGCCTCCGTCACAGCGGTCTCGACCCGTGCCTCCATTCAGCGCATCGCGGCCCTTCTCCCCGAGCAATCGGTCGTGGCCTGCCCCGCCGAAGAGCTGGTCGCGGCCTGGACCGCCGAAGAGCCGATCTCGGCCCTCACCGCCGCAGAGGACGTCGTTGCCACCTCGGCCACGGAGCACATCGTTGCCCCCCTGTCCGTCGACGGCAGGAGCACGGCGGGGGTGAGCTGGACGCCCGAGAAGTCTTCGGCCGCGACCCCGTTCAGGAGAAAGCCGTTCGTGCCATCTAGGCTCGAGAGCGCGAGGGTCGCCGGGAAGGGGCCGGTCTGGGCGTTGTCCCGCCCGAAGACCACATAGCTTGCCCCGGTGAAGGCGCCGTTGGCGGCGGCACCGAAGGCCCCGATGAGGAAGTCCGCGAGGCCATCGCCGTTCACATCGCCCGCACCGCTCACCGCGTTGCCCGAGAGGTCACCGGCTGTCCCGTCCAGGCGAAAGCCGTTCGTGCCATCGAGGCTCGAGAGCTCGAGGGTTGCCGGGAAGGCGGTGTTGCGCCCGAAAATCACATAGCTCGCCCCCGAGAAGGCGCCGTTGGGGCTGGCAGCGAAGGCCCCGATGAGGAGGTCCGCGAGCCCATCGCCGTTCACATCCCCCACACCGCTCACCCTGGAGCCCCAGCGCTCAGCGGCCGCGACCCCGTTCACGCGAAAGCCGTTCGTGCCATCGAGGTCCGAAAGATCGAGGCTCGCCGGGAAGGGGCCGGTGTCCCGCCTGAAGACCACATAGCTCGCCCCTGCGGAGAGGTCGGCGCGGAAGGCCCCGACGAGGAGATCTGCGATCCCATCGCCGTTCACATCCCCCGCACCGCTCACCGCGACGCCCGACTGGTCACCGGGCGCGACCCCGTTCAGGCGGAAGCCGTTCGTGCCATCGAGGCCCGAGAGCTCGAGGGTCGCGGGAAAGTCCGCGGCGCCCGCGGGCGCCCAACCGCAGAGCCCGAGCGCCGTCAGGAGCGCCGGGCGGCGGAGGGGAAACCAGTCGTTGTTCTTCCGGCCGAGCCGGCGCCCGCGGCGGGATCGTTTCATCGCTTTTGCCATATCAGTTCTCCTACCTATTAACCCGACTTAGCCGATTCGGCCTCGTTTTCCGGCTTTGGGGCGACGTCGCCATTTGTAACTATTTGTTTTGTAAATCCAGCAGCGCAACAAATCGACGAAAATGGGCTGTAGTGAAGACCTTGG
>JBOIDR010000190.1:0-3828 GCA_050740695.1 Gammaproteobacteria bacterium | reverse complement strand
CTTGAGGAGACCTACCCACTCTTTACTATGGCATTGTCTCCCGCCGCCCTCCCGCCCCTACAGCCAGTTCTCCCCGTCTACTTTTATCCCGGCGATTCCAATACATATTCACTCCGCCGCTGACAGCAATGCCTCTTCTGCCCGGCTCCCCGGGATAGCAACGGCCGAAACGAAGATATTCGTGTCGAAAACGACCTTCACGCTTCGAGGTAGCGCGCGAGATCCTGTTCGGACAGGATCCCCTTTTCCCTGGCTTTGCGGCTCCAGTAGTCCTGGATGCCGCGGAGCTCCTGTTTCAGGAACTCGGCATGCGCCAGACGCAGCGCATCTTGGATGACGGCGCTCGAGCTCTTGCCTTCGGCACGAGCCATTTCATCGAGTAGCCTGGCCAGATCAGGTGGAAGCGAGATCGTCTTCTTGATGGCGGTCGCCATGAGCGTATCCATCTCTTGTCAATCGAGTATGAAAAACTACCACCCTGCGCGGAAGCCAGTCAAGGAATCGACCGAGGTACGGCGCGCGACGCCTCCGCGCCGGCGTAACGCGATCACCGACGTGGCCTCATCGGGGTCGCCGGGCATCTGGTCGAGCACCCGGATCTCGCAGCCATCTCTCCAGCTTGTCGAGCTCGCGGCTCAGCACGATCGCGCGCGCTTCGCCCTGCGGTGCCCGGACCAGCGCTCGCGTGAGGCCTTTCACGGTCTTCGCCCGATGAATGTGCCGGCCGGTGTAGTAGACGAACACATTCGGGTCGAGCCCGAGCTCAGGAACGGCGTGTCCGGGCCGGCGCCCGAGCCCATGGCCTCGGCGAGGCGCGGGCGATCGAAGCGGTCCTGGCTCCACAGGAGGCGCGTGTGGCCGAGGGCGATGAAGACCGAGGCCGTCATCACCGCCACCATGACCAGGTCTCCCTGCCAGGAGCCTCGGGCTCGGAGCCGCCGCGCCAGGACCACGAGTAGCAGAGGAACGGAAACGGCCCCGTACTCGCCGAAGCCGCGGCGCTCGTGCTCGAAATCGACATCGATGTCGGGGGGCTCGTGGCGCTCCCTGGAGATGAAGCGCTCGAACAGCACCTCGATGCGGGCGGGGTCCACCTCGGTGATCCCGAGGCAGCCCCGTCCCTGGCACAGGATCCCCTGGGCGCGGGCAAAGCGCACGATGTCCGTGCGATCTCGAGGGTCTCGCTCAAGACTCTCGGGATAAAGGCGGGACAGCGTCTCGCGATCGCGGAGATGGCGCTCGCCGTTCGGGTACAGCGCATGCCCCGCGGCCTCGAGCGGGGTCCCGAGCCGGATGGCCGTGAGCGTATCCTGCAAAGGCCGCCGCTCGCGGTCGTGCATGTGTACATCCCCGGCCGCGCAGAGCGGCAGGCCGATGCCATGACCCATACGTTCGAGCCTGCGTAGCCGCGCCCGGTCCGCCCCCCCGCGCACAAGCTCGACCGCGATCCAGGCACGCCCCGGGAAACGCCGAGCGAGCCACCGGGCCTCCTCTTCGTCCCGGGGCAAATCCTCAGGGAGGAGTAGCGCGAGGCAAGCGCATAGACCCGTCTCCAGATCCGCACGGCGCAAGTGATAATGGCCCTTCCCGGCCCGCCGGCGCCCCTCCGTGATCAGGGCCGAGAGGTCCCCGTAAGGTGTCCCGATCGGGCGCGAGCAGGACGAGCCTCGGGCCGTCGGTGATCCTCACCTCGGTGCCGATGAGGAGCGCAAGCCCGCAGGTCTTGGCGGCCACATGAGCACGCACCACCCCCGCGAGCGAGCACTCGTCGGTGAGCGCGAGCGCCTCATACCCGAGCGCACGGGCCCGGGCGACGAGCTCCTCGGGGTGCGAGCCACCGCGCAGGAAGGTGAAGTTGCTGAGACAGTGCAGCTCGGCGTAGGGAGGGGGCATGACCCGGCGCGCCCTCAACGGATGTCATGGGACTGATGTAATATACAGTCTATGCCGGCGGCCGGCGCCTGTCACCTCCCGCCTGTCACCGGGAAATCACCCCGGTAGCGGCACGAGCAAACCGGTGATCGGTCCTCGCCCTCGCCCCATGCCCCGGACGCCGCCTCACTCCCAACGCCGCCCCGGCGCTTGAACAAGCAGGAGTACTCACCTACTATTGTCCGCCGCCCCCGCCGGGACCCGTCATCGAGCGCCAGCATGCTTGGCGCCATGCCTTCGAGGGGCAGTCATCCATCGAATCAAGAACCCGGACATCCGATCGCCTGTCATCGGATCGTCGATATACTGGCCACGGTCATCAATCGCCGCCTTCAGATCCCCTCTCCCTCCGGGTCGGAGAGGGCTAGGGTGAGGGGATCAAGAAAGGGCGATCTGTGACCGTGCTTGGTATATACCCGAATTCCCGACTAGAGGAGGAAGCGCCGAGATGGCCGACTATACCACGCTGGTTGCGACGCTCAATCGCTGCGCCGAGCGCGCCCGCCACGAGGCGCTGACCCTGGGTGAGGTCCTCGACTCCATCGAGGAGGCGGCCTATGCCTTCATCTGTATCATCCTGGCCCTCCCGTTCTTGCAACCCTTGACCTTGGGGCCGCTGTCGGTCATCGGCGGACTGACCTTCACGCTGCTCGGATGGCAACTGTTCCTCGGCCACCCGACCCCGGTGTTACCGAAAAGGGTCCGGGCCACCGTCATGGGGAAGAAGACCTGGGAGGTGATCATCAAGATCTGCCTCAAGATCCTCAGCTGGTGCCGGCCCTTCACCCGCCCGCGCTACAGCGGCTGGGTCAGCGGCCGGCAGGGTCAGCGCATCGGCGGGCTCACGATCGCGGCGGGGGGGGTGCTCATGGCCATCCCGGCCTTCGCGATGCCCTTCAACAACCTCCTCCCGGCGCTCGGGATCTTCTTCGCGTGTGTGGCCGATCTCGAGCAGGACGGGCTCATGATCTTCGTGGCCTTTTTCTGGCTCGTCGTGACCGTGCTCTACTTCGTGGTCATGATCGTCGCCCTGTGGTTCCTGGGCGAACAGGCGCTCGCCTATTTTCGCTGGTAGCGTGCTGGATGGAATGAATCCGGTCGCGGGCACCACGCCGCGATAGCTTGCCCGGGTCTTTGACGCCGCGATCCCGGGGTCGTATCCGACTATGATGGCCTAGTAGGTTTTCAAATTGATTCGAATAGACACATCATTCCGGCAGGGAATGCCGGAATCCAGGCACAGGGATGTGAATCAGCGTCGTATCGCCATCCTTGGTCACTGGACCTCGGCAATCCCTGCCGGGGTGACGAATCACTTCGATTTGTCTTTAACATGACTGACTACGAGGTCATTCGCGGCGCTGACGGACCCGTATGCCCCCCTTTCCAGAGCCCCCTTCGTTTCATCCGGGCTACGGTGGCTCGACCATCAACCGACGTCGCCCGGCATGCGCGAGCCTGGCACGGAAGCGGCTCGTTCGTCCGGTATGGCGCTGCCGTCGTGGATCCTTGACCTTCGCAAGACCCAGGTCGTCGAGCGCGTGTACGCCGATGGCCGCACCAGCCCAGGTCGCCTGCTCGGCGTCGAGGAAAGCCGTATTCAAAGGGAGGTGATCTGCTGGGGACAGGCGGATTTCGACGCGCCTTGGGGGACCCTCTCCGGCGACGACCGTGCCTTGCTCTATTGCTACTTCAATCAACTGGGCCATCTGGAGGAGCTGGCGGCCGCTTTCCAGATGTTGTTCGGTAGGGGTACGACGATGGTCGATCCCTTAGCGTGAAAGACACCACCCCACAGGCGTAACAATTCCTGGCCTGACGCTAGCCGGGACGGGGAACTGGAAATGAGATGTGGAACTACCGAATGCTTATGCGCTGGCGGGCATGAAGCCGTGC
>JBOIDR010000189.1:0-3972 GCA_050740695.1 Gammaproteobacteria bacterium | reverse complement strand
CCCTTGGCCTGCTCGGCCCACGGGGCCAAGAACTCCGCTTCTTGCTCGACACTCAGCAGCGCCTTGCGCCGCCCACCCCATGGAGGCCGCGTCGCCCGGGGCCCTACCGACTCGCGGAAGCGCTGCTATAGTCGTGGGACGGTAGCCCGACCGACGCCCAAGATGGCAGCGGTTTGCTCCAAAGTTGCCGATGCCAAGGCCGGAAGTAGCACTGCCTGGGCGGCGCGCAGTTGTTCCACCTCGGTGGTGTGGGCGACAACTTGCCGAGCTTTCGCCACCAGTTCTTCGTCGATTCGTCGTGGTCTCGCCATCCAACCAATGTGCCATATTTAGTCTCATCTTGAAAGCACAATGGAATTAAGCGGGTAAGTCGTCTCCTGCAGGTCGCGCACCCACTGCCGGACCGTCTCCATCTGTCCCGCCTGTCGCTTCTCCTCGATCTGGTGGAACACCCGGTTGTGGTGGTGCCCCCGCGAGTTGTGCGGGCACACGTTCTTATAGCACTCCTTGGCGTTGATCCGGTCCAGGACCTCCCGCCGCCGGGGCGAGCGCCAGATCTCCTCAAGGGTCTGCTCGAAGAGGTTGCCGATGGTGTACTCCGGGCTGCCGTAGGAGTCCGAGCACAACTGCACGTCGCCGTTGTGCCGGATCTCGCCGCAGACGCCATAGGCCAGGCACTGCGTGTCGCCGTAGAAGGCGCTTTGCGGCGGCTCCTCGAAGGAGTCCTTGATGGGGACGAGCGGGATGTGGAGCTCGCGCAGGACCCAGACCGCGCCGCCTTCGCTCAGGGCTTCCTGGGCCCGGCGCTTGGTGTCGGACCCGATCTGGGCCCACCGGCCCTCGAAGTGCGCGTAGTTCATTACTGGCCGGCAGATCACGTAGTCGATGCCCGGGCCGACCTCGTCCACCACCGCGCGGATCTCCTCCGCCGCGGCCAGCAGGTCGTCCATGTTGCGCTCGTCCACGATCAGGGAGATGCCGATCAGGGTATGCGCGCGCCGCTCCTGCTTTCGGCGGGCCAGCTCCCGCATCTTGAGCCGCACGCGGTCGAAGTAGTCCCAGCCCGCGGGGTAGCCGTGGAAGCGCCGGTAGTTCTCCTCCGTCCCGCAGTTGAGGCTTATGCGGACCAGAATGGGGTTGGCGTCCAGCACCCGGTCCACCTCCAGGAAGACGCCGTTGGTGAGGAAGCTGGATGTGAACCCGAGGCGGCGGGCATAGAGCATGCCGTCGTAGGTGAACGGGTTGGCGGTGGGGTCGCCCCCCCCCCATACGATCCCCATCTGCTCGTCCGCGCGCATGGACGCCACCTGGTCGATGGCTCGCTTCAGGCCGTCGGGGTGCATGGTGTCGCGCCTCTCGACCTCGGGTCCCAGGCGCCGCCCTCCACCCACCGCGTGCGCGTCACCCGGCGCGTGCAGTGCGGACACATGAAGTTGCAGACCAGGGTGAAGATGCCCTCGAAATGGGCGGGGGGCAGGTCGTGGTAGCGCCCCTCCAGGACGCACTGCACGCGTTTCTCCCAGTGCACCCACTGGGCCATGAACTTGGGCTGCTTCAGAAAGTGCTCGCGGGAGCAGTACTGCCCCACGCGGCGGGAAGCGGCGGGTGCGGGCACCAGCCTCCGGCAGCTGCTCGCCGGGGTAGCTCTGGAGAGGATCGAGCAGCTCGTCGTTGGAGAACACGAACTCTTCGCCGGCGCGCAAGACGGCCCGCCCGCCGGCGATCCCCAGGGGCTCCAGGACGGCCTCGTTGATCACCGGCAGCCGGCGGTGTGGGCTGTGTCGAGTCGCGGTCATGGCGCCTCCCTCTCGCTGTACCCGGCTGCGCGCATGGCATACGTCGCAGTCTTCGCTGTTCACGGGGGTGAAGGGCTGGTGGAGCACGGCGGCGCCGCAGTTGCGGCAGCGCTCGTAACGGGGCGTGGGCTGGCCGCTACGCAAGCGGACGGCGTGGCCGGTGAAGAGCAGGGTCTCGATCCCCGGCCAGTGCGCCTGGAGCTGGTCGGCCAGGTAGTAATAGAAGTTGCGATCTAGGGGGTTCCTTTCCCAGGGGTTGGGCTGCGAGTGGCGGGCCAGCTTCCCGACCGCGCGCAGGTGATTCAGGTGCAGTTCCCGCTTGTGGACGAAGGCCAGGGGATACGCGTAGGTGACGTCGCCAACCTTGCGGGAGGGGATGCCGGCGATGCTGTAGCCGGTGAGCCAGCCGTTGAGCAGCCCGGCCACCAGGTCCGTGGTATGCAGCCCCAGGGCGATTACGTTCAAGCCATTGCGCCCGGCTAACACCTCCAGGGCCCGCCGCGTGGTGTGATGGTCGATGTACATCACGTGGTGGGTGGCCTTGGTCTCCATCAGGCGCCGCAGGATATTCCGCAGCCGGCCGCGAAGGTGGAACACCTCCTCGACCAGGGCGGCGGGGGCCATCCGGTGTTCGACGCCCAGCTTCGCGGCCAGCTCCCGCGCGTAATGAAGGGTGGGCGATTCGCGGCTGTCGAAATCCTCGAAGGTGACCGCTGCGCGAAGGAGCCCAGCCGCTTCCGCAGCTTGGCCAGGGCGATCAGGAGCGAACTGCTGTCGACCCCGCCGGAGAGCCCGACCAGCAGGCGGTCCCCCGGCTTGACGAGGCTGAACCCGAGGCAGGTGTCGAGCACCGTCTGTTCGACGTGCTGGGTCACCTCCTCAAGGGACAGAGGGGACGCCTCGGTCTCCAGGGTGCCGCGGGTGGAGAAGGACAGCACCCGCTTGCTGTACGCCGCTCCCGGCGTGGCGCTCGGCCGCGCGATCTCGTCGTAGGCGGCCCGGATGGCGTTGATGTCGTAGCCCCCGATCAGGGCCGCTTCGTAGGCCGCGCTCGGGTCGACGAGGTGTTCGTCGGCGACGGGCTGACCGTCTCGCAAGACGATCACCGACGCTGGCGGGATGCGGTGGTACTGCAGGACGGCTTCCACCGGATGGCCCGGCGAAAAAGAAAGCACCTCACGGTGGCCCAGGCGGTCGACGAATTCGAACATGGATGGCGGTCCCTTGGCCCCGACGCTCAAATCAAGGATAGATTCATCTTGACGGACGGTTCGTCGAAGTGTCAAGTACCTCCGGGCGCGGCGGAATCCTCTTTAAAGCGGCGCCGCCGCTTCAGCCGATGGGCGGGCACGATCGACCCTCGGGTCGCCACCAGTCTCTGGCGGGCGTACGGCCAACCGCGGAGGACCGCGGCGCAACGGGTATGAGCAAGCGCCTACACGTCGGGGGTGCCGTGCCGGGGCGGCTCCGTCCGGCGGGAAGAAATGGAGTCTACTTCCTGGCACGCGGGTCCGGGCAGCACGTGCGGAACCGGGCAAGATCCTCGCTGATCTTCCTGCGGGCCCGATCGAGCATCACCCGGAGTCCGGTCGGGGGCCGCTGGGTCGAGGGGAGGGCGATGTGAGCCGTCGAGTTCGAGCACGTCATGTATGCCGTCTGCACCACCCTGTCGCGGATCGGGGGAATACCGATGGGCCGCAGCTTTCCATCCGGCTTCTTCAGGTACACCCGCCGGACCGCCTGGGGTCGATACGTCTTCTTCCTGAGGTCTTCCGCCAGTTCCCCAAGCCAGCGCTCTACCCCGTGCGCCTCGATGTCCTCGAAACGTTCATCGTCCACTCCCGCCGCCCCCTTGTTGGCTTTGCAGCGGGCGTAGGTGTGTTGCAGAACGTCTCCGCGGTACACCTTTGTCGTAGAGGAGATAGAACCGGTACTCGGGCTCTTCCTTCGCTTTGGCATGTAACGCCTTCTGTAGCTTCTGAATACTGCTCGGAGTTGCCAGGGTCATCCCCAATCTCCTATCCCTCACCACGTCTGACGTTGGTCTTGAACTAACTAACTTTCATGATTCGATGACGCAGCGCCCTTGATTATGAAAGACACTACGAGGGTGTGCCGTCGCTCTAGGGCTGAGATCGCGAAAGTTTTTGATGGCATCCGACCGCGAAACTAACTC
>JBOIDR010000188.1:0-4122 GCA_050740695.1 Gammaproteobacteria bacterium | reverse complement strand
TCACTACCGAGCAAACTTCCCTACCTGGGCATAGCCGTAACCACTAAAACGAAACTCCCAGAGCGTAGAAAGCTTTCCTAAACATACGGTTACCGCGATGACCCGCGCCAACGTGAAGGAACATCCGCTGGATGCCGGCGAGTCGGTCACCGAGCAGGATGCCGCGTTGCTCAGCATGGTCATCGAGGCGGGGCGCGCGCTCGTGGTCGCGGTGAACAAATGGGATGGGCTCTACCCCGAGCAGCGCGACCATGTCCACAAGGAGATGGACCGGCGGCTCACGTTCCTGGATTTCGCCCGGGTCCATTACCTCTCGGCCCTGCACGGCAGCGGTGTCGGGGGGCTCTACGCTTCCATCGATCGGGCCCATGCCGCGGCCTTCGTAGACGTCCAGACCGGGGCACTGACCCGCATCCTGGAGCGCGCCGTCCGGGACCATCCCCCGCCGCTCGTCGCGGGCCGGCGCATCAAGCTCCGTTACGCGCACCTCGGCGGCCACAACCCTCCGCGCGTCGTGGTGCACGGGCATCGCAGCGCGAGCCTGCCCAAGCGCTACCGGCGTTATCTCGAGCGCGCGCTGCGCGAGGCCCTGGGGATCGAGGGCACCCCGTTGCGCGTCGAGCTCCGCCAGGACGCCAATCCGTATGCGAATAAACCCTCCGGGAATCGACCCGCCGGCCAGAGGCCGTGAACAAATCGCGGGCGGCGGCGCGGCGAAAACGCATGCGCGACCATGCCGTCTGATCCTTGCGCCGCGCTCACGCCCGAGATCATCGAGCGGGCGCGAGGGATCCGGCTCCTGGTGAGCGATTGCGATGGGGTCTTGACGGACGGTGGCGTCTATTACTCGGCTGCCGGCGAAATCTCGAAGCGCTTCCATATTCGCGACGGCATGGGGGTCGAGCGCCTTCGCAAGCACGCGGGGATCGACGTGGCCGTCGTCTCCGGTGAGGGATCGCCGGCGCTCAAAAAGCGCGCCGAAAAGCTCTCTATTACCGAATGCCATCTCGGCATCGAGGACAAGGCCGCGGTCTTACAGGCCATTGCCGCGCGTCGCGGCCTCCCGCTCACGGCCCTCGCCTACATCGGGGACGACGTCAACGACCTCGAGGCCATGGCCCTCGCGGGCCTGTCCGCCTGCCCCGGCGATGCCTTCGTAGACGTTCGGGAGAAGGCCCGCATCGTCTGCGCCGCCTACGGCGGCCACGGGGCGTTCCGGGAGCTCGCGGAGATCCTCATCGCGGCCGGGACGCCGCGGCACGGTTGATCCAGCGCGGCGCGTCTCGCGCGATAGGGCTGGTTTCGCTCCTGTTTCCGCGTCATTCCTTCGAGGTGAGGGGTAGGCGAATAGGGTGGACATCGCCCGCGTTGTATGCCGAACGAGGCGTGTGCGATGCCTAGCGATGGCCGTTCCCTCTTGGCGTTTGATGCCTACACCGCGGATTGCAGCAAGAGCGTTTGCGACGGAGACCGCTTGGGCGGTACGGGAAATCTCCAATGCACCGAAACGTTGGAAGCTACGAGTATGGAACGCGTCGGTTCATGCTGCCAACTTTCCGTTCAGTATCGTCTATCGAGTGCATCAGGATGCGGTGCAGGTCATCGCCGTGACCCATCATCGGAGGCGCCCTGGCTGTTGGAGTGGTCGTTAATAATCCGTCGGTGGATCCGATGAAACGCCGGTAAGTCGATGCCATCGAGGACCAGCAAGGCTTTCGGGTACTTCTCGACGCACTGCTAGGAAAACAGACGGTCCACCGGCATGGACCAACCGGGCTCGGTGGGTTCGGCCTCGGCGACCTCACCCCCGCGGTAGATCGTCGGATGTCCCGGATCGCCGGCGCGATAGACGCGCACCACCTGATCCCGCAGTACATCGACGTCCCACACGACGAGCGTACCTGCGGCGAAATAGTCCCTGCGCTTGTCCGCCATGGCACGCTCCGCTGGCGGACCGTAGTCGTTCTCGCTTCGTACCTCCGCGGCGAAACCCGAGCGCCTTGCAGGAATAATCCGCCGCCCCTGAGCTCACCGATGTAGAAGGTGGCATCGGGACTGAGCGAGCTGCGATTCGGCAGATCGACCAGGAAGCCGACATTATCCGGGAACGCATAGCCACAACGTCTTCCGCCGCTCGCACTCACGCAGGCTGACATAAATCTCGCCGCCCGCTCGCGTCGGTACACCGCCCGTGGGCGCCATGAGGATCAGTTCTCCATTGACGATTTCCGCCTTGCCCTTGTCCGGGGCACCATAGAGGTCTTCCACCGTGGCGTTCGTTCTTCTGCTCATACCGAGCCCTCTTTTCCGGATGGTCGATGCCCAGATGATCGATTGTGATTGTACTCCGGTTGCACGCCTTCAACGGGACCTTCCACGAACATCGTGTGTACACCTACCGCATGCCTCCCATCCAGGGCTACGCTTCCACCACGGTCATAGGCTATGCACCGCGACGTTTGCGGTCCGCAGGCGGACCATGCCCCGCGTTCACCACGACCACTGGGAAGCCTCCTTGACGTTTCCGCGGGGGCGGAGCGGACCCTACCCGGCTATTTCCACGATCGATTCACCTTGCTCCAACAGGCGCATTGCATTCTGAAAGGTGAGCGCTAAAATTCCTTTCAGATGCCGATTGGTGGAATTGCCACAGGTTATCCAAATGACTTGCGGCGGCGGGCCTCGGGCGTAAACCAGCTCCACAAAGTCGGCGTCCTTCGTGAGAATCACCGCGTTGGCTATCCTTGCCGCCTCGAAGATCTCGGAATCGCGTGCGTCGCGGAGCCCGACGTCTCGCAAAGCGACGGCTTCAGTGCCGATTTCGTGTGCGATCCACCTCGCTAGGCTCGGCGGAAGTTGCGCATCGATCCAGAATCTCATGCCACCAAGCGGGCGTGACTAGCTCGCGACGCTGCGAACTGCAGGCACGCCTGAATATCCTCCGGTTCCAGATCCGGAAAATCGGCGAGTATCTCCGGAATACCGACATTGGAGGCCAGCATTTCGAGTATATCCAGGACCCGGATCCGCATACCCCGGATGCAAGGCTTCCCCCCGCACTTGCCCGGTTCACTGGTAATGCGTTCAAGCAAGGTGCTCATCTGGCTGCTAGGCATGGCTCTTTCCTCGACGTCATGGTCACGTGCCTAGTATAGCTACCCCGACCCGCGGATCAATCGGTATGTGCTTGCCCTAGCTAGGGCTTTGTCTCGCCATCCCAATGCCGGATCATCAACGCCAGCATGGGTGTAGCTAAGGTCCAGCCAGGGGCGTAGGGTAGGCATCCCCCACCTTGTGTGCCGAACAAGGCCGCAAACGGTGGGCGGTGCTCACGCTACCTGGCTATCTTTCCGCGTTACGCGCGTTGGTTTGTCGTAGGACGTGCAGTTCAATCCCCCCTTCAACGGCACCTTCCCACGAACATCCTGTGTACATACACTTACCGCATGCCCCCATTTAGGGGGCTTGCCTCCGCTCGCGGAGCATCGAATAATGCCGCCAGGAACCAGGAGGCCCCGAAGGCCCCGGTACCAAACAGCCGCGGGCGCCAAAGGCGTGTCGCGGGCACCACGGAAACGGCAAAGGACAGCAGCATGGACGCGACACTTCGTATACTGATACTTCCCACCCGCGCATACGGCACTCTTACGCCCGTAACCCGTAAACCGGGCCGGCTCCCGAGGGCGCTCCTCGCCTGCGCGCTCTTGAGCCTAGCCCTCGGCCAGGCGGAAGGCCACCCCGGAGACCTCGACACGACCTTCGACGCCGACGGCCTGGTGCTGATGCACTTCGGGCGGATCGATGACGATTCGGTTGGCGGTAGGAACGATTTCGCCAACGCCGTGGCCGTGCAGCCGGACGGCAAGCTGGTCGTGGCAGGGTCTTCAGAAGCAAGCGGCGGCTCCAACCTGGTTCTCGCACTGGCGCGCTACAACCCCGATGGGACCCCCGATACGAGCTTCGGCACCGGTGGGCGCGTGCTCGCCGGCCCCCCCCGAGTGTTGACGGGGACCTCATTCCGCTGAATTTTGGGGTTTAGCGCGTACGCCCCCAAAATCGTTCATTAGCTCGATTCCGAGGTAGACGTTGTAAAACGTTGGGTGTGATCCGACGGACAACGTC
>JBOIDR010000187.1:0-4229 GCA_050740695.1 Gammaproteobacteria bacterium | reverse complement strand
TACACCGAAGGCTTTCAGCCGCTTCGTTACCTCCACGACTGCTCCGATTGCTACCGGCTGGAGCAAAAGTTGCCGGGCGGGATTCGCACCCGCTGAAAGACCGTGCCTTTGCACGGCGCACGAGAAATCCGGGCTAGACTATCTGGAGGGGGCGGGTATCCCTGGGCGAGAGGAGGCGTGAGACTGCAAGGGGCACGGGCGGTGGTGACGGGGGGTGCGTCGGGCCTCGGGCTCGCGGTTGCGGAGAGGCTCGTGGAGCTGGGGGCGCGGGTGGTGGTGCTCGATCTCCGTCCCCCGGTCGCGTTACCATCCGGAGCCGCCTATGTCGAGGCCGACGTGGGTTCCGAGGCCGCGACCGACCGTGCCATGGCCGAGGCGGTCGACGTGCTCGGGGGGCTCACGCTCGCCGTGAACTGTGCCGGGATCTCCCATCGCGGGCGGGTGGTGGGCAGGGAAGGGCCGATGGCGCAGATGGATTTCGCGCGCGTCGTCACGGTCAATCTGATCGGGACCTTCCTAGTGTGCCGTGCCGCGGCCACTGTCATGCAGCACAACGATCCGGAACCGGATGGGGAACGTGGTGTCATCGTCAATACGGCCTCCATCGCCGCCTTCGATGGCCAGATCGGGCAGGCCGCCTATGCCGCCTCCAAGGGCGGGGTGGTGAGCCTGACCCTGCCGCTGGCCCGCGAATTCGCGAGCTTCGGGGTAAGGGTCGTCTGCATCGCCCCGGGGGTCTTCGAGACCCCGATGGTGGCGTCGCTCACGGAGCCCGTCCGGGCGGGCCTGCTCCACCAAGTGCCGTTCCCCAAACGCCTCGGGGCCCCCGGGGAGTTCGCGGCACTCTGCTGCCACATCTACGAAAACCCCATGCTGAACGGCGCGGTGATCCGGCTCGATGGGGCCTTGAGAATGAGCGCGAAATAGCCCATGACCCGGCCCCCATGACCGAACCAATCTGGAGCCCCTCCGCGGCCCGTGTCGCAAAGGCCAGGCTCACCCGTTTCCTCGCGGGCCTCGGCGAGCCGAGGGTGTCCGACTACCCCTCGCTATACGCCTGGTCCATCCAGGAGCCCGAGTCGTTCTGGGCGGCCGTGTGGCGCTTTTGCGGGGTCGTGTCGGGGCGGACCTGGGACCGGGTACTCGAAGCCGGCGACCGCATGCCGGGCGCCCGGTGGTTCCCGGGCGCTACCCTCAATTTCGCGGAGAACCTGATGGGCGCGGCCGACGAGCGGCCGGCGCTCGTGTTTCGCGCGGAATCGGGCGAGCGTCGCGAGCTGTCACGTGCCGAGTTGCATCGGGAGGTGGCGCGGCTCGCCGCGGGGCTTCGGGCCGTTGGTGTCGGGGTCGGGGATCGGGTCGCGGGCTATCTGCCGAACGTCCCCGAGACCGTGTGTGCCATGCTGGCCACGGCAAGCCTCGGGGCCGTGTGGTCCTCGTGCTCGCCCGAGTTCGGCGCCAAGGGGCTCCTCGACCGCTTCGGCCAGATCGAGCCGAAGGTGCTATTCGCGGTCGAGGGCTATCCCTACAACGGCCACTCGGTCAAGGTGCGCGAGCGCTTGCGCGAGGTGTTGCCGCGCCTGTCGGGACTCGAGCGCCTGGTCATCGTCCCCTACGCCGGTCATGGCGTAACGCTCCCCGGCGCCGTCTCCTATGCCGGGTTCGGCGATCGCGAGGCACCTCTGGACTTTGCCCGGATGCCCTTCGATCACCCGCTCTATATTCTGTATTCGTCCGGGACCACCGGCGCCCCCAAGTGCATGGTGCATGGGGCCGGGGGCACGCTCCTCCAGCATCTCAAGGAGCTCTGCCTGCACTGCGACGTGGGGCCCGAAGACCGGGTCTTCTATTTCACGACCTGTGGTTGGATGATGTGGAACTGGCTGGTGACGGCGCTCTGCACGGGCGCGACGGTGGTCCTTTACGACGGCTCGCCGTTCCATCCCGATCCGGGCGTGCTCTGGCACCTGGCGGCCGAAGAGCGCGTCACGGTCTTCGGTGGCGGCGCCAAGTACTTCGCGGCCCTGGAGAAGGCCGGTGTCACGCCGGACAAAACCCACGATCTGAGCCGGCTCAAGCTCATCCTCTCGACCGGCTCGCCGCTCCTGCCCCAGTCTTATGACTACGTGTACCGCGACATCAAACCGGATGTCCAGCTCTCCTCGATCTCGGGCGGGACGGATATCATCTCCTGCTTCGCCCTGGGCTGCCCGGTGCTCCCGGTGTGGCAGGGGGAGATCCAGTGCCGGGGGCTCGGGATGAAGGTCGAGGTCTACGACGATTCTGGCAGGCCCGTACGGGGCCAGCAGGGGGAGCTGGTCTGCACGGCGCCGTTCCCGTCCATGCCGGTCTCGTTTTGGAATGACCCGGACGGCAAGATCTACCGCAGGTCCTATTTCGAGCGCTACCCCGGGGTGTGGGCCCATGGCGATTATGCGGAGCTAACCGAGCACGACGGGGTCATCATCTATGGCCGCTCGGACTCTGTGCTGAACCCCGGCGGGGTGCGCATCGGCACGGCCGAGATCTACCGTGCGGTCGAGGCCCTGCCCGAGGTCCTCGAGTCGCTGGCGGTCGGCCAGGATTGGGGTGGGGACGTGCGCGTCGTGCTGTTCGTCAAGACCCGGCCGGAGGTCGTGCTGGACTCCGCCCTCATCGGGCGCATCCGGTCCACCATCCGCGCCCAGTCGTCGCCGCGTCACGTGCCCGCCAAGATCATTCCGGTGCCCGACATCCCGCGCACCCTGAGCGGGAAGATCGTGGAGCTGGCGGTCCGCGAGGTGATCCACGGCCGGCCGGTCAAGAACAGGGATGCCCTTGCGAACCCGGAAACCCTGGAATACTTCCGGGACCTACCGGCGCTCGCCGAAGACTGAGCGCAACCGGGCATTTAATTTATTGGCCGTCGGCATGGAAGAGCTCATCATGGGAACCGAGCTGGCTTACGGCCACTGGGGTACGGTCGCCTTCAACACCATCATCTGGACCGCCGCGGCGTACCTGCTGATCCGCCCGGAGCGGCCCGTCGAGTACACCAACATCGCGCTGTTCGGGCTGTTTCTGCTCGTGACCCACGTGGAGTCCTACGGCTATCCCTTCACCCTCTCGCTCTTCGCCGCAGAGCTCGCGCGCTATCCGAGCGCGGACCACCTCGGGTGGCGCGCGGGTGATCTGTGGCGGGTGTTGCTCGACGCCTCGGGTCGCGAGGGGGCGTTCGACTGGTTCCACATCATCGCCGGGGTCTTGATCTTCGGGGGCCTCATCGTGTTGTTCCTGTCGCGAAAGGCGCTGGAGGCCGCCCTGGAGAGCGGGGTACCGGCGACGACGGGACCCTATCGTCGGGTCCGCCACCCCCAGTACCTGGCGCTTTACTCCATCATGCTGGGAAACCTGATTCAGTCCCCGGCGCTCCTCACCCTGCTGTTATTTCCTGTCCTCATCTATCTCTATGCCGGACTCGCGCGCCGCGAGGAGCAAGAGCTCCTGGCCCGTTTCGGTCCGGCCTACGAGATTTATTGCGGGCGGACGCCTCGGTTCCTGCGTTAGACGGAACTAGCGTTATACCGATCAGACTCGCAAGAAGGACGGCAAAGAGCACCGCTATTGGAGCATTGTCGAGAACAGGCGCCTCTCGGACGGCCGGCTGTTGCAACGCCATGTGCTGTATTTAGGGGAGATCAACGCCTCGCAGGAGCTGGCGTGGCGCACATCGATCGAGGTTTTCGAAGACGGCAGTAAAACACCTCGCACGCTGGCGCTGTTTTCCGAAGATCGGTGTGAAGGGGTCGTACCGGACGAAGCGGTAGTGCGGTTGCGGCTCAGTGAGTTGCGGTTGTGCCGGCCCCGGCAATGGGGTGCGTGTTGGTTGGCGCTTTGGCTGTGGCAGGAGTTGCGGTTGGATGAGTTCTGGGCCAAACGGCTGTTGCCGAGCCGCAAGGGCACGCGCTGGGATCAGGTGCTGTTTGTGCTCGTGGCCTACCGACTGTTCATCCTGTACCTCATAACAGCCGGGCTCCTGCCCGTTCGGTTCGCACCGGGCAGTGAGTGGCGGCTCCATCGGGAGTGGTATGAGCGCAGCGCCTTGGCGGATCTGATCGGTGCGGATGCGGCGCTTTGCGATATTCACACGCTCTATCGGTGTCATGACCGGTTGCTCGAGCACAAGCGCGCGGTGTTCAATCACTTGACGGATCGGTGGCGGGACCTCTTCAATGTCTCCTTCGACGTGC
>JBOIDR010000186.1:0-4361 GCA_050740695.1 Gammaproteobacteria bacterium | reverse complement strand
TGCTTTGCGGGCAGCGCGTTCCTGAGCTTCCTTGAGGCGGTAGCTCTTGCCCGCGAGCGCGATGATCTCGGCGCGGTGCAGGAGGCGGTCGACGAGGGTGACGACACAGGCGGCATTGGGGAAGACCCGCGTGCGCTGCGCACACAAAAAGCAAAAAGGGGTCAGAGCCCTTTATGATATGCTGGTGGTTCGACCGTTCCGGGAGGAGTGCCCGGCCATGCCTCGCAAACCCCGATTCAAACTGGCCGGCATGCCGGTGCTCGTCGTGCAGCGCGGTAATAATCGCCAGGCGGTCTTTTACGACGAACAGGACCACCGCGCGTATCTCCGCTGGCTGGAAGAGGGAGCAGGGCGCTATGGCTGTGCCGTCCACACCTATGTGCTCATGACCAACCATGTCCATCTCCTGTTGACGCCGGAACGGGAAGGCGCCATCGGCCGGTTGCTGCAATACCTCGGGCGGTATTACGTGCTCTACATCAACCATCGCTATGGCCGCAGCGGTACGCTGTGGGAGGGGCGCTACAAGGCAAGCCTCATCCAGGAGGAGGATTATCTCCTCGCCTGTTATCGCTATATCGAGCTCAACCCGGTGCGCGCCGGAATGGTCGACGGCCCCGGGGCCTATCGGTGGTCCAGCTACCATCGCAACGTCCTGGGACAGCCAGACCCGGTCATCGTTTCTCACGGACGTTACCGGGCGCTCGGACAAAGCGAACTACAGCGCCAAAAGGTCTATAGGGGTTTGCTCACGGTTCATGCCGACGACAGCCAACTAACGCGGATCCGGGACGCGTGGCGGACCGGAACCCCCTTGAGCAACGATCGTTTCAACGAGCAGGTAGAGGCGATGGTGGGGCGTAAGATCGGCCAGGCCAGACGCGGCAGGCCGAAAAAGACGCCGCGAAAGATCAGGGCTCTGACCCCTATTTCCTCATACGTCACACGCCCGAGCCGCATACCGCATAAGCTCCTGCCACTATGCTGTCGAAGGAGACGATATGCCCAGATCGCCTATGATATGTGAGCACGGCACCCCTGTTTGCCTAAGACACTGGAATCGGACGAAATGCTTATGATATGAACAAGCGTAGACATTCCCCTGCGCTCCTCTACCTGGGGCTCGCGGCCGTCGTGCTCGGCCCGACCGCCCCACCCCTCTCGGCCCAAGACACGGGGAAGCGCGTGATCGAGCTGCGTGGCGCCGAGACCCTCGGGATCGGCACCTCGCCCTCGAAGGCCGCCACGGCCAAGGTCGGCCAGGACCTCCTGGCCCTATATGCTGAGTACCAGGCGCACCTGAAGGACAGGAGCGGCCAAGAGGCCCCCGCCCCGGCCTTCAAGTCCGGCAATGCGATCGCGCCGGTCGCCGGGGGGGCCGTTGTCATCGATGCCATCGCATCCGGTGATCCCGAGACCCTGGCCGCCGATCTGCGCGCGCTCGGCGCCGAGAACGTCACGGCGTTCGGACGCATGGTCTCGGGCCGCCTGCCGATCAAGGCCATCCCGGCGCTCCAGGACGTCTCCTCCCTGCAGTTCGCCCGCCCCGCCTATGCGAGCACGAACGTCGAGGACCTGGGCGGTTAGGGCAGCGCCGCGATGCAGGCGGATATCGCTTGCGCGGCCTTTGGCGTCACTGCAACGACGCCAGGAACGGGCGATCCGATGCCGAGACCGTGGCCACTGCCTGCTGGGGAAGGTGCGTCAAGCGCCCGATATCGCATATTCTGTAAACACGATATCCATTAGCCTCCTCCAATGCCGGAATCGGTCGAACCGGTAGTCGAAGACGGTGGTTGCATCCACCGGAAAGCGACCGGTTGTACATCGCCTGCCGCCGCCGTGGGCCAGCCTGCTCACGTATCACCGAGGCAATGACGGTGGATGCCGAATTATCGAGGGAGATCCATGATGATCCAACGTAGACAGACGAGCGCGAACCTCGCGCTCGCGGCCCTTGTCTTCGGCTCGACCGCCCCACCGACCGCGGCCCAGGACGCCGTCCCTCCTGTGATCGAGCTACGCCGGGCCGAGACCCTTGGGATCGGCCCGTCGCCCTCAAAGGCTGCCAGGGCCAAGGCGGACGCCGATCTCCTGGCCTTACATGCGGAGTACCAGGCATACCTGAACCAGACGAGCGGGCAAGGGGCGGCTGCCCCGACTTTCGCGTCGAGCAATCCGATCGCGCCCATCGCCGGGGGATCGGTGGTCATCGATACCGCAGCGTCGGGCGATCCGGAGGCCCTCGCCGCCGATCTGCGCGCGCTCGGGGCGAATAAGGTCGCGGTATTCGGGCGCATGGTCTCGGCCCGCATGCCGATGCCGGCCATCTCCGGGCTCAAAAGGCTCTCCTCCCTGCAGTTCGCCCGTCCCGCCTATGCGGCCACCCAGGTCGGCGCCGTGACCAGCCAGGGGGACGCCGCGATGCGCGCGGACATCGGTCGCATGGCCTTTGGGGTCGATGGCACCGGGGTCATGGTGGGCACCCTGTCGGACAGTTTCAATTGCCTCGGCGGCGCCGCGGCCGGTGTCGTGAGCGGCGATCTGCCCGCGGGGATCACAGTCCTGGAGGAAGGCCCGTGCCCGGCGACGGACGAAGGGCGGGGTATGATGGAGTTCATCCGCGATGTCGCCCCCGGAGCCAGCCAGGCTTTTCACACGGCGTTCAACGGCCAGGCTGATTTTGCCCAGGGCATCTTCGATCTCGCCACCACCGCCGGGGCAAAGGTGATTAACGATGATATCATATTTTTCGCCGAGCCTTTTTTTCAAGATGGGATCATTGCCCAGGCGGTGAACACGGTCAAAGGAATGGGGGTGGCCTATTTCAGCTCGGCCGGCAACTACGGTCGCCAGGCCTACGAGTCCCCTTTTCGTCCGAGCGGCCAGTTCATCAACCTCGGCGCCGGGCCGGAAGAGGCGCACGACTTCGATCCGGGTACCGGTGTCGATACCTGCCAGCAGATCACCATCCCGGTGGGCAGTACTTTGACGCTCGTCTTTCAATGGGACCAGCCCTTCTTCTCGGTCAGCGTCGGCGCGCCGGGCTCGGCGAGCGACCTGGACATCGTTCTAACCGACGCGGCATGTACCCGACTCCTTAGCGCAAGCGCTGCCTTCAACGAAGGAAACGACCCCGTCGAGATCTTCGACTTTACCAATACCGGTCCTGCCACCACCTTCGGCGTGATCATCCTGAAATTCACCGGGCCAAACCCCGGATTGATGAAGACCGTGAACGCCGGGAGCGGCACTGTCACCATCAATGAGTTCGACACCAAGACCGGCACATCCTGGGGCCATAGCGCCGCACTTGGAGGGCTCGGTGTCGGCGCGGCCGATTACCGGCAAACCCCGACTTTTAATACCAGCCCGCTGGTCATCGAGACATTCTCGTCGGCCGGCGGCACCCCCATCCTCTTCGATACCGCCGGGAACCGGCTTACCACACCGGAGATCCGCCAGCAGCCAGACATCACGGCGCCGGATGGGACCGACACGACATTCTTTGGTGGGAGTGACCCGGATGCGACCTGTTTTCCAAACTTCTTCGGGACCTCGGCCGCCGCCCCGCATGCCGCCGCGGTCGCCGCCTTGATCGCGGTTCGAAATCCATCGTTTAACCCGGATGACATCTATGCCGTTGTGAAAGCCACGGCTATCGACATGGACGATCCGGCGACGCCGGGGTTCGATACCGGCTTCGACTACGGCACCGGTTTTGGGCTTATCCAGACCGACGCCGCGCTAGGTGCGGTTCCACCGCTACAGCCACCCGCTCCTCCGCCACCACCCGCTCCTCCGCCGCCACCCGCGGTAACGTGTCCGATTCTCTGTGACGGGCTCCAGGCGACGATCGTCGGGACCGATGGCAACGACCATCTTGTCGGCACCCCGGGCAATGATGTCATTCATGGACTGGCAGGAAACGACACGATCGCCGGGCTCGATGGCAACGACGTCATCTGCGGTGGTCCGGGTCGCGATAGACTCTTCGGAAATCGAGGAAAGGACAGGCTGCTCGGAGGCCCGGGGAAGGATGTGCTGAAGGGAGGGGCGGACAACGATCCGTTGTTCGGGCAAAACGGCAACGACGCCATGGATGGGCAATCGGGCTTCGATCGTTGCAACGGAGGCAGCGGAAACGATACGGCCGCCAGGTGTGAAAGGACGGTCCGGGTGCCGTAGTCCTGAGCTAGGCACAAAGCTCGCTAAGGAGGCGGGGTCCCGGTCGCTAGTAGATTGATTCCATGATAACATATCAGATCAAGCGACCGGCAGCTCGTCGAGTTTATAGGTCCAGCGGAAGACCACCGGCTCCTCGTTCACTTCGGCGAGATACTTTTCGATTCGCTCCCTGA
>JBOIDR010000185.1:0-4625 GCA_050740695.1 Gammaproteobacteria bacterium | reverse complement strand
GCATATTCCATCATGGCCAGAGCGGATATCCCGCTCACCGACAGGCCGGATATATACCTGCAGTCTTCCTTACAAGCCATCATCGTTTCCTCCCTTGCAAACCGGGTGGAGTCCATATATACGCTTGGCTGTGGACACGCACGCCATCACCAGCCACTTCGCGATACCGCTGCTCATCAAGACGCCAGGGGGCCTGGTTGTCGAGGTGACTGACGGAACTGATGAGTACAACGCGACCCACTACCGGGTCTCCTTCTTCTACGACCTGGCCAAGGCATCGGTGAATCGAATGGCGTTCGCGCTGGCGCACGAGTTGCCGCCCTACGGCGCGACGGCCGTGTCATTGACTCCGGGTTGGCTGCGATCCGAGCAAATGCTCGAGAATTACGGCGTCACCGAATCGAACTGGCTTGAGGCGACAAAGCGCTCGCCCCACTTTGCTGTTTCCGAGAGTCCGGCGTTCGTCGGCCGCGCGGTGGCGGCGCTCGCACAAGATCCCAACGTGTCGCGCTGGAACGGAAAGTCGCTGTCCAGCGGGCAGCTGGCGAAGATCTACGGCTTCACCGATCTCGACGGCAGCCAACCCGATACCGGGAGGTACGTCACCGAGGTTCAGGACGCAGGCAAACCCGCCGACGTAACCGGCTATCGCTGATCCAGGTGTTTGCCGTGCCAAAGGCGATCCATCGTTATGCAATACGCTCACGCTATTTCGCCTTACGCACCGCTACGGCTGACGCTCAACTCGCGATCCATTCGGTAGGCCTACAATTGGCTGGAATGGTGAAAAAGATCGTTTCGGGCGGTCAAACCGGTGCCGATCGTGCGACGTGGGACGTCGCGCTCGAGCTTGGGCTTGAGATCGGCGGCTGGGTACCCAAGGGTCGCCTCGCCGAAGACGGTTCGATCCCAGAGCGGTACACGGGTCTCCGCGAGGCTGGGTTTGCCGATCCGGCGGTCCGCACCGTGCTCAATGTCCGCGACTCGGATGCCACCCTCATCGTCTCGAGCGGCCCGCTCTCTGGCGGCTCCCTCCTAACTTTCCAGGAAGCGGTCCGATGTCGTAAGCCGGTGCTTCATTTGGACCTGAGCGTTCTAGGGTCAGCGGAGGCCGTGGGGCAGCTCCGGCAGTGGCTTCGCGCTGTAGACCCCGCCACCCTCAACGTGGCCGGTCCGCGCGCCAGCCACAATCCTGCCATCGGAGTGCGGGTCGCTGCGGTCTTACGAGCGGCGCTCCCCCGGCACACGTAGGGCGCAATTTAGGGCGCAATAGCGAGAGCGTATTGCGCCCCATAATTACGGTTGAATAAGCGTAGCCGGGTAACGCTAGCTAGTGCAGGATGTCGGGGAGCGAAAGCCGGAAGACGGCGATCGGGGCGTCGAAACGCACCCCGTCGTCGCCGATCATCTGATAGCTGCCTTGCATGGTCCCGACCGGGGTCTCGATCATCGCGGCGCTGCTGTAGCGGAATGCCTCGCCCGGTCGCAGATAGGGTTGCTCGCCGACCACGCCCTCGCCTCGCACCTCGCGTACCTTGCCGTTGGCGTCGGTGATGATCCAGTGCCGCGTTATGAGCTTGGCAGGCAGGGTCCCGGTGTTCTCGATGGTGATGGTATAGGCGAACACGAACTGGTTGGCCTCGGGTGTGGACTGCTCCTCAATGTAGGCGGTCTCGGAGCGGACCGCGATACGGTGATGAGCATCTGACATGCAGCGCATTTGACCCGATCGATCGCCGTGGCGCAAGCCTTTCGTCGCCATCCAGGCCGGTCGTGCTAGGGACCTGGCTTGCGTCCTAAACGGCGATAAGTAATGGCCTCGGTGAGCTGCGGGGTCTCGATGATCTCGAGGCCGGCCAGATCGGCGACGGTGCGGGCCACCCTGAGGATGCGGTGTACCGCGCGCGGCGACAGGCCCAGACGCTCGATGGCGCCGCCGAAGAGTCGCTGATCGCCCGCCCGCAGGCGGCAATCGCGCTCGATCTCGGCGAGGCCCAAGCGGCTGCTGGGCTTGCCCGCGCGTTCGAGCTGCCGCGCGCGCACGCGGCGCACGCGCTCGCGCACCAGGGCGCTGGTTTCTGCCTCGGGCGCCGGCTGCAACAGCACCTCTTGCGGGATGTTCGGCACCTCGATGCTCATGTCGATGCGGTCCAGAAGCGGGCCCGAGATCTTGGACCGATAGCGTCGCACCTGCTCGGGGCTGCAGTGGCAACGAGCGCTCGGATCGCCGAGATAGCCGCAAGGACAGGGGTTCATGGCCGCGATGAGCTGCACGCGCGCCGGGAAATCGGCCTGCTGCGCCGCGCGCGAGACCGTGATGGTCCCGCTCTCGAGCGGCTCGCGCAGGACCTCGAGCACGCGCCGGTCGAACTCGGGCAGCTCGTCCAGGAACAGGACCCCGTGATGTGCGAGCGACATCTCACCCGGCCGGGGGTGGCTGCCACCACCCACCAGGGCCACGGCGGAGGCCGTGTGATGGGGCGCGCGAAACGGCCTCCGCCTCCAACTCTCGGGCCGGAAGCCCTGGACGCTCACCGAGTGCACGGCTGCCGACTCCAGGGCCTCCTGCTCGTCCATGGGCGGCAGGATCCCGGGCAGGGCGCGCGCCAGCATGCTCTTGCCGGTGCCGGGCGGGCCCACCATCAAAAGGTTGTGGCCACCGCCCGCGGCGATCTCGAGCGCGCGTTTGGCGTGGTACTGGGACTTGATGTCCGCCAGCTCCACGTGCTTTCCGTCGATCGGGGCCACGGGCGCCGGGTCGCAGGGCTGTAGGAGCGTCTGGCCCTGCACATGGGCGCAGACCTCCAGGAGGTGCTCGGCTGGAAAAACACGCAAGGCATCGACCAGGGCCGCCTCCGCGGCATTGTCCCGCGGGACCACCAGCGCGCGCCCGGCGTTTCGCACCGATAGGGCCGAGGGCAGGATCCCACGCACGGGCCGAAGCTCCCCGGTCAAGGCCAGCTCGCCCACGAATTCCAGGCCCAGGCAGGCGGCGGCATCGAGCTGGCCGGACGCGGCCAGGACACCCAGCGCGATGGCCAGATCGAAACGCCCGCCTTCCTTCGGCAGATCGGCCGGCGCCAGGTTGATGGTGATGCGCCGGAGCGGAAACTCGAACTGGGAGTTGAGCAACGCGCTGCGGACCCGATCCTTACTCTCCTTCACCGCCGCCTCGGGCAGGCCGACGATGGACAGCCCCGGCAGTCCGTTCGACAGGTGCACCTCGATGGTCACGAGCGGCGCCTCGATCCCGACTTGGGCGCGGCTATAGACGATGGCGACGGACATGGGATGTTTGTGGTGTCATCGGGATGGGTGAGAGGCGCGCACGGCCTCGATATCGGCGCGACGGTGGCGCAACTAAAAGGGGTCAGAGCCCTTTATGATATGCTGGTGGTTCGACCGTCCCGGGAGGAGTGCCCGGCCATGCCACGCAAACCCCGATTCAAACTGGCCGGCATGCCGGTGCTCGTCGTGCAGCGCGGTAATAATCGCCAGGCGGTCTTTTACGACGAACAGGACCACCGCGCCTATCTCCGCTGGCTGGAAGAGGGAGCAGGGCGCTATGGCTGTGCCGTCCACGCCTATGTGCTCATGACCAACCATGTCCATCTCCTGTTGACGCCGGAACGGGAAGGCGCCATCGGCCGGTTGCTGCAATACCTCGGGCGGTATTACGTGCTCTACATCAACCATCGCTATGGCCGCAGCGGTACGCTGTGGGAGGGGCGCTACAAGGCAAGCCTCATCCAGGAGGAGGATTATCTCCTCGCCTGTTATCGCTATATCGAGCTCAACCCGGTGCGCGCCGGAATGGTCGACGGCCCCGGGGCCTATCGGTGGTCCAGCTACCATCGCAACGCCCTGGGACAGCCAGACCCGGTCATCGTTTCTCACGGACGTTACCGCGCGCTGGGACAGAGCGAACCACAGCGCCAGGAGGTCTATAGGGGTTTGTTCACGGTTCATGTAAACGGCGGCCAACTGACGCAGATCCGCGAGGCATGGCAGACCGGTACCCCCTTGGGCAACGATCGTTTCAGAGAGCAGGTGGAGGCGATGGTGGGGCGTAAGATCGGCCAGGCCAGACGCGGAAGGCCGAAAAAGACCCCGAGAAAGATCTCCTAAAGGGCTCTGACCCCTGTTTTGATGTCGGTCCGTTGATCGGGGCGCCGGGCCGCAGGGCTGTAGGAGCGGAGACCTCCAGGAGGTGCTCGGCTGAGCCGCCTCCGCGGCATTGTCCCGCGGGACCACCAGCGCACGTCCGGCGTTTCGCACCGACAGGGCCGAGGGCAAGGATCCCACGTACGGGCCGAAGCTCTCCGGTCAAGGCCAGCTCGCCCACGAACTCCAGGCCCGGCAGGCGGCGGCATCGAGCTGGCCGGACGCCACCAGGACACCCAGCGCGATGGCCAGATCGAAGCGCCCGCCTTCCTTGGGCAGATCGGCCGGCGCTAGGTTGATGGTGAGGCGCCGGAGCGGAAACTCGAACTGGGAGTTAACCCGACTTAGCCGATTCGGCCTCGTTTTCCGGCTTTGGGGCGACGTCGCCATTTGTAACTATTTGTTTTGTAAATCCAGCAGCGCAACAAATCGACGAAAATGGGCTGTAGTGAAGACCTTGG
>JBOIDR010000184.1:0-4812 GCA_050740695.1 Gammaproteobacteria bacterium | reverse complement strand
ACTACCGAGCAAACTTCCCTACCCGGGCATAGCCGTAACCACTAAAACGAAACTCCCAGAGCGTAGAAAGCTTTCCTAAACATACGGTTACCGCGATGACCCGCGCCAACGTGAAGGAACATCCGTTGAAGGTCAGATCGACCGCATGGCGGATGTAGCGCGGGCCCATGCGGTTGAGCGCGACGCAGGCCACGTCGGGCAGCGCCTGCGCATCCAGATACGGATAGTCCGACGCCCGCTGCACACGGCCTCGAAGACCAGCCGCTCGTAGTAATTGTGGACCGAGCTGAAATCGACGTTCATGGCGGAGATGCTCGGAGTGGTCATCCCCGCCATATCGACGGCCCCGGCCGGCACGTTTGGGACACACTCAAGCTGGAATGATCGAACCGGCAGCCAAATGGGGAGTCGGCTGCCGCTGCCTGAGCCAGATCTCGAAGTCGGCGATGCTCATGGGCTCGGCGAAGTAATAGCCTTGGCCCAGATCACAACCGAGCGCGATAAGGTTATGCCACTCGGTGCGAATTTCGACGCCCTCGGCGATTGTAACGAGACCGAGCTTCGACGCCAGCGCGATGGTGGATTCGACCACTGCCCAGCGCGCCGATGCCGGTTTCAACCCCATGACGAAGCCGCGATCGAGCTTGAGCTCGGTGAAGGGGACGTATGTCAGCCGTTCGAGGGAGGAGAAACCGGTGCCAAAGTCGTCGATGGAGAGCCCAAACCCGCGCATCCGCAGGCGCGCGAGGTTTTCCAGGGCGTTGGCCGCGTTAGTGCTGGCGGAACTCTCGGTGACCTCGATGGTGAAGCGCTCCGCCGGGAGGCCAAGCGAGGCAACCGCTTGGGCAAGACGCTCCGCTGTCTCCGGCTGATCGAGCCAGAACAACGGGACATTTATAGCCACCCGGCCTGGCAGCGCCGCCGCATGCAACCGGGACGCGACTCGCGCCGCGCTCTCGAGGATGGTGAGGGTAAACGCCTCAATAAGCGGCGCGGATTCCGAGCACTCGATCGCCCCTACGAAAGCCACCGGCGGAACGATGCCGAACTCCGGATGACGCCAGCGCGCGAGCGCTTCACAGCCGGCGAATTCGCCTTTGGCGAGGCTTGCCTGCGGCTGGACGAACGCTTCAAACTGACCTGCGCGTAACGCACTCTCGATTTCGCCGAGAGAGAATTTCGGCAAGGACTGCGCGCGAGCGGCGCTCCGTGAGGGGATCGGTCGGGACAGCATGGCCTGCAAGTCCGCCGGGTCGGCGGGTTTCTCCAGTATGCCCAAAAGGTTTAGCCGTTGATCTCGCGCCAGGGTTTCTACCGTCGTCAGTAAGCGGCGATCGAGGGCGCTGAGCAGCACGACACCAGCGTCCGGAACGACTTCGCCTAACCGGCGGATCAGAGCGATCCCATCCATGTTCGGCATGTCGAGGTCCGTGACGATCGCGTCGACGCGCTGAGGCACACTTTCGAGGAGAAGGAGAGCTTCTTCGCCGTCCGTCGCCTCAAGCACTTGCCATTCCTTGAACCCCTTGAGCTGGCGCACCAAGGCGCGGCGCTGGAACGGTTGGTCTTCCACCACCAAAATGGTTCGCCGCTGATTCATTGCATCACCTGCCGTTCCGCGGCGCGGGCCCGGATGAATGTATAGAGCCGCTCGCTTTCGCTTTGCACCATCGCCCATGCCGTTTGCATCGACGTCGTATCGCCGGAGGGTGCGGCCAGTTCGAGCGAGGCGGCTGCCTCCGAAAGCCCGGCGGCCCCGATCATGCGGGCGGCGCCCTTGATCCGGTGGGCGGCGCTGCGCACGCCTTCGAACTCTTCTTTCTCCATCGCCTGCGCCGCCGCCGCGAGATCAGCGTCGTTCGCTTGCCGGTATTCCTCGAGCACCTCGCTTTCGAGAGTCTCGTCGCCGTTGGCGAGCGCCCGTATCGCCGCATCGAATTTGGTCGCTGATTCGGGCTGCGGTCCCTTGGCGATCGGGAGCCATCGGTCGACCGTGCGTTTAAGCTTAGCCAGTTCAATCGGTTTGGTTAGCACTTCATCCATTCCGGCCGCCCGGCACGCGTTGATGGCTTCCGCAAGGGTATTGGCCGTCACCGCAATGATCGGCACTCGCTTTGCCGTCGAGCACCCGTTCGAAGCCGGCTTGCGCGCGGATTCCGCTTGGCGGATCGACCGCGCCAGCTCATAGCCGTCCATCACGGGCATCTGGCAATCGCTGATCAAGAGGCCGACGATGTCACCGCGACTCCAGCGCTCAAGCGCTTCTCGGCCATTGCTGGTCGTCGTGACCGCAAAACCGAGGAGCCCAAGCTGTCTTGCCAAGACGCGACAATTCGTAGGGTGATCGTCGACTACCAGCACCAGGTTACCGCTGGCAGAGGCTTCCGCGACGCTCGGCGCTCGCTTGCGCCGCTTGATCTCGTTCGCGATTACTTCGACCGTCTCGGGTTGAACTGCCCGCAGTTCGGCATCGGTCGCGCGGTGCAGCGACAATATCAGTGTTACTCGGGTCCCGACTTGCGGCGCGCTCTGGACCTCAATAGTCGCGCCCATGAGGTCGGCAAGGCGCTTGGAGATCGCAAGGCCAAGGCCGGTCCCACCGAAGCGACGCTCGATGTCCGGATCTCCTTGAATGAAAGGCTTGAACAGCCGCTCCCGTGCCATCGGCCCCATGCCGACGCCGGTATCGCGCACGCCAATGCGCACGACATCGCGTTCGCTCCCGCGCTGCACGAGTTCCACCGCCAGCTCAACTTGCCCGCGGTCGGTGAACTTAATCGCATTGCTAAGAAAGTTGTTGATGATCTGGCGCAGCCGCAGCCGATCGACCCAAACCGCCGAAGAAATCCACGGATCGATGCTGCGGGAAAACAAAATCCCCTTGCTGCTCGCCACACCGCTGAACATCTGCGCAGCATGCTCGACCAATGTGGCGAGGGAGGTTGGTTCGTCGTGCAGCTCCAGTTTCCCGGCTTCGATCTTGGAAAAATCGAGAATGTCGTCGATCAAGCGCAGCAGCGATTTGGACGAGTCGCGGATCAACGCCACGGTGTCCTTTTGTTCGGCGTCCAGGGTGGACAGGCTCAGCACCTCAAGTAGGCCGATCATGGCGTTCATCGGCGTGCGAATTTCGTGGCTCATCGTCGCCAGGAAGGCGCTTTTCGCGCCACTCGCTGCCTCCGCCGCTTCTTTGGCAGCCTGTAGCGCGCTCTCCGCTTCTTTTCGCTCGGTGATGTCCCGCAGGTACGCGGTGAAGAAGATTTCGCCATCGACTTGCACGGCGAATGTTGCCAGCTCGGCCGGAAAACACTCGGCGTTCCTGCGCATCGCCGGCACTTCGATGCGGTTGCCGAGAATCTGCGAGTCGCGAGTCGCGAGGAAGCGTTTGAGCCCCTCGCTATGCGCCGCCCGATGCTCTGGTCGAATGATCAAATCCGTTAGGTTGCGCCCGATCGCTTCGGCCCGGCTATAGCCGAAAGTACGCTCGGCGGCCGGGTTAAATTCAGTGACCACACCGCTCGCGTCGGCCGAGATGATGCAATCGAGCGCCGCCGTGAGAATCGCCCCCTTGCGCGCCTCTTCGCGTGCCAGATTGACAGTGCGCTCCTCGACGCGGCGCTCCAGGTCCTCGTTGGCGTGTCGCAGTTGTTGGGCTGAGCGCGCCACCGCCGAGGCAAGCCGCGCGTCGTAAATCGATATCAGGATAGTGGCGGTGAGGATCAGAATAGTAAAGCTGGCCAATGAGTATGCCATCCAAATGACGTCAAACATCGGGCCGCCGGCAAGGCAGACAGAGTTTGGCTCGAAGTTGGCGGCGGCCATCGCGGTGTAATGCATACCAACGATCGCCGACCCCATGACAAGCGCAGCGCCCACCTTGGACACCCCCAACAGGTCCGGCCGCGCCTTGCCGAGGTTGAAAGCGATCCACAGCGCCACCATAGACGCGACGATGGCGATGAGTACAGACAGAACGAAGAGCAGCGGGTCGTAGTGAATCCCCGGCGACATCTGCATCGCCGCCATGCCCGTGTAGTGCATCCCGGAAATCCCAAGGCCCATGAGGAGCCCGGGGAGCACCAGGCCGCGGACGCCGACAACGCCGCGGCGAAAGATATGCAGCGCAAATCCGGAAACCAATACGGCGATGGCCCAGGAAAGTGTCGTCAGCTTCAGATCGTAAAGGACCGCGATCGGCAGGTCGAACGCCAACATGCCGATGAAGTGCATCGACCAGATGCCGGTACCCATAGATAGGGCGCCGCCGAATAGCCAAGGCAGCAACGAACGCCTCAACGGATCCCGCAACCGGCTAGCCAACTCAAGCGTAACATGTGAGGCGATAACCGCCACACAGTATGACAGCAGAACGAGACCGAAATTATAGTGGCCCTGCATTACTGGTTCCTTCTTCTATAGAAGGATGGATTATCGGCAGGTCTTTTTGAGAGCTTTACTGGGTACATCTCGGCGTTAGTCGAGCACTGATAATTTTCCTTGGAACGGTTGGTGTGGGCGATGATAGGGCAGCTTCAGTAGCAAGGGTTGGCAGCCTGGGTCACGTCGGCGGAGCGCGTAGAAACGAATCTGCCATCTCACCCTGTATCCGGAGTTCATCGTGCCGGCGGAACAGCTCAAGGATTTCCTGCACGACCGCAAGGGCGCGCTCGCGGGCGAACGCGTGGCGGCCCAGTATGTGGTGAGGGACCCCGAAGCGCGAGCGGCCGACGTGAGCAACCTCTACGGCAAACGGTGGGGGATCGAGACCACCTTTCGCGACATCAACTCGAACGCGAAGGTCACCGAGTCATG
>JBOIDR010000183.1:0-4993 GCA_050740695.1 Gammaproteobacteria bacterium | reverse complement strand
TTCGCCTCCGGTTGCTGCCCACCCCGCCTCACGGCGACGCAGTTACCTTCGGCTACGGAGCCGTGGCATGCTCCGACACGGACTTTCACCGTGCTGATAAGAGACGCCCTCACGGGCGCACTAGGGCCCACTGGGTGGCCCCATACGCGCATACAGCCGGCATCATCTTGACTCACCGCGGGCGTTCATCGGGGGCGTGCACCGGGGACCGTCACGCCGAAGCGATCCGCCGCGCCACCTCGAAGGCCGCCGTATGATCGATGTAGATCGGGGTTTCCGCCTCGATCATCATCTGGAAGAGGGCGTGGTGAGTCTTGTACTTCACATCCCCGATGGCCAAAGCCCCGACCCCGACGGCCGCCCTGAGCGTGCCTTCGATCCGCTTTCCGAAGTCATGGCTGCCGACGCCCTCGATCCCCGAGGGCGGGACAGCATTGACATCCGCGGCGACCAGGAGGCGTTCTGCCTCCCTGAACTGATCGGCATGCAACACACGCACGCCGGCCTTGGATGCACTGACCAAGACCTCGGCCTGCGGCACGAAGGCATCGATCCGTTCCCGCGAGCTGCTATCCCCGGCCTGCATGGTCAGCCCGTAACGCCCGTTGTACTCGGCGACGACCACGAGGCTCGCTGCCCGTCCCCGAAAATCGGTCAGTACCACCTCGGCACCGGCCCGCGCCCCTAAGACCCCCGCGCACACGGCGACCGGTCCCGTGCCCATGATGTAGACGGCCTTGCCCCCCAGCCCGCCTCCACCCTGCCTGCCGATCCAAGATTCGACGCAGGCCATCAGGGCCGCCGCCGTGGTCACCGCACCGCTGGGATCGACGAACATCGACACCGCGAACGGCGGGACCATCGCTGCCCTGGCCTCCTCCAGCATCGCCATCGCGAGCCCGAAATCACGACCCCCGATGAAGATCCCGGTACGTCCCATGGTCCTCGGCCGCCGCGAGAAGACCGCATCCTGGGTGAGGGCGCGGACGTCCTCGAGGGCCACCCCGGTGTAGGGGATCACCTCATCGAAATCGGCCTCGTAGGCCATGTTGACGTCGAAGGGGCTGACGTTCTTGGTGGGGTTGAACATGTGCAAGAGATAGGGATCGCTCATGGCGCCTCGATCTCGGCGGCTCTGTCCTTATTGCAAGCCCATGAAAGCCGGTCTATAGTTTGTTGCGATGCAGCACAGTCTACCGATAGACCGCCGACGTGGCAATACGACGATTGACCTTCTCCGCGGGCGACGTACCTCCACCCATACCGCGGCGGAGCCTTGGTGGGGCAAGGACGCCCCGCTCTTTTTTGCCGAGCCGCCGCTTCCGCACCCCCGGCACGCCTTGACCGCCCGCTCGCCCAAGCGGGAACCGTGCTAGACGGGGTCTCGCACCAACAACAGGCGCTACCGACCGGAACGACCGGGCGGCGCACCAAGGATGCGCTGCACCCGCCAGCGGCCGGAGCTCGCTCATTCCGGCAAGTGACTCCATTGCTGACGGGTTCCACCAAACCGTGGTAGTGGCCGAGGTATTGCTCGCGGACACGGATCGACCCGAACAAGTGCTTGAGCCATGCACCACCCCGCTCGCTGCCTGAACCTCTGGAGCTTCCGGGGCAAGACCCGCATCCTCCACCTGAGCTGGTGTGCCTTCTTTCTGTCCTTCGTCGTGTGGTTCAACCATGCGCCCCTGCTCGCGGCGATCCGGGACACGCTCGGGCTCGGCGACGCAGAGATCAAGACCCTGCTGATCCTCAACGTGGCGCTCACCATCCCGGCCCGCATCATCGTTGGGATGCTGGTCGATCGCTTCGGTCCGCGCATCAGCTTCACGGGTCTTTTGGTCGCCGGCGGCGGACTGTGCTTCCTGTTCGCGGCGGCCGAGAGCTACGAGCTCCTGGCCCTGTCGCGCTTTCTCCTCGGCTTCGTGGGGGCCGGCTTCGTGATCGGCATCCGCATGATCGGCGAGTGGTTCCCGGCCCGCCAGGTGGGCCTGGCCCAGGGGATCTATGCCGGCTGGGGCAATTTCGGCTCCGCGGCCGCCGCCATCACTCTGCCGACCTTGGCGCTCTCCATCGGCGGTGCCGAGGGCTGGCGCTACGCGGTCGCGAGCACGGGCGTGATCACCATCGCCTATGCCCTCATCTACTATTTGAGCGCCCGCGACACGCCCGAGGGCGCGACCTATTTCAAGCCCAACAAGCACGGCGGGCTGGAGGTGACGAGCCGGGGCGATTTCTTCTGCTACCTCGCCATGAACGCGCCGCTCTACCTCGCGCTCGCCTTGCTGGCGGCGAAGCTCGCGGGCCTCGGTCTCCTGTCGGAGCCGGCGCACCGTTCCATCGATCTCATCCTGCTCACCACCTATTGCTACCAGTGCCTGCGCATCTACCAGATCAACGCGCGGGTGTTCGTGCAGCCCCACCCCTCGGGACACCGCTACAAGTTCAAGCAGGTGGCCATCCTGAGCCTCGCCTACGCGGTCACCTTCGGGTCCGAGCTGGCCGTGGTGTCGATGCTTCCGCTGTTCTTCCAGGACACCTTCGGGCTGTCGTCGGTGACTGCCGGTCTCCTGGCCGCGCCCTTCGCGCTCGTGGTCGTGGTCATGCGTCCGCTCGGTGGTCATATGAGCGATCGCTTCGGGCGCAAGCGGACGCTCGTCACCGTCATGATCGGCCTCTCTTGCGGCTACGCGCTGATGAGCCGGATCGACGCCGATTGGCCCATCGCGCTGGCCGTCGCGGCCTGCATCGGCTGCGGGTTGTTCGTGCACCTCGGTACGGGCGCGGTGTTCGCCATGATCCCGCTCATCCAGCGCCGCTTGACCGGCCAGATCGCCGGGCTGGCCGGGGCCTACGGCAACACCGGCGGCGTCGCGTTCCTGAGCGTGCTGGCCGCCGCGGATACCTCCACCTTCTTTCTCACCATCGCGGTCTCGGCGGCCGTCTTGGTCGGGCTGGTCTTTTTCCTCGACGAACCCACCGGGACCATGGCCGAGGTGCTGCCCGATGGTACGGTGCAGTTGATCGACGTGACCTGAGGGTTTGTGAAAGAACCCGCCGCGCAGCCCGATGGCTACCCAGCTCCTAGTCTCCACCGGCCAGTGCTCGGACGCCGGGCGCAGGCCGCGCAACGAGGACTTCCACGGCATCCACGTACCTAGCGCCGACCAGCTCGCGACCAAGGGCATCGCCGCCGCGATCGCCGACGGCGTGAGCAGTTGCGAGAGCGGCCAGGAAGCCTCGGGAGCATGCGTGGTCGGGTTCCTGGAGGACTATTTCAGCACCCCGGACTCCTGGTCCGTGCAGAAGTCCGCGCAGAAAGTCCTGGCCGCGCTCAACGCCTGGCTTTATAGCCAGGGACAGCGGACCCGCGATTCGGGACGCGGGCTCCTCACCACCTTCAGCGCGCTGATCTTGAAATCGACCACGGCGCACCTCTTCCATGTCGGCGACAGCCGCATCTACCGCCTGCGCGACGGCGATCTGGAGCGGCTTACCACCGATCACCAGACCTTCATCGGACCCGGACCGGCGTTCTTGTCCCGGGCGCTGGGCGCCGATGTGAGCGTCGAGATCGATTATCGCAAGCTGCCGCTCGTGGAGGGCGACCTCTTCGTCCTGACCACCGACGGCGTGCACGGCTATCTGGACTACGAGACGATCGCTCGTGTCGTACGGGCCTTCGGCATGAACCTCGACACCGCGGCTATCCAGATAGTCCGCGCGGCGCTCGCCAACGACAGCCCGGACAACGCCACCTGCCAGATCGTCCGCATCGACGCCCTCCCGTTGCAGCGCCCCGAGGAGGCCTACCACGAGCTCACCGAGCTGCCCTTCCCACCCCCGCTCAGCCCGGGCATGAGCCTCGATGGCTATCGCATCATCCGCGAGGTCCACGCCAGCAACCGCTCGCAGATCTACCTCGCAATCGACAACGATACGGGCCGGCAGGTCGCGCTCAAGACGCCGTCGGTCAACTACGAAGACGACCTCGGCTATATCGATCGCTTCGTCTTGGAAGAATGGGTCGGGCGGCGTATCGACAACCCGCACATCGCCAAGGTCTATGTCCCGGCGCGGGCGTGCCGGTTCCTTTACTACGTCACCGAGTATCTACAGGGCGTCACGCTGCGACAGTGGATGCACGACCGACCGAATCGACGCCTCGAAGAGGTCCGCAAGATCGTCGAACAGATCGCCAAGGGGCTCCAGGCCTTCCATCGCTTGGAGATGCTGCACCAGGACCTCAAACCCGAGAACATCATGATCGATTACGCCGGGCATGTGAAGCTCGTGGACTTCGGCTCTACGCGGGTCTCGGGGATCGCCGAGATCACCACGCCGATCGAACGCGCCGACCTGCTCGGCACCCGCAACTATTGCGCCCCGGAGTACTTCCGCAACGAGCCGGGGACGACGGCCTCGGACGTGTACTCGCTGGGTGTGATCGCCTATGAGTTACTGACGGATGCCCTGCCCTACCGCCAGATCCCGCACGATCGGGGCCCGCGCCGGCTGGACTATACGCCTGCCTATTACCGCAATCCGGCCGTTCCCAAATGGGTGGACGGCGCCTTGCGTAAAGCCGTACACCGAGATCCGAAACGCCGCTACCAGGAGGTCTCGGAAATCATCCACGACCTCAGACATCCGAACGCGGCGCTGATCGACCAGACCCCGCGCCCCTTGCTGGAGCGCAATCCGGTGGCCTTCTGGCGCACCACGACGATCCTCTTGCTGGCACTGGTCTTCTATCTCTTGTTCCGGCTGGCGCACTAGATACTTGCGTCGTAAATGTCGAACAACACCGCTCGAGCAATTCCTGATTCACATGCAAAGTCAATCAGCTGCAAACGCCAGGGTAAGTCCCTCCCCTGCGTAGCGGGGGGACGGTCAGGGTGGGGGTCGAGCGTCGCGGTTCGGATAGGGTCGACCTCATCCTATCGAGGGGGAAGGGACGATAAATTTCAAATGTCTTTGGCTAGCCTTCGTC
>JBOIDR010000182.1:0-4994 GCA_050740695.1 Gammaproteobacteria bacterium | reverse complement strand
GTTATTTCGCTTAAAGGCTGGATATCACCGCCGGTGACGTCCAGCGCGATGCAATAAACTCACCAAAACCCTGTCTTCTATGCCCTTTCCTGACGATCCGCGTGGATATTTATGCAACTGGAGGGTTCAATCTGATGAATATGCCCCACGCGGCCAGCAGCACGCCCGCCGCGACCGCGATGGAGGCGGCTTGGGGCAGTTGCGATGCATCCTCATGGGCGAACTCGAAGACGGCCACCAAAGTTTCGATTGAAAGCGCGACAATGACGACAACCATGAACCGCGACAAGAATCGTCGGACGCGTGTTGGCGAGCTCACCTGCACCTGGCGCGCCACCTCCTCTTCCAGGATCGTTTGGCTGAGTTCGAGGGCGACCACCGCGATGGTCAGAAGCCCGATGCTCTCAAGGACAGCGTTGAAGCGTTCTCTGAGGGGCAACGCCTCACTCGGGTTGAGATCCCGTGCCATAACTGCAGTACGGCAAAGAAGATTAGAGAGATGGCGCAGCAGATGAACAGAAATATAATACCTGAGTAGCCGACGGCAAAAAGCTTATGAATGATCTTCAATGCCGAGGCCCTCTTTACGGTTGGCGGACAGTTAGCAAAAGCAACTCACGGCTGCTGCGCAGCGTGTAATGAATCATTTAGATTGTAGTTGCCCTATCAAACATTGCAGCATAATTTGATAACAATCCAGAAGCCGCCCGACACGGGCATCAGGCACCGCCCGTGTCGGGCGCTCATGGAAGCGCATTCCAAAGTCTTCCACCGGCTTCGATTAATCTTGCACGTTGGTTCGAGCGCATCCAGAAGGCTCGCCATGAAATTAATGCCCTGAATTCCGAAGAAGAAGTTGATGGCTTCAGTCCCTGATTTTCCACGGGTGTACGTGGATCTGGAGCCGTTCGGAAAACGAACGTGGAACCCGTAGAGCCCTTCCTCCTGCGTGCTCAATAGCTCGAGGACCTCGTAGTTGGGCCATTTGTGGAACTTCTTGCCCCGCCCGATCGAGAGGAGCCCTTGCTCATGAAAGCCGATGCGGGGCGGACGATCCATCGTGTTACAAGACGGCGACCGGCCCACTCGGTGAGTGTACCACACGCCGCCTCAAGCACTTGACGCCTGCATGGCTCTTCGCATAGCGTGCCTCATGCGCCCCACCTTGGCCTTGCTGTTTTGCCTGGTGTTCATTCCCACACTCCCCGCCTTCGGCGCGCGCCTCAAGGACCTCTACGAGGCCGAGGTCCCGGTCACGGGTCGCGATCCGGCGGCTCAGACGCAGGCTATGCAGACGGCCCTGCGCCTCGTGCTCGTCAAGCTCACCGGCGACCGCAATGCGGCCGGCCGCCCGAGCGTCGATCGTCTCATCAAGAACCCTGAGGCGTTCGTGCAGCAGTATGGCTACCGGCAGTCCGAAGGCATGAGCAACGGCTCCGGGACCCCGGTGCCGGTGTTGTGGGTGAAGTTCGACCCCGAGGCGCTGGAGCGCGGGCTGGAGCAGGCGGGGGCGCCGGTGTGGGGCCGCGAGCGTCCCGCCCTGCTCCTGTGGCTCATGGTCGACGAAGGAGGTGGCCGGCGTGTGTTGAGCCGCGATGACCCCCAAGATCAGAAGATGCTGGCGTATCGCGAGACCTTGCATGCGCGTGCCCGCCAGCGCGGCGTGCCCCTGGTCTTGCCGGTACTCGATACCGCCGATGAGGCTTGGTCCGAGGCCATCGCGGTGTCCCTGCCCATGAGCGAACAGATCGCCGCGGCCGCGCGTCGCTACGGCGCCGATGCGGTTCTCGCCGGCCAGTTGACCGGGATCTCGCCGGCCTTGTGGCAGGCCGAGTGGAGCTTGTTCGCCGAGGGCCGGAACGAGTCCTGGTCGTCACAGGGCGATCTGCCCGAGTTGGCGCTGGACGAGGGGATAGACCTGGCGGTGGACGCCCTGCACGCCCACTTTGCGGGTCCCGGAGACACGCTCGAAGCCGGGCTGGTCGAGGTGTTGGTGGAGGGTATATCCAGCCTCGATCAATATACCCGCGTAGAGCGTTACCTGCGCACGCTCGATCCGGTGCGCCAGGTGGACGTGAAAAGACTCGAGCCGGGCCGGGTCGAGTTCCATCTCACCGCCCGCGGCGGCGCCGAGGCGGTGAGCCGCGCGATCGCCTTGGGCACCACCTTGCAGGCCTTGGATACCGGTCCCGAGATGGGCCATTATCAGCTCTCGTCCCCATGATATCGGTCCCCTTCCCGGCCGCCACCGCCGGCGCTCGACAGCTGCTCTTGCCGTTCGCGAACGACCGGCCGGGTTTCGAGGCGTTCGTGCCGGGGCGCAACCGGGAGGCCTTCGAGTATCTTTTGTCGCTGGCCGGGGGCGCGTCCGGCGTGAGCCTCTTTCTCCATGGGCCGAGCGGGAGCGGTAAGACCCACCTCCTGTCGGCCGCCTGCGCGCGGGTCATCGAGCGGGGCGGGTGTGCGGCCTATATGGGGCTCCGGTCGCTGCCGGTCGGCGATCTGGCGCGCCCGGCGTGGAGGGAAGGCCTCGATCTCTTGTGCATCGATGACGTTCAGGAGGTGGCCGGCCGCCTGGCCTGGGAACGCGGCGTGATGGCACTCTACGACGGGGCCAGCGACGCGGGCGCGGCACTGGTGCTTGCCGGGCGAGGGAGTCCGGACAGCCTGGGCCTCACGCTCCCCGATCTCGAATCCCGGCTCGCTTGGGGGCTCGTCTATCCGCTCGAGATGCTGGATGATCGCGACAAGCAAGAGGCATTGGTGCTGCGGGCCAAGGGACGGGGGATCGATTTGCAGCCCGAGGTGGCGGAGTACCTGCTGTGCCGTTATCCGCGCGCGATGACGGATCTCTGCCGGTTGCTCGACCGGTTGGACCACGGCGCGCTCGTCGCACAGCGCCGCATCACGGTACCCTTCGTGCGGTTTCTATTAGAAAACTTGCGAGGTGGAGATCTATGAACGCGGGCCGTGCGGAAGTCAAACAGGTGGCGGAGTGGTATTGGACCGGCTGGGCGCTGTTCAAGAGAAACCCAACCATCTGGGTGTTGTTCACGCTCATCTGGGTGGTGCTGGCGTTCGCTTTGCTATTATCGATACCGCTCATTGGCCCTATTGGCCCCATCGCCTGGTGGGTGATGACGCCGGTCTTGTATGGCGGTTACCTCCTCGCCGCGCGGGAGCTGGAACACGGCCGGACACCCGTCGTACGCCATCTGTTCCAAGGCCTGCTCGAAAAGGACCAACGCGGGCGGCTGTTGACCATCGGGGTGGTCACCTTGGCGGCCTTGCTCATCCTGTTCCTGGTGCTCGGGGCGGGATCGCAGCTGGGGAGCGGACCCACCGATCCCGACCACGTCAGGAGCCTGAGCGAGTGGCTCAACCTGTTTCTCAGGGCCTTGCTCGTGGCCATGGTCTCCGGAGTGTCCGGCATGGGCATCATCTACTCGAGCCCGCTGGTGCTGTTCACGCCCATCGAAGGCTTCGAGGCGGTCATGACGAGCTTCGAGGCCTGCTGGAACAACTGGCGGGTGCTGCTGGCCTTCTTCGGGGTGTTCACGGTGCTGGCGCTCGGGGCGGTCTTGACGCTCGGCCTCGGTTTCCTGGTGGTGATGCCGGTGGCCTATTGCGCGAGCTACCAGAGCTACAAGGCGCTGTTCGCCGAGCCCGAGGGTGTGTGATAAGACCTACGGCGGCTCGGGCCCTCCCGCTGCGCTGGGGGCACCCACAAGGGGATGCCCCTACGGAGGGCGCTGGCTATCTGCGCCGGTCAGCGCCCACCTCGGGGGTGGGGGCACCCACGGGGGGGTAACCCCTACGGCGCGCGCCGGCGGTCCGCGTCCGCCAGCGCCTGCGCCGTGGCGGCCAGCCGCCGGCCGAGCGCGATACAGAGCCGCTTTTCTTCCTCTCCCAGGGGCAGATCGCTGTCCGTACCCGCGACGTGCGTCGGCCCGTAGGGGCTGCCCCCAGTGCGCGTCGTGAATAGCTCGGGCTCGCTATAGGGCAGGCCCATGAGCAGCATCCCGTGATGCAGGAGCGGCAGCATCATCGATAGGAGCGTCGTCTCCTGCCCGCCGTGCAGGCTGGCGGTCGAGGTGAACACCGCGGCCGGCTTGCCGATGAGCGCCCCGGACAGCCACAGATCCGAGGTCCCATCGATGAAGTATTTTAGCGGTGCGGCCATGTTGCCGAAGCGCGTCGGACTGCCGAGCGCCAGCCCCGCGCATTCGACCAAATCCGCGCGCGTAGCGTAGGGCGGACCGCTCTCCGGGATCTCCTCCGCGCTCGCCTCGCACACCGTCGAGACCGCGGGGACGGTCCGCAGCCGTGCCGCGCACCCCGACACGCGCTCGACCCCGCGCGCCACGCACTGTGCCATGTGCGCGACGTTGCCATGGCGGCTGTAGTAGAGGACCAGAACCTCCATCACACCGGAACCTCGATTACAGCCGAGATCCGATCACACCAGGAACCCAATCACAGGATCCCGAGGATCTCGAGCACGCGCTCCCGCGGCCTCCCGATCACCGCCTTGTCGTCGGCCACGACGATGGGGCGTTCGATCAGGATCGGATGGGCGATGAGGGCATCGAGGAGCGCCTCCCGGCCGACATTCGGATCGGCCAGACCGGCCTCGGCATAGACCGGCTCGGTCTTGCGCATCAGCTCGCGCGGCCCGATCCCGAGGCGCTTGAGGAGCCGCTCCAGGGTCTTGCGGTCCGGCGGGGTCTTGAGATACTCGATGACCTCGGGCTCGATGCCTCGATCCTCCAGAAGCTTGAGCGCCGCGCGTGACTTGGAGCAGCGCGGGTTATGGTAGATCGTCACCTTCATGCAACCGCCCTCCTCGTTTGAGGGTGGCCATCTTATTCCATTGTGCTTTCAAGATGAGACTAAATATGGCACATTGGTTGGATGGCGAGACCACGACGAATCGACGAAGAACTGGTGGCGAAAGCTCGGCAAGTTGTCGCCCACACCACCGAGGTGGAACA
>JBOIDR010000181.1:0-5047 GCA_050740695.1 Gammaproteobacteria bacterium | reverse complement strand
GAAGGAATCAGCCGCCCGCCTTGCCAAACGCGCACAGACCGCCTAAAGTCCACACGTCTCGCCGCCTCGGGGGTGGGGGAATTTGACCCGGCCACAAGTGGAGGACTTTGAGGTGGCCACCGGGGTCAGTAGCCTCTTTGCAACCATCGCCGTAGGTCCTCCTGTGCGGGAAAGACCTACAGTTCCTTGGCTACCGATGAATGATCAAGCGCATCGGGATCGGCGACCGCGACCTCCAGGAGCCGTGATCATCTTGACCGGAATCGGCGATCACGTTGCCCGGAATCGGCGATCACCTTCCGTCGGAATCAGCGATCACAATCGACCGGAATTAGCGATCACGATGGCCCGGAATACGCCTCTACACCGAAGGCTTCAGCCGCTTCGTTACCTCCACGACTGCTCCGATTGCTACCTGAAGCAAAAGTTGCTGGGCGGGATTCGCACCCGCTGAAAGACCGTGCCTTTGCACGGCGCACGAGAAAGATGGGCTAAGGTTCATGAGCCTCGGCGTACATCTTGCTGCATCGTGTATCTCTGCGCCGATCCCGTGAATTCTTATGCTACGATCGGTCTGGGCTCAATCAAGCAGGCGACCTACCTCGATGTCCAAGCGGTGTATCTACAAGGTGATCTTCCATAACCAGGGCCGGGTGTACGAGGTCTATGCGCACAGCGTGAGTCAGGGCGGGTTGTTCGGGTTCGTGGAGATAGGTGATCTGGTATTCGGCACGCGCACGTCCCTGGTCCTGGACCCCGCGGAAGAGCAGCTAAAATCCGAGTTCACCGGCGTCGGCCGGAGCTATATCCCGATGCACGCCATCATCCGCATCGACGAAGTCGAGAAGGAAGGCCCTGTCAAGGTGACCCCGATCAAGGGCGATGGCGGTGCCAACGTGACGCCCTTCCCCATCTATACCCAGAAGGATCCGGGCAAGTCCTGAACCGCCCACGGGGGGATACCCCTTTAGGGCCTCGCAATCATTCCAGCGCCACCGTATCGTCCAGCACGTGGCGGATCCCCAGTTCGGCCACCTCCAAGGTCATCCGTACCGACAAGCTCTCGTCCCCTTTGATGCGGCCCGCGGTGATCGCGCCCCGGACCGCCTGCTCGATCTCGCGCTGCGAGGTGACGCCCACGCGCTTCAGGAACTTGCGGATCTCTAGGTTCATGGTCTCTTCGTTCATCGCCCTTCTCTCCCGACCGTCGCGCCCACCGCGACGCTTGTCAGCGAAACACGCTGCAATAATAGCGGATGTATACTGCGAACGGGCGTAACTTCCCAAAATCATGGTCATCCACGATCCCGTCACCCCAGCGAAAGCTGGGGTCCATGGGGCGTTGGAAGTCCCGCATGGATGCCAGCCCCAGCTACAAGCATGCTGGGGTGACGACCTTTCGCTGGCATGACGAGGTCATTTTTAACCGTCGCAGGTATATCCCAATGAACGGCATACCGATGTCGATCCCCGGGCAGGGACCCCATGAGCTACGCGCGACCATCACCGGCGTCATCCTCGCCGGCGGTCGGGCCACCCGCATGGGCGGGCAGGACAAGGGTCTTCTGCCCCTCGCGGGCAAGGCCATGGTCCAGCACGTGATCGGGGCCCTGGAGCCCCAGGTCGCGGACATCATCATCAACGCCAACCGTCACCGGGCAGAATACGCACGCTACGGCTACCGGGTTCTGCCCGATCTATTGGAAGGCTATTGCGGACCGTTGGCCGGGATCGCGACGGCGCTCCGCGCGGCGCGCACGTCCTATATCGTGACCACCCCGTGCGACTCGCCCTTCGTCCCGGGGGATCTCGTCCTGCGCCTCTATCGGATGCTGAGCCGCGAGGCCGTGGACATCGGCATTGCGCACGACGGCGAGCGCCTCCAGCCGGTGTTCGCCCTCATGCGGTGCAGCCTGCTCGGCTCGCTCCTCTCTTATCTGCACGAGGGCGAGCGCAAGGTGGATCCCTGGTACCGGCAGCACCCTCACGTGCTATGCGACTTCTCCGACACCCCGGAGGCCTTCATCAACGTCAACACGCCCGCGGACGTCACGGCCGCGGAGGAGCGCCTGCGCGGGGTCGCGACATGCTAATTGTGGATCCGGAGGCCGCTCCTCCCCGACCGAGCTGCGCGGACGAGCACGACGCGCGGGCCTTGCCGGTCCAGGAGGCGCTCGCGCGGATCCACGCGGACATCGCGATCATCCCCGGTTGCGAGCGGATCGCCTTACGCAGCGCGCTCGGCCGGATCCTCGCCCGTGATGTCCGTTCGCCGCTCCCCGTCCCCGGCCATGCCAATGCGGCGATGGATGGTTACGCCCTCAGGGGCGCCGATCTGCCGAGCGCGGGGACGCGCGAGCTGGAGGTGAGGGGGACGGCGTTCGCGGGCAGACCCTTCGAGGGCGGGGTGGGCACGGGGCAATGCGTGCGCATCATGACCGGGGCGGTCATGCCCGAGGGCGCGGACACGGTGCTCATGCAGGAGCGTGTGGAAGCGCTCGGGAAGAACGCGATCCGGATCGGCCCCGGCCACGCCGGAGACAATGTCCGACCCGCCGGCGAGGACCTGGCCGTCGGGCAGGTGGCGCTAGAGGCCGGCCGGCGCCTCACTCCGGCCGATCTCGGCCTCGTGGCCTCGCTCGGGATAGGCGAGATCAGCGTTCACCGGCGGCTGCGGGTGGCCTTCTTCTCGACCGGAGACGAGCTCCGCTCGATCGGCGAGCCGCTGGTCCCGGGCGCCGTCTACGACAGCAACCGCTACACGCTCTACGGCGCGCTCACGAGGCTCGGGGCCGAGGCCATCGACATGGGCGTCGTGCCGGATGTGCCGGACGCTGTCAAAGCCGCCTTCGAGGAGGCCGGTGGTTGTGCCGACGTGCTCATCACCTCGGGCGGCGCCTCGGTCGGCGAGGCCGATTTTATCTTCGACACGCTCGGGACGGTCGGGCGCGTGGCGTTCTGGAATGTCGCCACAAAACCCGGCCGGCCGATCGCCTTCGGCCGGGTGGGCGGGGCGGTGTTCTTCGGCCTTCCCGGCAACCCGGTGTCGGTCATGGCGACCTATTATCAGTTCGTACAACCGGCCCTGCGACGTATGGCGGGTGAATCGAACTGGCTGCCGCTGGTCGTGCAGGCGCGCTGCACTAAACCCCTGAAGAAGAAACCCGGGCGGGTGGAATACCAGCGCGGCATCCTGGACCGCGACGCCCAAGGCGGCCTCCTCGTGCATGCCACCGGCCCCCAGGGCTCTGCCATCCTGCGCTCCATGAGCGAGGCCGATTGCTTCATCGTCCTGCCCCACGACTGGGGCCGGGTCGAGCCCGGTACCCTGGTCGATGTCCAGCCGTTCTTCGGACTGGTGTAAACGCAGGATCCGCTTGGTGTGTTGCGCTCCACCGACGGCTCAGCGAACGTTTCCGGCTCCCCACCACAGTGCTCGACCTTGTCCGGACATCGCGTGACGGCACGACGCCCTGTGGGAAACGCTGGCTGCGTGACCACACGCCGCGCCTCGGCTCCCCCGGTCGGGCTCGTCGCCGAAGGCGAGTGCATCACGGCTCCTCCTTGCACTTCTGCGTTCATTCGCGACATCCTGTCCCTCACCCTTCGAGCGCCCTCCGGGCGTGCAAATCGGCTGTCCTGCCGATTTGTCGGCCCTTACTTGGTGGAGCGGTTGAAGGGCAAGCGGTATCGTGCCAGGGCGGTGCGACGGGTCAGGGCAGGAGGAAATGGCGGCGCAGGAGCCCGGCCGTGAACGTCGCGCGCAGATAGAACCCGCGCGGCAGGGTCTCGATGGCGCGGCCATCGGTTCCGACACAAGCCGTGCGCGCCCGCGCGTTGGCGGCCTTGGGTCGGATCTGGAGGTAGGTGCCGTAATGCGCGGAGATGCGCTCGACCTCGCCGAGACACACCATCTCCATCAATTCCTCGAAGTCGCGGCGCAGCACCGCCTCCTCTTCCGGCATCGGGCTCCAGAGGAGCGGCGAGCCGATGCGGCGCAGGGGCACCGGGATGTCGCGCGCGCCCTCGACCGGGATGAACAGCACCCGGCAGAGCTTGCGGCGCACCAGCGATCCTTCCCAACGCAATCCCGCGTGGCCTATGAGGGGCACGGTCGAGACATAGGTGGATTCCCGCGGCAAGCCGTCATGACCGACCGGGATGCTCTTGAGCTCGATCCCGAGATGCGGGAAATCCGGCTCGGGTTGCGAGCCCGAGGTGGCGCCGAGCGCGCGCTCCAGCGCCTCGCCCGCCCAGCCTTTTGCGCGCCTGAGATCCAGGGGGGCGCGCTCACCCAGATGGCGGGCCAGATCCGAAAGCGTCCAGCCCGCGAGCCGCCGGGCGCGCAGGCGCAATTCCTCCTCGGTCTCGGGGGGCGGGGGCTCCATCGGCGTCCTGGTCGCCACTTCGGCGCAGCATAATACCCGAGTATCCCGATATACTATTCGCATCGTGACGATCGCATCGAACGATGGCGACGCTGCAACTCCCCGAGGCGGTCCGTGCCCATCTCCGGTCCGTGGTGCGGGCAGGCTATCCCAACGAGACCTGTGGCCTCTTGCTCGGGCGGGCGGGCCCGGACTGGGTGCGGGTGCATGAAGCCGTGGCGGCCGAGAACCTCAACCGCGAACGGCCCGGGGACCGCTACGAGCTCGACCCCCGGGGTCACCTGCGCGCGGAAGAACGGGCGCGGGCGCTCGGGCTCACGATGGTGGGCGTCTGGCATTCCCACCCCGACCATCCGGCCCGACCCTCGGAGACCGACCGCAACGGGGCGTGGGAGGGCTGGTCGTATTTGATCCTGTCGGTCACCGCGGAGGGTGTGCCCGAGCTCCGTTCCTGGCGCCTGCGCGGCGAGCATTTCGAAGAGGAGAAACTTGAACGATGACACGGGGAACGATGACACGGGGAACGATGACACGGGGAACAATGACACGGGGAACGATGACACGGGGAACGATGACACGGGGAACGATGACACGGGGAACGATGACACGGGGAACGATGACACGGGGAACGATGACACGGGGAACGATGACACGGGGAA
>JBOIDR010000180.1:0-5476 GCA_050740695.1 Gammaproteobacteria bacterium | reverse complement strand
AGCCGAACTCAGGGAGCGAATCGAAAAGTATCTCGCCGAAGTGAACGAGGAGCCGGTGGTCTTCCGCTGGACCTATAAACTCGACGAGCTGCCGGTCGCTTGATCTGATATGTTATCATGGAATCAACCTACTAGGTACCGCCTGGCCTCCTCCAGGAAGGCCCGCGCATGCTCGATCATCTCTTTGACCTCGGCGGCGTTCAAGACCGCCTCAACACCGTAATCGGCGATGATTCGCTTATTGAAGGCGGCGATGAGCCACTGGTGGTATTTTCGCATCCAGCACGCCCGATTTGGCGAAGTGCTGCCCAAAGGCGCCATGTACGCCCGCATGTTTTCGAAACGATAGTCCCCTCTCGTAGAGCAGCGCCTCAGCGACGTAAAACATGGCGTAGTAGGCGCGCGCCGCAGCCGCCTCCACGTGCCGCCGCGAGTGGAGTTGTCCGGCCCACCTACGCTGTGTATCGCGCGTTCCGCCTTTTCCAACAATTTCGCCGTAGTGTCCTTCATGCCGCGATGGCCTCGCGTCGCACGTTATCCAGGAAGGGACTCTCGCCGCGGAGCCAGTCCCTCTCTCGCAGAAAGACGCTACTGATGCTGACCCCATACTCCAGGGAGATCGACGCCGCGAGTGGGCTTGTCCGGTCCACCTCTGCATCGTAGCTTTCAAAGTCCTCCAGGATCACCAGGACATCGAGGTCGGACTCCTCGTCCTCGTCCCCGCGCGCATAGGAACCATAAAGATAGACACCGTTCAGCCGCGGGCCGTAAAGGTTCTTAAGGCCCGTCCGAAGCTTGCTCATCAGGCTTTTGATGCGCTTGTTCATAAGGTCTCCTGTCTTTTTGGCACCACGGTACCGCCTGCGCGTTTCTCTTCCTCAGCCATTGGATCCTCCCAGGCCACCGCACCTCGGCAGCAGGAACACGTGCGCCCGTCGTCATATTGTCAAGCCTAGTTTTCGAAGCCCGCTCCCGCCAGCTCATCAACGATCGGCACGGCCGAGATCGACCGGCTTCGCTTCGGCTTGCATCGCCTCGTGTCGCGCACCAGTCTTGCCTGGTCGCTCGCACCGCCGGCCTCCACCCGCAGGGTCCTGGCCTCGCAGCTCGCGATCTGCTTGCGCCCCTCGGCGGTGAGCCGCAGGCGCAGGACTGTGACCCGCCGGCTCGGGGCCGAAGCATTCGGTCCCTGCAGCCGGACCGCCCGCGTCTTTGTCAGCCGCGTGAAATGCGGAACGCCGTAGGTGCTGGAGGAGCCACGGACCTTGACGATCGGCTCCCCCGCGCCCTTGTTCGAGACCAGGGCCTCGAGTCCCCGAGCGAGGGTCTCCTTCTGGCTCGCGCTCTCGATCCTCACCCTGATCTCGGGACCGCGCGAGGCCCCGGCGCCCGCATTCGCCGCCGACACGACCAGCAGCACCGTCGCCCCTACCATGGCGAACGCCGCGCGCTTACAGGTGCCGCTCATCGCTTTCTCCTCCCCCAACACTGCTGGCGCGTAGACCGCAAGGTCGAACAGCGTCAAGTCGGGCGGCACGGTGTCTTCCAAGATGGCCGGTTCGATGTCCGGGGCCAGGGCCCTCGGGCTGACCATCGATCTGAAAACCCTTTCGGCAAGAGACCTTGCCCCTTGTCAATCCCCCAACAAAACAGTCGATGGCACCTTTCGGCCCTTTGCAGTCACTCGTGCAGCCCGAAAGTGGACTTACGCATCACTTCGACTTCCCGAATATTTCTAGAGACCAACCGACTATGGATCAAGGGGCGGCGAAGCCGGCTCCGGCTCCCCCTGCGTCCGCCAAGTTAAGCTATTTCTCGGGATTCACGACTCAAGATTTGACTCCTACTTTGCGGGTCGCAGGGGCTGGGCACTAAACGCCCCCGACTACCCCGATTAGGCCAGGGATGCGATGTGCAAGACGTGACCCCATTTCCACTCGCATCTTCTATACACTCGCTACACTTTATACACATTAGTTCTTCGATAAGTTCTCCCTGATGGCTCTCGATAGTCGCAGGGTCGCGAGCCGTCAGAACGTCAAGGTGAACGTGGTCTCTATGAAGTCGATGGACTCGGCCGGGCCCGTGTCGCGTATAAATTGCGCAGGGAACGCATGCACATAGATCGTCGTGAGATTGAGGTGCCGGTTGAGCTGCCAGTCGGCCGTCAGCGAGACCGCGCTTCCGACGTAGTGGGCGCGACTACCGCCGACCCCCCGGATCAGTGCACCGGCAGGACTGTACAGTCCGTCGTTGAGACTCTGGCGCCAGAAAAAGTCCCAGTCGGCGGTCACGCTCAAGCGCTCGTGCGGTTTTAGCGTGAGGAACGGGTGGACGTCGAAGAAATTGCGCGGCCCGAGAGTGGCCAGCTCGTTAAAGTAGTTGCCACGTGGATAGAGAGGGTTGAAGGTCTCGAGCACGTCGTCATTCGGATCATCGTCGCCGCTCGCGACGTTCGCCCGAAGCCCCAGGCGGGGCTGGAGGGGCGCGTCATTCCACGTATGACCCGTGTCGGAGGCAACCGTCCACGCCCGGATCTCGGCCGATCCGAAATGCCCCCATTGAAACAGCGACTCGAAGTTGTAGTCCCAGCCTCCCGCCTCGCCCCACAGTCGACCGCCCAGCGAATGCCGGGTCTCGGACGCGGTACCCTGCACGTACTCGCCTTGGTCATCCTGAAATCCTAGGTAGTACAGATCCAGGGCGGCGCCGCGCAGGCCGCTCGCTTTACCCGACCCGTAAGCGCCCCAAAGCGCCTGGTCGGGGTCTCGTCGACTGTCGAATCTGCCGCCCCCGCTCAGCACGGGCCGGGCGGCGAAGCCGTCTACTTGCCAGCCGCCGGCGTGTAGGACCACCCGCGCGGCGTCGAAGCTGCGACGCACGTTCGGACCCTGCCGTACGTCGATGAGCCGAGCGGAGCCGTAGGCCATCTCTTGCCGGCCGGCGCGCAGCGTCAGCGCGAGCGTCCCACCGATGCCTAGCGCGATGTCGACGAAGGCCTGATGAAGATCCAACTGGTCCTCGTCCACGGGGCTCGGTCCCCCGCGGCGCCCGTTCGCGAGCGCGCTCTGCAACTGTGCGAAGGCACGCGCGTGCGCGCCGAGATGAAGATCGGCGTGCAGCATGTAGCGCTGCAGGAACACACCGGCGCGATCCTGCGACCCGTCGAGCGGATTGCTCTGGTATTCGTAGCGCTCGCGCAGCATCCCGCCGAGCGAGAGATAGGCCGCGCCGTCACTGCTGATCGGGATGTACTTGATCGGATCGAAGAAATCACCGCGCGCGTCCAAGTACCTGTAATCTTCCTCGTAGCGAAGCTTCTGGTACTCCGGCGCCTTCTCGGCCGCGCGTGCGAGCCCTCTGCACGCGAGCACAGCGAACACCAGAAACCTCGTCACGATTCGCGACCGACGCACCTCCGCTCAGAGCTCGCGTTGGGCTCCGGCGCCAGGTAGTGGCCAACGACGGGCTCGCTGCCGGCTTCGAGGCAAGCCCTGATCTGCATCTGAAGCTCTCGGTCCTCCACGGTCACTCGCTCGTGCTGGCGCAGATGATCGATCCAGGACCCGAGCAGGAAGCACTCGAGATACCGCGAGGGATCGGCCGCGTCCCGAAATACGCTCCAACAAAAGGCGCCGTCGCGCTGACGCAGGCGACGGCGCGCATGGATCAAGCTTAGAAAAGCGTCCGTGAGCCCAGGCTGCACCTGATACGCCACGGTCACCATCACTGGCCCGCGGTGCGGCTCGACCGCGTCCACCACATGCGGTTGCGGCCAATGCGCCGAAGGCGCGAGATCCACGGCTTCGTGAAGACCGATCCGGAACCGCCGGGTCATGAGGACGCCCGCGAGCGCCCCGCCGGCCGCGGTCTCGAGCGCAATCACGAGATCCGTTTGCGTGGCGAGCTGGCCCCATAGAAGGCTGCCTCCCATGAAGACCACCAGATACAACGACAGACCGCGAGCGCGCACCCACTCTGGCAGGGCGGTCTGCACCGATACCTGTAGCGAGGACAATACCATGACCCAGGCGGCGCCCATCAGCAGCATCGCGCCCGTGAGGAGAACGACATCGCGCAGGTGCGCGAGCGCCAGGGTGGCGAGCGCCAGGGTGGCGAGCGCGTAGAGCAGCGTCGCGATCGCGACGAGCGCATCGCGAGAGAGCCAGGCGCGCACAGGCGGGAGGAGAAATGCGCCGGCGACCGCGCCCACGCCGATGGCGCCTAGCAAGAGACCATAGGTCGCGGGACCTGCGCCCAGCGTCTGCCGCACGATGAGCGGCAAGAACGCCCAGGCGGCGCTCGCGAACAGAAAAAACGCCGCCGTGCGCACGAGGACGGCCTGAAACACCGGCGAGTGCCGGGCGTAACGCAGACCCGCACGCATTGCACCGAGGAGCCGCTCCGCCGGCAAGGTCGTCTCATGCGGGATCCGGCGCCAGTACACGAGCACGAGCAAGACGCCGAGGAACGAAGCCGCGTTCAACAGGAACACGGAGGCGGGTCCGCTCGCCGCGATGATGACGCCGGCAAGCGCCGGACCGATGGCCCGCGAGACATTGATCCCCAGACTATTGAGCGTGATCGCCGCCTGCAGCTCTTTCGGCGTGACCAGCTCGGGCGCGATCGCGGCCCAGGCCGGCATCAGCAGGGCCGATCCGCAGCCGAGCGCGAACGTGAAGGCGAGCAGCAGCCACGCCGTGGTCAAACCCAGCAAGGTGCACACACCCAGGCTCGTGGCCATGAGCAGCATCCAAACCTGCGTGCCGATCAAGTGACGTCGCCGATCGACGATGTCGGCCAAGGCGCCGGCGGGCAGCGCGAGAATAACGATGGGCAGGGTGGTCGCAGCTTGGATGAGCGCCACCATGAGAGGCGAGGGGTCGAGCGAGGTCATGAGCCAGCCGGCGCCGACGTCCTGCATCCACGTGCCGATATTGGAGAACAGCGCGGCGATCCAGAGCGCGCGAAACACCGAGTGCCGCAAGGGGCCCCAGCCGCTCGCGCCGTCTGCAGCGGCACGCGTTGGCGTAACTTCCTCGGCGCCGGCGCTTATCCGCTCTGCGATCTGCCCGCTCATCGAAGGGGCACCCACCTTTCTAGAACACGAAACAGTCGCACCCGAGCGCACCCCAAAGCGCATGGCTGTCGTCGCATGATGTTTGCCCTCCGTGTCCCTGAGTCGAGCAGACGGAGCGCGGCGACGCGTTCTCGGCCGGTCCCTTGGCGAGCAGCGGTGCGCCGTATCCACCGTAGCTGCGCACCGGTGACCAGTCGGGACTGATGGGCAGGGGCGGCGGGTCGAGGTCCTTGAACTCAGCCGCCGCGTACACCGGCTTGCCGCCGACGACTGTCAGCACCGATTCCAGATGCTGGATGTTCTCCTCGCGTACCGAGAAGAAATCGTCGCTGAGCACCGCGAGATCGGCGAGCTGTCCCGGTGCGATCGCGCCTTTCTTTCCCTCCTCGCTGGAAA
>JBOIDR010000179.1:0-5571 GCA_050740695.1 Gammaproteobacteria bacterium | reverse complement strand
CCCCCAATGGCAAGGTGGACCGCAAGGCCTTGCCGGCCCCGGAGGGCCGAGGGGCGGAGGGGTATGTCCCCCCGTGCACGCCGACCGAGGAGCTCTTGGCCGGGATCTGGGCGGAGGTGCTGAGGCAAGAGCGGGTGGGGCGACACGATAATTTCTTCGAGCTGGGGGGCCATTCGCTGCTGGCGGTGACGCTGATCGAGCGCATGCGCCAGAACGGGCTGCACGCCGACGTGCGGGCGCTGTTTACCACCCCGACCCTGGCCGCGCTGGCGGTGACCCTGGGTGGGGAGCCCGATCTCATCGAGGTGCCGCCCAACCGGATCCCGCCCCAGTGCGAGGCCATCACGCCGGAGATGCTGCCGTTGGTGGAGCTTACCGCAGCGGAGATCGAGCGCCTCGTCAGTGGGGTGCCCGGGGGAGCGGCCAATGTGCAGGACATTTACCCGCTGGCCCCGTTACAGGAGGGCATTCTCTTTCACCATTTGATGGGGACCGAAGGGGATGCCTACCTACTGTCTGGCCTGTACGGTTTTGACAGCCGGGGGCGACTGGAAGGCTTTGTAGGGGCGTTGCAGGCGGTGGTGAAGCGGAACGACATTCTGCGCACGGCGGTGGTATGGGAAGGGGTGTCCGAACCGGTGCAAGTGGTGTGGCGGGAAGCACCCGTGCCGGTGGAAGAGGTGGTGCTGGATCCGGCGAGGGGGGATGTGGCCGAGCAGCTGTACGCACGCTTTGACCCGCGGCACTACCGGATCGATGTGCGCCAGGCCCCGTTGCTACGGGTCTATATTGCCCAGGACGCGGCTCAGGGGCGCTGGCTGTTTCTGCTATTGCTCCATCACTTGGCGGGCGACCACACCACGCTGGAAGTCATAGAGGCGGAGATCGAGGCGCATTTGCTGGGGCAGGCGGCTCAGCTGCCGGTGCCGCAGCCCTTCCGCAACTTTGTGGCGCAAGCCCGGTTGGGGGTGAGTCAGCAAGAGCACGAAGCCTTTTTCCGGGGGCTGTTGGGGGACGTAGAGGAGCCCACGGCGCCGTTTGGACTGCTCGACGTGCGAGGCGAGGGCAGGGGGATTGCGGAGGCCCGGCTGGAGCTCGACGCGGGTTTAGCCCAGCGGTTGCGAGAACGGGCGCGCAAGCTGGGGGTGAGCGCAGCGAGTCTGTGTCACTTGGCCTGGGCGCAAGTGCTGGCGCGGGCATCGGGGCGTGAGGAGGTGGTATTCGGCACGGTCCTGTTTGGACGCATGCAAGGCGGCGCGGGCGTCGAGCGGATGATGGGGCTATTCATCAACACGCTGCCGGTGCGGATCCGGGTAGGGGAGGAGGGGGTGGAGGCGAGCGTGCGGGGCACGCATACCCTGCTGGCCGACCTGCTGCGCCATGAGCATGCCTCGCTGGCTCTGGCCCAGCGCTGCAGCGGGGTGCCGGCACCGGCACCGCTGTTTTCCGCGCTGCTGAATTACCGTTACAGTCAGGGGATAGTTCACGCTCCGTCGGCCGAAGCGATGCAGGCGTGGGAAGGGGTTGAGGGGCTTTACGGCGAAGAGCGCACCAACTATCCCCTCACGCTCTCGGTGGACGATCTGGGGGAAGGGTTCAGGCTGACGGCGCAAGTGCAGGACCCGATCGACCCGAGGCGGGTGTGCGACTTGATGCACACTGCGCTCGAAGGGCTGGTGGAAGCGCTGGAGAGGGCGCCGACCCGGGCGGTACGGAGCCTCGACGTGCTGCCGGAGGCGGAACGTCGGCAGGTGCTGGTGGAGTGGAATGCCACCGAGGCTGAGTATCCCAAGGAGTGGTGTATCCACCAGTTGTTCGAAGCGCAGGTGGAGCGGACTCCCGAGGCGGTGGCGGTGGTGTTTGAAGATGAGTGGCTCACCTATCGGGCCCTCAATGCCCGGGCCAATCAACTGGCGCACCATCTCCAGGGCTTAGGAGTAGGCCCGGAGGTGCTGGTGGGGGTCTGTGCCGAGCGCTCGCTCGGGCTGATAGTAGGGCTGTTGGGGGTGCTCAAGGCCGGGGGGGCGTATGTACCCTTAGACCCGAGCTATCCCCCCGAACGGCTGGCCTTCATGCTCGAGGATGCCCAGGTGGCGGTGCTGTTGATCCAGGCGCACTTAGAAGCCACCCTGCCCAAGACCAGGGCCCAGGTGCTGTGCCTGGATAGGGAGTGGGAGACAATCGCCAAGGAGCCTCAGGGCAATCCACCCAGCCGGGTGATCCCCGAGAACCTCGCCTATGTCATCTACACCTCCGGATCGACGGGCAGACCCAAGGGGACTCTTCTGCCTCACCGAGGGCTGTGTAACGTGTCGGAAGCGCAGGTGCGCACCTTCGGACTCGGGCCCGGTGATCGGGTGCTGCAGTTTGCCTCCCTCAGTTTCGATGCCTCGACCTTCGAGATCGTCATGGCCTTGCGAGGGGGCGCGACGCTCTGCCTGGGGAGGCGAGAGAGCCTGCTACCCGGGCCGGCCTTGATCCGGCTCCTACAAGACATGGCCATCACCCTCGTGACGCTCCCCCCCTCGGCTCTGGCCCCTTTGCCCACTGAGGAGTTGTCTGGGCTGCGGATCATCACTGTAGCGGGAGAGGCTTGTTCTGCCGAGCTTGCGGCTCGGTGGGCCGAGGCTCATCGGTTCTTTAATCTGTATGGACCTACGGAAGGGACGATTTGGGCGACGACTGAGGAATATCTGAGCGACGGCCGGACACTACCCATTGGCCGCCCCCTTATTAACACGCAGGTGTATCTCCTAGACCCTCATCTCCAGCCGGTGCCCATAGGGGTGCCGGGGGAGCTCTACATCGGGGGGGCGGGACTGGCGCGGGGGTATCTCCATCGGCCGGAGTTGACCCCGGAGAGGTTCATTCCCCATCCCTTCAGCGAGGCCCCTGGGGCACGGCTGTACAGGACCGGGGACCTGGTCCGCTACCTCCCCGAAGGCCATCTGGAGTTTCTGGGTCGGCTGGACCATCAGGTCAAGGTGCGAGGGTTTCGCATTGAGCTCGGGGAGATCGAGGCCTGCCTGGGGGGGCATCCGGGGATACGGGAGGTGGTGGTGCTGGCCCGTGAGGATCACCCGGGGGAGAAGCGGCTGGTGGCCTATGTGGTGGCCCAAGAGGAGCCGGCTCCCTCGGTCAGTGAGCTTCGGGGTTTTTTGAAAGAGCGCTTGCCCGAGTACATGGTGCCCAGTGCCTTTGTGGGGCTCGAGGCCTTACCGCTGACCCCCAATGGCAAGGTGGACCGCAAGGCCTTGCCGGCCCCCGAGGGGCGGGGGGTGGCGGAGGGGTATGTCCCCCCGTGCACGCCGACCGAGGAGCTCTTGGCCGGGATCTGGACGGAGGTGCTGAGGCAAGAGCGGGTGGGGCGGCACGATAACTTCTTCGAACTGGGGGGTGACTCCATCCTCTGCATCCAGGTCATCGCCCGGGCCCAGCAGGCGGGGCTGCGGCTCACCCCCAAGCAACTCTTTCAGTATCAGAGTGTAGCCGAGCTGGCTGTAGTAGTTGGCACTGGCCCCACCATTGAGGCTGACCAAGAGCTCGTGAGCGGTGCAGTGCCCCTGACGCCCATCCAGCGGTGGTTCTTCGAGCAGGGGCTGCCGGCGCCGCAGCACTTTAACCAGGCCTTTTTGCTGGAGGTGGAGTCGGAGCTTGAGCCTAAGTGGGCGCAGCGAGTGGTGCGGCAGCTGCTGGTGCACCACGATGCCCTGCGCCTGCGGTTTATCCCCGAGGGGACGGGCTGGCGGCAGGTCCATGCGGGCCTGGAGGAGGCGGTGCCCTTTGCGGTGGTGGACCTCTCGGGGCTAGCGGAAGCGCAGCAGCGTCCGGTGCTCGAGGCGGGGGCGGCTGAGCAGCAGGGGAGTCTCAACTTATCGAGCGGGCCGCTGCTGCGGGGGGTGCTATTTAAGCTAGGGGCGGAGCGGCCGGGGCGGTTGCTGATCGTGATCCATCACCTGGTGGTGGATGGGGTCTCCTGGCGGGTGTTGCTCGAAGACTTTCAGCGGGCCTATCAGCAGCTCCGCGGGGGGCAGGCCCTCCAGCTGCCGCCCAAGACCACCGCCTTCAAGGCGTGGGCCGAGAGGCTGTGGGCGTATGGGCACTCGGAGGCCGTGCACGCGGAGATCGACTACTGGCTGAGCGAGTCGCGGCGGGAGGTGAGGCCCCTGCCGCGGGACTATGCCGTCGACCCCGAGGCCAACACGGTGACCTCCACCGCTCACGTGGCGGTGGCCTTGAGTGCCGAGCAGACCCGGGCCTTGCTGCAGGAGGTGCCCCCGGTCTACCACACCCAGATCAACGATGTGCTGCTCATGGCCTTGGTGCAGAGCTTTAGGCGATGGACGGAGGCAGGGTCCCTGCTCTTGGACCTCGAGGGTCACGGGCGCGAGGAGTTGTTTGCTGAGGTGGACCTCTCGCGCACGGTGGGGTGGTTTACCAGCCTCTTCCCGGTCTGCTTGGAGCTGGGGGCGGAGCCGCCGGGGGAGGCGCTGAAGGCGGTCAAGGAACAGCTCCGCCGGATCCCGAACAAGGGCATCGGCTATGGGGTGCTGCGCTACCTGCACCCCGAGGCCGAGGTGCGCGCGGTGCTGCAGGCCCTGCCCCCACCCGAGATCAGCTTCAACTACCTGGGGCAGCTGGACCAAGCGCTGTCGGAATCGTCGCTCTTTCGGCCGGCCCGCGAGTCGAGTGGCCCGCCGCACAGCCCCTTAGGGAGGCGCCCTCATCTGCTCGATGTGAATGGGTGGGTGGCCGAGGGCCGGCTACACCTGCACTGGAGCTACAGCGAGCGGGTGCATCGGCGGGCCACGGTGGAGCGGCTGGCGCAGGGATCTCTGGAGGCCTTGGAGGCCCTCATTGAGCATTGCCAGTCGCCCGAGGCCGGGGGCTACACCCTCTCGGATTTCCCTCTGGCGCAGCTTGATCAGGATGAGCTTGATAAGGCTTTCGAAGAGGTCGAATTTGAGCTTGAGGAGAAAAGGCTGTGAGTACCTTACATAAGAACATCGAGGATACCTATCCCCTTTCGCCCCTGCAGGAGGGGATGCTCTTTCACACCCTGTATGCCCCCGAGTCGGAGGTGTATTTCGAGCAATTCAGCGGGGTATTGGGTGGGAAGCTGCAGGCCGGGGGCTTTAAATGGGCCTGGCAACAGGTCGTGAACCGGCATCCGATCTTGCGCACCGCCTTTGTCTGGAAAAACCTTGAAAAGCCTAGGCAGGTGGTAGGCCGGCGGGTAGGCGTGCTACTGGAGCAACAAGATTGGCGGGATCTCGCTGCTCTTGAGCAAGAAGAACGGCTGGAGACTTATCTCAAAGCGGATCGCCGTCGCGGCTTCCAGCTTTCCAAAGCGCCGTTGATGCGCCTAGCTTTGTTTCAGGTAGCCGAGGATACCTATCACTTTGTCTTGAGCTTTCATCATCTCCTGCTCGATGGCTGGAGCTTCTCCCTGGTGCTCAAGGAAGTCTTGACCTGCTATGAGGCCTTCCGTGGGGGCCGGGAGCTCCGCCTCGAGCGCTCCCGGCCGTACCGAGACTATATAGCCTGGCTGCAACAGCAAGACCTCGCCCA
>JBOIDR010000178.1:0-5782 GCA_050740695.1 Gammaproteobacteria bacterium | reverse complement strand
ACTCCACCCTGTTGAGCATGTGCTGCAACTGGCGCGTACCACTCTCGAAGCCAAACCCACCCCCGCAAGCGCCTCCGAAGATTTCAAAAAAGCTGCCTGACCGTTTCAAACGCCTAAAGTCATACGGTTGACGCTTCTCGGTTTCCCGCCCTCGGCCACGCTTCATTAAACCCAAAGGCTCAACGCCTTTATCAATCGAAAAGCGATCCCTTCCTGAAAACAGGAAGGGCGGTTTCGCACGCCTGTGTAAAGCTAGGTACTGTGGTTATGATCGGTCCCGTGTCGGACACCCGGCAGGACCAGGCAAAGGATAGGAAATTCAATGCAGCTTTGCAACATATATTGTTGCGTCGGACGGGCCGGTCGGTGATGGGGTCGTCCGTGCCCGGCGAAGGGTCCGAGGAGCAGGCCCTCGTGCTCCAGCTCCTCGATGACGGTGCGGGTGCTGCGTTGTGCCAGCGCTTGCGATCCGCGTCGTCACTCGGTGACCACTCTGCCCGTTCCAGACACAGGGACGGCGGCCGCCCTGACACCGCGGCCCCGCTCCGCCCACCTCCGGACTCACGATGGCGCCGTCGACTCCAACGCCGGCGACGTCCCGGCTGCGCCCGAGGGTCGTTTGACCTTGTCGTAGGCATCCATGAAGACCCCGTGTGCGTGGTATTTCTGCCGGACCGCGTCATACAGGCGGCAATCGAACATGCGGCGAAACTCTTCGCGCGTCAGCTCGGTCACGGCGTATAGACACTGGTAGCCACGGTGTGCGATGACGTAGTCTTGCATCGTCCGGACGGCACGGCGGGAATCATAGGCCTCGCCTCTCAGCACTGGCCCTGGCGCATACCAGGCGCCGATGTCAACGAACATCTCGTAGTCCTCGACCCCCTCGTCCGGTTTCAATAGGCCCTGTGGCTCGGTCCGGTGGAGCCGGTGTGGACAGAGCCAGAGCGGGTAACACTCGAAGTTGCCGTGAAAGAACTCGACGCTGTCCTCGAGATCCGCGATAGGCATGAGGACCTCCTGGCAGACGTGCTTATTCTCATAATAGGCGCGGATCGTTTCGCTCTGTGTCAGCTTCAGGAACGCGATCTTGGGCGGCATCATCCATCCCAGGAGATAACGAAACACCGGATGATTGCCGAAGGGGACGATGAGCTCCCCTTCCCAGAAGATGCTGCGCGTGTGACGGCGGTAATACTGTCTCAGGGGGATGTATTCATCACCCGCGCCCCGCTCCAGAAAGGACTCGCAGTGTTTGTAGAACCAGGGTTTGAACCACCGGCCGATGGCATTGACCTTGGCGTTGTCCAGACCCTCCACGAAATCGCCGGTGATGATCACGCCGCGTTCGCGCCCATACAGGATGCCTTCGACGAACTCCGGCGGGTGGTCGCGGCAGACGATGCGGGTGAACGATCCGCAGGCGTCGTTCAAGCGGTGGGCCGGCAGGTAACGGACGTGTACCCAGGGCTTGCAGCGGATGATACGAAGCTCCACGGCCACGAGGATCCCGAGCGCCCCGTACGACCACGGCAGGGCGCGGAACAGATCGGCATGCTGTAAACGTGTGGCGCGCACGAGCGTGGCATCGCCGATGACCACCTCGCAGGCCTCGACGATGTCCGCGAAGAGACCGTATCGGTGCGACGAGGCCTCGATGCCATAGCCGAGGAGCAATCCGCCGACGGTGAGGTCGTCGAGCTCCGGCACGATCGGCAGGGTCCATCCCTTGGGGATGAGGTAGCGCGTCAACTGGCCGATGCTCACGCCGGGCTCGACCCGAACGACGCACCGTTCCGTATCCAGCGCGAGGATGTCGTAGAGGGCGACGCGCACCGTGTTGTCACGCGCCTTATAACGGGCGACCCGGGGCGAGACGCTCATCCAGGGTTTGCGCGCCGTACATAGCGGCGGCCGAGTCCCTGCGACACGCCAGTCGCGCACCTGCGCCTGGATGCCGGAGACCCGTCGCTCATGGGCTTCCGGGGCGCCATGCCAGCCTCGCTGGTAGAAACCCCGCAGGGCCCAGAAGAGATTGAACGCGAGCGACAGCGGCAGCACCACCGGCACCACGAAAAGCCAACGATACCGCACCAGGATGTCGGCCAGCTTGGTGGTGTGCGTACCCATTACCCCAAAAGAGCGCTCGCATCCTCCCTAATAGAATTAGAATGGCCGCGCCCGTTACCTGGTATTACCGTTCGTACACCAGGATAGGAACGTCTCGCGAATGATCAACCGCCCTTCCTGGATGGTCTCGCACGCGAGCGTGCGAGTTTCCCACCGGGTTCGAAAGTGGCTTCCCCGGCAACGCCATCCCTAGCCATGATGTGACCCCGCGGCAACTCTGTCAATGCGAGCCTGCGTCGCGAGGCCGGCCGAAGGGCCCACCGGACCGGATCCTCGCCGTTCTCGTGACGCGCCGCAGTGGCAGATCCACGCCTCCAGAAGGACTTTCGACCAGCGGGGCACCGTGCGCTGATCCCCAACCGATACCCGCTCCCATCCAGCTCGCCTCCTGCGCGAACAACTCCCTTCGCCGCTCGCTCGTCCGAGACCCCCAAACGCCCCGCAACATGGCGCCACTGTCGATGAAGGCCTGCGGGCTACACCTGCGTCCTCCTCAACAGTCAGGCCATGGGTTTCCATGCCCCCGCCCAGCTCGTGCAGGACACGAGGCGCCACGGGGTCGAGGTGCGGCCGATCGATGTCGGGGTCGGTGACTGGGAGTGCACCCTGGAGGGCGCCCCGCCCGCCCTGCGGCTCGGGCTCCGGATGGTCAAGGGCCTGTCCCGTGTCGGCGCCGAGCGGATCACCGCCGCGCGCCCCTTCCGGGATGTCCAGGACCTCGCCCGGCGCGCCCGCTTGAACCGCCGTGATCTGGAGGCGCTGGTCGCGATGCCTTGCGGGGGCTTTGCGGCAACCGCCATCAGGCCCGCTGGCAGATGCTCGGCATCGAGGCACCGCCCGCTCGGAGAGATGCCCGCGCTCCCCGAGCCCGTGCCGATGTTGCGCAAACCCACCGAGGGGACATCGTGGCCGACTACGGGAGCCTGGGCCTGACCCTTCGCCGCCATCCCCTGGCGCTCCTGCGCCCCGTGCTCACACGCCTCTCTTTCCAGTCGGCCCGCGAGGTACTGGGGCTCTCCCACGGCCGGCGCGCGCATGCCGCCGGCCTCGTCATCACCCGCCAGCGGCCGGGCACGGCCACCGGCGTCGTGTTCCTGACCCTCGAGGACGAGACCGGCCCGCTCAACGTCATCGTCTGGAGCAGCCTCTTCGAGCGCGAGCGCCGCATCGTGCTCGGGGCGAGGCTCATGGGGGTGACGGGCGAGGTGCAACGCGAGGGCGAGGTCGTCCATCTCATCGCCCGTAAGCTCGAAGACCGAACGGCCTTGCTCGGAGGGCTCAGGACGGTGTCGCGGGATTTCTGTTAGCCTATCCTCCTGAGACGTGAGCGACATTAGTGATTATGACCACGCTGGAATTGAAACTGTCCCTGCCCGAGCGGCTTGCGAAAGAGGCCGAAGCGGCGGGGTTGCTGACGCCCGAAGCGATCACCCAATTGGTGAAGGAGGCGGTGCGTCGCCGAGCGGGGCAGGCACTGCTCGACGCCGCCGAGCGGGTGGCCCAGGCGGATATCCCACCGCTCTCGATGGAAGAGATCCAGACCGAAGTCAACGCGGTGCGGCAAGTGCGCAAAACCGACCGGCCTGCGTGAGATTGGTGCTCGACACCAATGTGCTGGTGTCGGCCTTTCTGTGGCGGGGTGCCCCGAAGAAGCTGCTCGAACGGGCCAGCGAAGGCGAGGTGCAACTCTACACCAGCCACGAATTGCTCGATGAGTTAGGTGAGGTACTGAAGCGTAGGAAGTTCGCCCGCGTGGTCAGTGTGACGGGATTGACGGCTACCGAGTTGCTTGGTTTCTACCGAAAGCTGGCTTATCGCGTCACGGCCCGCCAGCTTGCTCGGCAAGTCTCGCGCGATAGGGACGACGATGCCGTGCTCTCCTGTGCCCTCGCCGCCAAAGCTGACTTGATCGTCTCTGGAGACGCCGACCTTCTCACTCTCGGCGAGTACCGGGGTATTCGCATCGCCAGCCCTGCCGCGGCGCTCAAAATGATGCGGTAACGGGAACCGAGAGCGGCGAGTCCCCGAAGCGAAACGCGGCGGTGGAAGCCAATGGGCTTCGAGAGATTCAGGTCATCCTACGGTGACAATTCAAGCCAATGTCAGCGGCGGACCGCGCGCTGCGCAACGGAATTCCTTGGAGCCTGGATGTCTGCGACATGGTTTTGAGTCCCCTTAGCTGGCTTACGCGGTTTCTTTCGCACCGGGATCTCAGAAAACCCGATGGGCGACCGCTGTGCAGCTATCGTTGCACAGAGGAGGAGTTCGCTGAGCTCCGCAACGTGCTGCGGGAAGCGTGTGAGGGGCGGCCGCCGGTCCGCCGCCTACCGTGGGGCACGCATCCCTTGTCCTGCCTTTACGCTGCGGAGTGGTGGCGGCGTCATTACAGCGGTGGCCCAAGTGGGAGACCATCCTTGAGGACATCTCTGTCGAGTGGATGCCGCTAAGTCAGCTCTATTACTTGGTCGAGCTCGGACTCCAATTCTGGCAGCGGCGCCTGCTCACAACCGGTGCCGGTCGCGCCTTCCTACTCACCCTCGCCTGTGAAGGGGGACTACCGCTCAATCTCGTTCACAAAGAGGGAGCGAAGCTCCGCAACTTCTTCAAGGCGCTTTTGGAAGAGTTTCAGCTTTACCGACGTGCTGGACTCTGCCCCGAGCAACTCGCCGAAAACGTCCGCGACCGGTTGCCAAAGAGCCTGCGCCAGCCGGTCGTATATACGCTCAGCGGGCAGCTGGTCGACGCGATCTGGAAGCTTCAGGCCCAGGTGGCAGGGTCCAAGACTCCGCTAACCGATCTGGACCGTCTGGACCCCGAGTGGCGTGTGAAACTCCCGATGTCGCTCGGCGATGATACCGCTAGGGCGCTGATCCACAATCTCGTCGAAGAGGCTGCAAAGCTCGCTTCTACACCAAGAAGCACGCTACGCATGACGCGCACGCTCAGATTAAAAAGTGGCGCTTGGCATCTCGAAGGCGAGATCACTCTTCCCGGCTCAATGACCAGGCCCGAACTCTCCTCGATCATTGGCAATTTGATTGGAGAGATCGGAACTCGCTTCGAGCTCTATGCGGTGAACGCGGACCAGGACACGACCCTGCTCGCACTGGCCTCTGAACGTACGCGTGGCAGCGACACCCACTTTCTCCTGGAACGGCCTTCCATAACCCGCTTCCGGATCCCTGGAACGGTGGCGGCGGAGGGGCATAGCCTCTACGTGGGCTGTGGGCCTGCGCGCCTCGGGCCGATCCCGCTCCCTGGTGCGGGCGCCCTTTCGGGTCTACCTTGGGTGTTCGTGAGCCGATCGGGGGATGGCAGCCAACTTGAGTTACTCGGCGAAGGGACGGTGCGCACACGCTATCCCGAAGCTTGGGTCGCGGTAACGCCCGACATGACGACCGCGCCGACAAGCGATGCTCGTTGCGAATCGCTGGGCTCTATCACGGATATTAACCCGACTTAGCCGATTCGGCCTCGTTTTCCGGCTTTGGGGCGACGTCGCCATTTGTAACTATTTGTTTTGTAAATCCAGCAGCGCAACAAATCGACGAAAAGTGGCTGTAGTGAAGACCTTGGTTGTTTTCAAGAGAGGAATTCTGTGCATAATGGCGAGCCGTCATGTTTCTACGCGCCACGACTCGCAAGAAGGACG
>JBOIDR010000177.1:0-5833 GCA_050740695.1 Gammaproteobacteria bacterium | reverse complement strand
TGGTCAGCGGCTGAAGGGCTTGGCCCCCACCCCACCCTCCCCCGTCCGCAGAAAGCGCAGACAGGGGAGGGAGTCTCCGGGTCCCCTCCCCTGCGTAGCGGGACGGTAAATTTCAAATGTCTTTGGCAAGGGTTTGACCCCGATCCGCATCGCCATCGCGACCGATGGCGCTCCGCGGAGGTGTTCGCGACCCGATCGGGCCGGCGGGACCATCGGCCATGTCCACGCCCTTCGGGTAGACTACCCAATCTTTTCGCCACTCCCCGTCGCTCGTCGTTTGCGCGGCTCATCGCGCAGGCGGTGCCGGGTTCGGGCGCCAGCATCGCGGGGCCTCCCGCCGTACGGGCCATGCCGCTTTTGAAAGACAAGACCGCGATCCGCGAATGCAGGCGGACGGTGAGCGCCTTTTCTTCCGGCCGCAAGGCTCTGAGCCGGCGTGCCGGGCACCCAATCACGCGAAGCTGTCAGACGAAGTCGCGCCTGGGACATCCATGACGACGCCGCGTACACGGCAGCTCATTTCTAGGTTGCGGACCGAATGGCCGTTCCCGGTGAGCGTCGCCACCACGGCGCTTTTTCTCGTGTTCGGGAGCGGGTGGTTGGCCGATCTCTCCGATCCTGTCTGGTTTGCCTTCCTGTTGGGATGGCTCTTCGCTGCGATTCTGGTTTCGGCGTTCGCCGTGGTGCGCCATGCAGAGGGGCTCGCCGTGCGGCTCGGCGAGCCTTTCGGTACGCTCGTGCTGACGCTCTCCATGAGCGGCATGGAGATGATGATGATCGCGGCGGTGATGTACACCGACCAAGGGGGATCTTCGCTGGCGCGCGACACCATGCTCGCAATCGTGATGATCGTACTGAACGGGCTGGTGGGCGCGAGCCTGCTGTTCGGCGGGTTGCGCTACCACGAGCAGACATACAACCTCTACGGGGCGAACGCCTTTCTGGCCGTGATCCTGCCCTTGTCGGTGCTCGGGCTGGTGCTGCCGAGGTTCACCGTGTCGTCTCCGGGACCCACCCTCTCCCCACTCCACTCCGCGTTTCTCATCTTTATGTCGGTGGCTCTGTACGGCGTGTTCCTGGCGATCCAGACCATGCGCCATCGCGACTATTTTGTTTCGCCCACCGCCGCGGCGGCTACGACGGATCACCAAGGTGCGGACATGCACGGCAGGCTTGAGGTTCAGTCGGTCGGCTATCACGGCCTGCTGCTGCTGGCGTACGTCGTCCCAATTGTTGTCCTGGCCAAACGGATCGCGGTGCCGATCGACTACGGCATCCGCGTTTTGGGTGCACCTGCCGCGCTCGGGGGTCTGCTCGTGGCGGTGCTGATACTGTCTCCCGAAGCCCTGGCCGCTGTCCGAGCCGCGCTGGCTAACCAGCTTCAGCGCTCCATTAACCTCTCGCTCGGAACCGCGCTGTCGAGCATCAGCCTGACGATCCCGGCGGTCCTCACCATCGGCTTCCTTACCGACCGGACGATCATCCTCGGACTCGATGCCGTCAATACGATCTTGCTGTTATTGACCTTGGCGGTGAGCATGCTGACCTTCGCCCTGGAACGAACCAACGTCTTACTCGGGGCGGTGCATCTGCTCCTGTTTCTCGCCTATCTGGCGCTCATCTTCGAGAAATGACGCGTACGATTACATCACACCGTTTACCGGATCCGGGCACAGCGCGCTTTTCGCAAAGAACGCGGAGATTTCCTCGCGGCGCGCTCCTGCATCCGCATAGCCTAAATCCGCTAACCGTTGCAGGTAGTCCGGCTGAAACATCAATACGCTCAAGAGGTCGTTCGATCGGGTCTCTTGCGTGCCCAAACCCCGGGTCATGAAGCGGAAGGCGCCCGGAAGCTCGGGCTCATATGCGTTCGCGAGCTTGCCCAGATCGCATGAGGGCCTCAGCAGCAATAGGTCCACGCAACGCAAACCACCCCGCTTATCGAGCGGTACCTGCTTCACCAGCGAGTTGATGCGTTCGATACGCAAGGCGTCGTAATCGAAAACATCCAGGAAGAGGGCATTATACAGGGCGCCGACCACCTGCACGGGAGGTGGATAGCCGTCGATAGTGGGGCAATCGACTTCCTCGGTGGACGGCGCATATTTTGTCGAGATCGCCAAGATGCGATCGGCGCCCAGGTGCACGGCCGGCGACAGCGGTGCCGTCATTCTGATCCCGCCGTCACCATACCAGCATCCGCCGATATTCACCGCCGGGAAGAAAAGCGGTAGAGAGGCGGAGGCTAATATGTGATCTATGCGCAGCGTACAGGGGATGCCTATACGGTGGGCGCGTGTCCAGGGCATTAAATTTATCCCCTGGATCCAGGTTACCGACTGGCCTGTAGAATAATTCGATGTCGTAATGGCGACCGCACGTAGGCGGCGTTCTAACAGGTTGTCGTGAATGCCGCCCAGCACACCAGATACCGGTTTCAATACCTGCTCCAATAAAGCCTGCAACGGAGAGGCGTCGACCAGGCTACGGGTTTCCATGACATGCGAAGCCGTCCCCATGAGCAGGCGCATGCCCCAACGGGCGACGTGAGCCGCAATAGAGCCGGCGTCGACTCGAAAAACCCGATCCAGGGTAAGCGTTTCCCAGACGGCCGCGAGGCCTTTGACCTTGTCGCGAAACGTCCCTTGGTGATTGGCCAGGTACACCGTGTTGATCGCGCCGGCCGACACTCCCGTCAAGATCGGGATTTCGAGATCGGGGTAATGCTCCACGAGCCACCGGAGAAATCCCACCTGATACGCGGCCCTTGCCCCCCCACCGCTGACGGCCAATGCTAGGGTGCCGCGGTTATTTTGTTCTGGCATCTAACTTGACATCCTGTGGAGGCCGGCAATCCATATCACAGGAGGATAGGTAACGCAACCCGACTTCGCAAGCCCGGGGCCGCCGTTTCTCCCGACACGAACGGGCGCTAAGCACGGCACGCGCGAATGGCGCCGCTCCGCGGAGGCGTTCGAGCCGTCGGCACCATCGGCCATGCGCGCGCCCTTCGGGTAGACTAGCCCACGTTTCGCCAGTCCCCGTCGGTCGTTTGCGCGGCTCATCGCGCGGGCGGTGCCCAGGTTCGGGCGCCATCATCGCGGGGTCTCCCGCCGCACGGACACATGCCGCTTTTCAATAACAAGACCGCGATCCGCGCCCGCGCCCTCCTGTTGGGAGAGCGCTTGGATCTGAAGCCGGTTCGGAACGCCGAGCAGCTCGCCGCCCAGCCGCTTACCCTGCCCATCGCGGACCACGGATGCGTGGTGCTGTTTCGCTACGGCGCCGTCGTGCTCTTCGATGTCCCCCCGCTGCAGGAGGTCGCGTTCCTCGAGCACGTGAAGTCGCTCCTCGCCGATCCCCTCCCCGAGCCCGAGATCGAGACCCTGGACCTCCACGTCGCGCCCGACGCCAAAGAGGGCTTCGAGCGCGATCAGCTCTACATCCAGGACGTGGGCCTGCAACGGCTGCAGATCATCGCCGATGTGCTCGCCAAGAGCGTGGTGCTGGCCGAGTACGAGCGTCGCGTGGCCGGCACCTTCGACCGCATCGAGCCCCTGGCCGCGCGCCTGGAGCGGAGCGGCGGGGTCGGGGTCCGCGCCCGGGAGCTGATCCGGCATACCGGTCGCAACCTCCTGGTCCTGCACCGCATGGTGGGGCGGGTCGAGGTCGGGGAGAAGCCCGATGCCCTATGGGAACGGCCGGATCTCGAGAGGCTCTATCTCCGGCTCGAGGACGAGTTCGAGCTGAAGGAACGCCAGCTGGCGCTGCACCGCAAGCTGGAGGTCATCGGCCAGACCGTCGAGACCGTGCTCGACCTCCTACAGTCGCGGCGCTCGTTACGCGTCGAGTGGTACATCGTATTGCTGATCGTCGCCGAGATCTTCCTGAGTCTCTACGCGCTGTTCTGGCGTGGGGCGCCCTGATCGGGACCCCGCGCGACGCGGCTGCGACGCCGCGTTATACTTTCAAGCGCTTACCCGCTACCGTGCGCCGCCCGCCCGATCCCCCGCCGATATGGCCAGAGAGCTCCCCTGTTACAAGGTCGCCGACAAGGGCACCCTGGCGGCGCTGCGCGCCGCGCTCCGGACCGCGCTCGGCGTGCGCCCGGCGCGGGTCCATGCCCTGTCCCGCACCTATTACGACACCCCCGATCGGCGCTTGTACCGCGCCGGACGGGTGCTGGAGCTCTGCGAGCGGCGCGGCGAGCGCGGCCTGGTCCTGCGAGCGCTGGGAAACGGCCGGACGCTCGCGACCGAGGCCATCGCGGCGCCTCCACGCTTCGCCAAAGATCTACCCGAGGGGACGATGCGACACACGCTGGTGGCGGTCGCGGGTCCGCGGGTGCTGCTCCCGGTGACGCGCGTGCGCTCGCGCGTCACGCCGCTCTCGGTGCTCGATAAACAAGGCCAGGTGGCGTTCGTGCTCGAGCTAGACGAGGCGCGGCTGCGAAACGGCGCCCGCGCCGAAGACCAGGCGCTCGGGTGCTGGGTGCGATTCGATGATGAGGGCGATGGGCCGCGCAAGCTGCGCGAGCGGGTCCAATCGCTCATCGAGGGCCATGAGGGGGTCGAGGCCCCCTCCCTCGACCCGTTCGCGGCGGCGCTCGCGGCGGGCGCGAACCCCGCACCGGCGGATCTCTCGAAGCCCAAGGTGGCGCTCGACCCCGCGATGCTCGGGACCGCAGCGGTGGCCCGGGTCCTCGGGGCCTATTTCCGTACCCTTGACGCCAACGAGGGCGGCGTCGTCGCCGACCTCGATGTCGAGTTCCTGCACGACTTTCGCGTCGCGACGCGCTCCTCACGCTCGGTCCTGAATCGCATGCGCGAGGTGTTTCCCGAGCGCGAGCACGAAAAGGCGCGCGCGGACCTCGCCTGGCTCGGCAAGATCACCGGTCCCAAGCGCGATCTCGACGTGTTTCTCGGCGATCTGGACGAGCACACGTCACGACTGCCGTCGCTGTGGCGCCCGCATCTCGATCCCTTGCGTGCCTATCTGGACCGTCAAAGGCGGGTCGAGCACGGGCGCCTGGTCGAGGGCTTGACCTCGGAACGCTACCGGGGCTTCAAGCGCGATTACCCGGCCTGGCTGGCGCGGGCCGCGAAGCGCCGGGTACTCCAGGATGGGCCCGGGGCCGGCCGCGCCGTGGACCTCGCGAGCCGGGCGATCTGGCGTGTTTACCACTCCCTCCTGAGCCAAGGCTTCGCGGTCCTGGAGGACACGCCCATCGAGGCCCTGCACGAGCTGCGCAAGACCGGCAAGAAGCTCCGTTATCTCCTCGAGGCCTTTCAGTCGCTGTACCGGCCCGATGCCGTGCGGCAGGTGGTCGGGGAGCTGAAACACCTCCAAGACTGCCTCGGGACGATCGTGGACCGGGATGTCCAGCGCCGGCTTGTGCGGCGTTTCGGCGATGCGCTGGCGCTAGAAGATCAGACCCCCTCCGAGACCGGCGTGGCCATGAAGATGCTCGAGGCGGTGCTTTGGGAGGAGGAACAGGTCCACCGGGCAACGTTCGACGCCTCCTGGGAGCGCTTCGCCCGGCCCCGTACCCGGCGGCTCTTCCGCGCGCTTTTCGGGCCGGTCGCCGGTACGGGCGGCGCCTGTGAGGCGCGATCGATGTTGGACCGTGGGACGCGGTGACGAATAAAGCGCATCACGTCGAGCGCATCGGCAAGCCGGACGAAGATTGCACCACGATGATAAAGACTAGCAGCCTGTCGGACTCACATTGAACGGTAACGGGACAAGGCGGGGCTCGCGCACGATGAGGGTGACTCGGGCGGCCGTTGAGGTTCTAAGAGCGACGCAATGACGATGAACGGATCGGTCCCGA
>JBOIDR010000176.1:0-5842 GCA_050740695.1 Gammaproteobacteria bacterium | reverse complement strand
AGAGCTCCTGGATGCCGCCCAGGTTTCACTACCGAGCAAACTTCCCTACCCGGGCATAGCCGTAACCACTAAAACGAAACTCCCAGAGCGTAGAAAGCTTTCCTAAACATACGGTTACCGCGATGACGCGCGCCAACGTGAAGGAACATCCGTTGAGAGCGGGCATGTCGTTTGTGCCGATTCGGTTACCGATGCGAAACTTGGGGGGATTGTGGCAGATCGAGTTATGGCGAACAACCCCCGATAGGTTCGCCACATTGAGATCCCCTAGTTTCCGGAACCCCCGCGGGTAAAATCCCCGGCCCGTTCCAGATCGGAAAGCGAGTTGACGTCCAGCCAATGGCCATGGATGTACAGCACCCGGACGGTCCGGCCCAGGGCGACCAGGTGGTTGAGGAGATCGGGGAGGGAGAGCTTTGGAGACTCCGGCCGCCCGCGCAGCGTGTAGAGCGCGCCTGTCAGCCAGTCACGGCCCGCACCGCGGGCCCGCAGCATGCCGATGAAGCGGCCCGAAGGCGCAACCCCAGCGGCCGGCCGTTCGCTCGAGATGCGCAGCAAGCGGATGTCCGGGGTGAGCAGCGATCGATCGTCGGGGCGCGAGCAATAAGCGAGATCCGGGCTACCGCTCGGCGGGGCGAGGATGGGTGCCGAATCGACCACCACCGTGATCTCGGCGTCGCTGTCCAGTAGATCGCGCAGGATGTAACCCCTGAACAGGAGATCGCCGTAGAGGATCACCATGTCCTCGGTGAAACGGGGCGCTGCACATGCGAGCGACCAGAGCTCACCGCTCTCTGCATGGTCCTCGTTGACGACCAGGGTGATGCCGGCCAGATCGACCGTGTCGGCGCGGTAACCGGCGACCACCGTGATATCGTTCACCGCCTGCTTCTTCAGCTCGTCCGCCAGCCGGCGGAGGAGCGGTTTTCCGCCGATGGACAGCATCCCCTTGGGCCGGCCCTCGGTCAGATCTGCGAACGCCTGGCCTCGGGTCGCGGCCAGGATCACGGCGCTCGTGTCGGGACGTTGCGCGCCGGCATAGCGGCGCTCGGCGACCGCGAGCTCCGCCGCCCCTTGCAGGCGGAAGACCTCCTCGACGGACGCGATGTGGTCCTCGACGTGGACCGGTGTGCCCGAGTCGCGGATGCTCCGGGCCGCCGCCTGCATCGCCTCGACCGCCGCCCGTAACATGTGGTTGGCCCAGATGACGAGGCTCACCCGCGACTCGCGATAGACCGTCAGCGGCGTGCTGTAGTACTTGGTCGGGACGATCACGAGCGGAGCGCACCCGGCCCATTCCCGGGCGAAGGCGACGATCTCGTCGGGACGCGGGAGCTTGCTGTGGATCAGGATCGCATCCGCCCCGGCGGCGCGATAGGCCTCGGCGCGCTTCAAGGCCTCGGCGAGCCCGTGGCCCGCGATGAGGGCCTCGACTCTCGCCACGATGCAGAAGTCGGGGTCTTCTTGGCTATCCTTGCCGGCCTTGATCTTGCCGCAGAACTCCTCGATGTCGGCCAATGCCTGGCGCTCGCCGGCGATGAAGCTGTTGGTCTTGGGGAACAGCTTGTCTTCGATGCACACCCCGGCGATCCCGCGCTGCCCGAGCTTCTTGACCAGCCGGCGGAGGTTGTTGAAGTTCCCGTACCCGGTATCGCCGTCGAGGAGGATCGGGATGTCGGTCACGTCCGCCATGAACTCCAGCATCTCGACCACCTGGGTCCAGCTCGCCTCGTTGTTGTCGCGCACGCCGAACTGCGCCGAGAGCGTGAGCCCGCTCGCCCAGATCCCGGCAAATCCGGCCTCCTCCACGATGCGGGCGCTCATGCCGTTGTGGGCCTCCATGAGCGATTCGAGCCGTGGGGAATAGAGCAGCCGGCGCAGTCGCAGGGCCTTCGAGACGACAGGCGCAGGGTCGGGGTGATTCATGGCTCGGAGAGTGCCGGGAGGACTTCTTCCTCGGCACGGCGTAGGTCTTCGGGAAAATCGATCTCGATCCACGGCAGGCCGGTGATGTCTTCAAAGCCAAATTCGTTCGGATTGGCCAGGAGGAGATCGCGGATCGCCTCTTCGTAAGGCGCCTCGGCGCGCCCCTCGCGGATATAGACCTCCGTGCGGCCGGCAAGCTCGGCCGCCACCCTTGTGGAGAAGCGGAAAAAGCCCACCGATTCGCCCGCATCATCGTAGCGCAGCGCCGGACTAAACCCCTTTCCAAATTCGACCAGCCGCCCGTCGCGCACGCACAGCTTCACGGGCTCGGGTCCGGGTTCGAAATCGCGGTCGAGGAGGAAGCAATTCGCGATGGGGCTCTGGATGAGGCGGCGCAGGAGGGGCAGGCCGTATAGGACATCGGCGTCCATCAGGACGATATCCCGCCCGGTGGAGAGCTCGTCCCTGGCCCGCCACAGGCTCAGGATGCTGCCCTGCCGGTAGTCGGGGTTTATGAGGGTCCTAATACCGCTCCGGCCTCGGAGCGCGTCCTCTATTCGATGCTTCTGATGGCCCAAGACCAGGACCACATCGTCCACCCCGAGCCGTTCCAGATGATCGAGGTGACGGTCGAGGAGGGTGCGCCCGCCGACCCGCAGGAGGCACTTGGGGCGATCGATCCCGAGCCTCCGGCCGACCCCGGCCGCGAGGATGACCGCCCTTGGCGGGGCCCGGTCCTCTTCGGGGATCACGGGCGGGTACGCGAGTGCTTACCGCCACCGAAGGCCGCGGCGAAGCCGAAATAGGCGATGGCGTCCTTCATGTTCGACACGAAGCGCCACACGGGCGACATCCTCGGATCGGTGACGTACTCCAGGGTGAGCGCGATGCGTTCTTCGCCGCGTCCGAGCGGCGTGATGCGGTGGTAGAGCCCATCGCCGTCGAAGACCACCAGGGTACCGGGATCGGTCGCCACGCTGTGGATCTCGTGCTCATGCCTGTCGCGCTTGGGCCGATCGAGCTGGTATTCCAGGCGGCTGCTCGAACGGTCCACGAGGCCGATCAAGACCGTGTAGCGCCGCCCTCGATAATACGAGTTGTCGTAGTGCCAGCCGATGTGGTCGCCCTCTTCCGTATAGTAGTAGAGGGCATAGGTATGCGGATCGTCCGGAGGACACGGAAGGAGGCGCTCCCCGGTGATGTGTTCCAGGCAGCGCGTGAACACCGCCGAACGATACAGCTCCCCGAACACCGGCGCCAGGCGGTCGAGCTGGAAGCGGCTGATGCTGCCGCCCTTCTTGTGGCCGGGGAGATAGTTGCGGTACACCTCCGGGCGCAGGGCTGGTAGGGCGGCGAGCAGACCCTCGAGGACCGGTGTCGCGAGGGCCCCGCACACGATCAGGCACCGGTGCCGACGGCGGAATTCCGCGCCGAGCGCATCGAGGTCCTGGCCGGTAAGGGGCCCGGGTTCGGGTAGGGCGCTCATCCAGAAACCGCTCCTGGGCGTAAGGGTGTCCGAAAGAGCGGGTCATTGCGGCGGACGGCCCGTTGACGATGATAGTGGTCGGCCACGAAGCGGCGGCGCAACAAATGTACGCTCGGCGGATTATACTGTAACATTATTGCAGCGGAAGAACCCTCTTGTGTATCGAAATAGTAACAGGTCGGCCAATTCTGATGTCCACTACCCATGGGGTGCCCGGGCCTGCACAGAGAACGGCGCGCCGGACAAGCCAAGGGGTCGAGGTCGATCCCGCCTTCGCCCTTGGCGGCCCTGCGGGCGGGCCCGCATGATGCTAGCGGATCGATACTTATGAGCTATGTGAAATTCTCGTGTCTGGTCCTCGGGGTCCTGCTCCTCGCACTTGCGGTGCGGGACATGGACATGGTCACGGTCCTGAACCATGTCCGGGACATCGGGCTCCTGGGGATGGTCTTCGTGCTGTTGTTCTTCGCCGCGACATTCCTGATGGACGTGGCGGGATGGCAGCTCACCCTCCTGAGCGTGCCTCTCGACCTGCGCTGGTTGTGGCGATTGTATCTCGTGCGTACGGCCGGAGAGGCCATCAACAACGTCACGCCGTTCGGCTCCATGGGCGGCGAGCCGATCAAGGCCTTGATGCTCAAGGCCCGTTACGGAGTCGGGTACCAGGACTCTAGTGTCTCGCTGATCCTGGCCAAGACGCTGATCCTGATGGCCCTGGTGGTGTTCCTGGCCCTGGGTTTCGGGCTGCTCCTACCGGCCGAGCGGCTGAGTGATTCGTACAAGGCCGTCGCCGGGCTCGGTCTCGCCGGGCTCGCCACGGGCATCGGCTTGTTCTTCTTGATGCAGCGTTACCGGATCAGCTCGTGGGTGGGCCGGCGCCTCGGCGCCCGCTGGCCGGGTTTCCGCTGGGAGCGTGCCGTTCGCTTGGTGCACGAGCTCGACGAGCGCATGGCGGGCTTCTACACCGCGCACCGCGGACGCATGGTCGGGGCGTTTCTGTTCGCGCTCCTCAATTGGCTCATGGGTGTGGGCGAGGTCTATGTCGTCATGTACCTGCTCGGGCACCCCGTGAGCTTCGTCGATGCCTGGATCATGGAGGCCTTGGTGCAACTGGTACGCGCCGGGACCTCTTTCATCCCCTCCAGCCTGGGGGCCCAGGAGGGGACATTCAAGGTGGTGTGCGCGGCCTTGACCGGCGATCCGAACCTGGGGCTCGCCTGCGCGGTGGTGCGCCGTGCCCGCGAGGTCATCTGGATCGCGGCCGGGATCGGGCTATGGTGGACCTTCGCGGGCGGTGAAGCAGAGGCCGAGGCACCCCAGGATGCGGCACTGGAGGCGCCGCGGCCGTGACCCCATACCCTCCTCCGAGCGCCAAGGCGGTGTATCCTCTCAAGTAGCGCCCGCTAGCATCGCGCTCGGTGCGACTTGTCATAACGCGCTCGACACAGGCTATTGCGACGCGCACTGGGTCGCAGGGGGGCGTGACGCCATTCCGGTTGGATAATAAGGCCGCGGTCGTCACCGGCGCCAGTACTGGCATCGGCCGGGCGATCGCCCGGCTCTTTGCCCTGCAAGGCGCCCGCGTGGTGGTGAACTACCACCGATCTCAGGTCCGGGCGGAGGCGCTTTGCGCCGAGGTCCGAGCAGCCGGCGCAGAGGCACGGGCGATCCAGGCGGACGTCTCTTCTCCGGCCGATGTCGATCGCCTCGTCGAGCAGACCCTCACGGCCTTCGGCCGCATCGATATCTGGGCCAACATCGCCGGCGCCGATATTTTGACCGGGGCCGGGGCCGCGCTCTGCGACAACGACAAGCTCGAGCGCCTCATCGCCGTGGACCTCAAGGGTACCATCCAGTGCTCCTGGCGCGTCGCCCCCATCATGAAGGCGGCGGGCTCGGGGGTGATCCTCAACATGTCCTGGGACTTGGCGCTGTCTGGAATGGCCGGGCGTAATCCAGAGATGTTCGCGGCCGTCAAGGCCGGGGTGCTCGGCTTCAGCAAATGTCTGGCGCGCTCCTACGCGCCTGAGGTCCGGGTCAACGAACTGGCGCCCGGCTGGATCCGCACCGCCTTCGCCGACGAGGTCATGGCGCGCGAGGCACAGGAAGCGGTGATCGCAGACACCCCGCTCAGGCGCTTCGGGGCCCCCGAGGACGTGGCGTACGCGGCCCTGTATCTCTGCTCCGACGAGGCCGCCTTCATCACCGGTCAGACGCTCAGGGTCGACGGCGGGCTGGCATCGTAACGCGAAGGCCGTCACCCCCTTTTCCTAAGGATAGATCCTTACGTTCCAAGATGTTGAACAGGGACTGGTCATTCTGCTTTACACATCATGCCGACTGCCTGGCCTAGCGAAGGGTTGGATGGTGGCGAAGAGGGGGCCAAGCGGGGCGCCGGGGGTGGGCGATATGCGATGATATGGTTGACCA
>JBOIDR010000175.1:0-5916 GCA_050740695.1 Gammaproteobacteria bacterium | reverse complement strand
CAGGCGGCGGAACAGTTCGAGCCGGCTTTCCTGGGCGAGCGCGGACAGGGCGAGCAGCGCATCTGAAGATTTCATCATTCCGGAATTATCGAAATCCAAAAGGCGCTTGTCAAATGCCCGTGTTCGCGAGCCCGGCCGCCCCCGTCCGGCGCTGCTGTCGGCGTTACACCATCGTCCCACCGCGAGCGACAGGCGTGCGCGGGAAGGGCCTTGGAAGAGACGAACCGCAACCTGGTCATCCTGTCGGTCGTCACGGCTGTCTTCCTGCCGGTTACATTGATTACCCGCATCTTCGGTATGAACGTCGCAGGCCTGCCGGGCCTGGAAGACAGGTCCGCGTTCTGGTGGGTGATGCTGGGGATGGCCGGGGTGGTGCTGATGGCGCTGTTGCTACTGCATTGGAGGCGGTTGTTTTAGTCCCTGACCGTTGAGAACGGTTTCGGGCTTTGGGATTCGCTCCGCTCATCCCATGAGACTACAGGGTTCGTCCAAAGGCCGCCTGAAAAGAGCCACAGCGATCTTACCTTGGCGACGGCGTCTCGCGCTGCGACAGGCGAGCGCACATCCTCCCCTGTGACCTGATAGATCACGTTTTCGCGGAGATTCACGGTATATTCGGCAATCCGTTCGAGTGCGCTGCATGACCTGCCGCAATGTTCGCGCGATCCGTCCGGTCTATCGGCGCCTTCGTCCTGAGCGAAGCTGCCGCTGTGAGCCCTGCGCCGCTCCGTTGCATCGCCTCAGGCTTTTCTATGACGGCATTCATCGGAATCCTCCTTTGGGGCTTTCGACCACTACCAGCGGCGCTCGAAACGCTTGCGCAGCACGATCGCTACCGAGTTCATCAAGACCATGAAGACTAAGAGCACCATGATCGCGGCCGATGTGCGCTCCATGAAGGCCCGTTCGGGGCTGTCGGCCCAGAGATAGATCTGTACCGGCAATCCGGTGGCCGGGTCCATGATCCCGCCCGGGGTGTCGGCGATGAAGGCCACCATGCCGATCATGAGGAGCGGCGCGGTTTCGCCCAGGGCACGTGCCATACCGATGATGGCGCCGGTGAGCATACCGGGTAGCGCTAGGGGTACGACGTGGTGAAATACCGTCTGCACCTTCGATGCGCCCACCCCCAGCGCGCCGTCGCGAATAGAGGGCGGCACGGCCTTGAGCGCCGCGCGGCTGGCGACGATGATGACCGGCAACGTCATGAGGCCGAGGACGATCCCGCCGACCAACGGCGAGGAGCGCGGCAATCCGACGAAACCGATGAACACGGCGAGCCCGAGCAACCCAAAGATGATGGAGGGCACGGCCGCCAGGTTGTTGATGTTCACCTCGATAACGTCCGTCCAGCGGCCCTTGCGGGCGAATTCCTCCAGATAGATCGCGCCCGCGACGCCGATCGGGAAGGCCAGGAGCAAGGTCACGAGGAGCGTGTAGAACGAGCCCACCGTGGCGCTCCAGATCCCCGAGAGCTCCGGCTCGCGCGAATCGCCCGCCGTGAAGAAGGTGGAATTGAAGCGCTTTTCGATCCAACCCTTGCGGATCATCTCATCGATCCACGCGACCTGTTTGGCTTGGAGGCCGGCGGCACCACCCTCGGCATTGCCTTCGGCGTGGCCTTTCATCAGCATGTCGACGGTGTCGTTGGCCGTGACCCAGACGCCTTGCTCGGTGCCTATGAGCTTGGGATCCTCGATCACTTTCTGCCGGACCTCGAAGGCCGCGCCACTGCTCACGAGATCCGTAAGCGCTCGCTTGTCGGCTCGCGCCGTGACCGCGGGAAACATCTCGAAGAGCGCGCTCTTTATCAAGCCGCCGTAATCCGCTGCGGATAGGGCCGCGGGGTCGCGGTTACCCTCCGGATCGATGATCTCCGGGTCGAGGTTGACGGCGATCCGGATCCGTGTCTGCCAGATCGCCTGATACCCCGTGGCGATGATGCTGATGAAGAGCAGCCCCACAAAGACGAAGCTCGCGACCACCGCGACCAATCCGAGGAACCGGAACCGCCGCTCGCGCGCGTAGCGCCGCGCCAGACCGGCGCGGACGATATCGATGGCCCTCGCTCTGTCAGGGCGCTCGGTCTTGGGTTTCAGGGTGTCGGTCCCGCTATTCATACTGCTCTCGATACTTCCGCACCATGTGTAGGGCGATGATGTTGAGGACCAAGGTCAACACGAACAGCACCAAACCGAGGGTGAAGGCAGACAGGGTCTTGGCGCTGTCGAACTCTTGGTCGCCGACGAGCACGGTGACGATCTGCACGGTCACGGTCGTGACCGCTTCGAGCGGATTCGCCGTGAGGTTTGCAGCGAGCCCGGCGGCCATCACGACGATCATGGTCTCGCCGATGGCGCGCGAGACCGCGAGGAGCACGCCCGCGACGATCCCCGACAGGGCCGCCGGGATCACCACCTGCCGGATGGTCTCGGATTGCGTCGCGCCGATCCCGTAGGAGCCGTCGCGGAGCGACTGCGGAACCGCGTTGATCACGTCATCCGCGAGGGAAGACACGAACGGGATGATCATGATGCCCATCACGAGCCCCGCCGCCAGTGCGCTCTTCCGAAGACACATCTAACCCGATGGCGGTGCCGGCGTCCCGGATCAGGGGGGCGATGACCAGCGCGGCAAAGAAGCCATACACCACCGTGGGGATCCCCGCGAGGACCTCGAGCACCGGCTTCGCGATGGTGCGAAACCCGCGGCTGGCATACTCGGAGAGGTAGATCGCCGACATCAAGCCGATGGGGACGGCCACCGCCATCGCGATCCCCGAGATGAGCAAGGTCCCGCTGAACAGGGGCACGGCACCGAAGGCCCCCGAGCCACCGACTTGATCCGTGCGGATCGCCACCTGAGGGCTCCATTTGAGGCCGAAGAGGAACTCGGTGATGGGTACCTTCTGGAAGAAGCGGATCGCCTCGAACAGCACCGACAAGACGATCCCGATGGTGGTGAAGATCGTCGCGATCATCGAGCTCACGATGAGCAATACCCGTATCACCGCTTCCACGCGATTGCGAGCGCGCAGATCGACGCGTATGCGGCGCAGCGCATACGTCCCGCCCGCGAGCGCGAGCGACAGCACCGCAACCGCCAACGCCGCCGCGGAGAGCCCTTGCAGGTGCCGGTAACGCTCGGCGGCTGCCAGGACGCCAGGATCGGCGCATATGGTAGGATCTTATAACTATATGATCTATAAAGATTACTAACTCTGGGAACTTTTAGGCCTCCCCCCGATCTGATCAACTTTGACCGGCAAATCAAGATGATCGGGGAGGGGAGGATGGAGCGAGAGAAAATAGGTACGTTCGCAGCAAAGTTCAAGAAGGCCTTCTCGGAAGGCGTGCTCAATGAGCTCGGCAAGGCGACCCGCTACTGTCCGCGTCGATGTCGATCTCCATGGTATTGACCTTGTAGTCGTTGCTCGCCGCCAGCTCGGCGAGCCCGGGATTTAGTCGGGGGCCAGCCGGCGCCTCGGGTCGATGAAAGCCGGGCACATGGATGTTGCCTGCTTGGCGCGCCGACAAAAAAGTCCCTCATTCTGGACCGACGGCTCGCGTACTTGACAACCCGCTGGTCCATCCGTACTCTTCCGCTTGCCGAAAAAGGGCGTTTGAAATTCTTATACCTCGACAAGAGGAGACCAATATGCCTGTTAAACCTGTTCCCGAGGGCTATCACAGCGTTACGCCTTATCTGATCATCGACGGTGCGGCCGACGCACTGGAGTTCTACAAGAGAGCCTTCGGCGCGACTGAAATCATGCGCCTGCCGATGGGCGACAGGATCGGTCACGCAGAAATCAAGGTCGGCGACTCGCACGTGATGTTGTCCGACGAATGGCCTGACATGGGTCATCTGTCACCGAAGAAGCGCGGCGGTACCAGCGTGAGTCTGATGTTCTATGTCGAAGACGCCGACGCGGTGTTCAAGCGCGCGATCAAGGCCGGCGCGACGATGCAGCGGCCGGTGGAGAATCAGTTCTACGGCGACCGGACAGGCACACTGGTTGACCCGTTCGGCCATGTGTGGTCGATCGGCATGCATGTCGAAGATGTGCCCATGGACGAACTCGAGCGTCGCATGCAGTCGTGGTCAAAAGATCAGGAAAAAGCGACTGCCTGAGTTGCGGGGCGCTCGATCGCGATCAGCGCACCGAGCGGGTTAGTGCAGCCCCGCTCGAGCTAAAGGGGTCGAGCTAGCATCGTGGGCGCCCGCCGAACATGTTGCGCCGCATCACCGTGGCGCCGATGTTGGCGAGCGATTCCTCGACAACCAGATTGCTTTCGTTGACCTCTCCGCCTTGAAGGCCGTGCGTCGAGCGCCAGACCACGAGTGGGAACGCCCACTGGTGCAGGCGCATGCCGCCGATCCCGAGCGGTTTCTCTACGCTCTGGCTGGGTCCGGCGACAAAACCGTCGAGCGACATTGAGATTGTGAAGCGCAGCTTGGCCATGACTAATCTCTCGCGTGCTCACTTTTTGTTGACGAGCGCGACGAGCTGGTCGAGCGCTTTTCCCCAACCCTCGTGAAATCCCATCGCTTCGTGTTCCTTGCGCGCTTCTTCGTCGCCGTGAAGAACGAGCGCCGTGTATCTTGTTCCGTTTCCATGCGGCTCAAGCGCAACGACCGCGGTAAAGAAGAACGTAACGCAGGACGTCGCCTCCGGCGCCTTGCATGGCCGGTAGCCGGGCGCCAGCGCATTGGTCCAAACGAGCTTTTCATTCTCGACGATTTCGAGGTAACAACCGGCGTTCAGCAATTCCTGTCCCTCCGGTGAGCGCATCACTGTGCGAAAGAGTCCTCCTGGGCGAAGGTCGATTTCGCAATCGACGGTTTTCCACGGCGCGGGCGTGAACCATTTCTTGAGTTGGGCAGGTGTGGTCCATGCCGTCCATATAAGCTCTCTCGGGGCATCGACGATGCGCTCGAACACGAGGTCGAGCTTAGGGTCCGGCTGGTGTAGGATGGAACGATTCATGATTTCTGCTCCTGCCTGTAAAGCTTAGAAGGGCACTCTTTCGTCATTGACGATCAAAGTGCCGAACCTGTCTACGAGTATGCCCAGGTCTTGGCCCAGGAGGTGGGCTGCGGCGGCATGGTGATCGTGCCGCCGGGCCAGGGCTTGAAACACACACTGCGCCTGCTCCACGGCTTCGTAGTTCAGCGTACGGGCTAGCGCTTTCGCGTATACGTGATCACCAGCATCTTCATCTCCTTCTGGCCGTGGTGAGTCCCATACATGTCAAACGTCTGGGTATTGTTGTCCACGATCTTCCAGATCGCGCGATGCGTCATGTATCCTCCGCCCGGTTCAGGATGCTGCCCATTCAGCGTGATGGTCTTGCCATCCGCGCTCGCCGTGCCTTCCATTAAGAAGATCCCGGTACCCATGGTGTTGATCCACGCCGTGACATATTTCTTGCGAAGGTTGTCATATCCGTCGATCCCGATCCCGGAGAATGGTTTTCCCATCATGTTGCCGTTGAATTCCTGGTAGAGAAAGCGCCCGCCCAGCAACATTTTCATTTCCGCGGTGCCGGTCGATTCCATGGGCGGCTTGTTGGGTTCCATCCATTCCTTGGTCTTGGTAGTCCAACTGCCCGCGAGGCTCGCGAATAACTTGTGCGGTTCGCCCGGCGTGGCCAACTTCGCATAGACCTCCGCCTGCCGATCCATTGGGTTCTCCGCCTTCTGGTCCTGCGCTATGGCAACGGACGCCACCAACACCATACAGAGACCGGTGAGAGTGAGTTGTATGTGATGCATAGTTTCCTCCTTACAACGGATGTTCCTCCCCGTTTTGAGCGGTTCTCTTGTGAAAACAGTAGGATAAGAAGCTTTATGGCCTAGAGTGTAGCCACTATAGTAACGCTGTATGTGTTGACAAGTATTTATATCTGTGGC
>JBOIDR010000174.1:0-6112 GCA_050740695.1 Gammaproteobacteria bacterium | reverse complement strand
GCTTCGCGAGCTGCCTTACCGGCGTCCCAATAAACCATTCCAGGGATAACCAGGAGTGTTCAACTAACGCTGAAACTTTGCCACACCAATGTCAAAAAAGTGTTCAACTAACGCTGAAACTTGCCCTATAAATACTAGTTAGCGAGTGTTGGCTGGTAATCGGTTTCCTCGGTTTACACCGGGCATAGGAATTTCAAACGCCCTTTTTCGGCAAGGGGAAGAGTACGGATGGACCCGCGGGTTGTCAATGACGCGAGTCGGTCCAGGATGCGGGATGTTTCGGGGATGCGGGGATGTTTCCAGCTCAGGCGCACCGGCGCCGCGGCAGGGGGCGCCTCGGCGCTGTCGGCTGAGGGGGTATTGGTGTTGACCGGCACGCTCGGGAAGCCAGGCACAAAGGGGGTTGCCTGCTTGGCGCCCTGAGCCCGGAATGATCTCGGGACGAAGCGTGGCATTGGGCGCGAGGACGCCATGGAAGCGGATGAGATGGAGCCTTGGGCGCGGGACCAGCGCGGCCAGGCGTTGCATAAACTCCAGGGGTGACATCACGATATGGGTGGTGCCGTGGTGGTAGGGGCTTTTGAGTTGCAGCACGACATCGCCGGCACGGTTGAGTGTCAGCCGTTCGTTGGGGATGGCGAGGCGGGTGATGTAGCGACACAGGTGTTCTAGTTTCTTGCGCTCATGGGTGGCGCAGCACACCTGGCGTGGCGCGACCCAGAATCGGCGATGATTTCTCGATTTGGCCGTGCAAGACGACCAAGAAGACCTTGGGGAGCGAGGGCGCCGGTCCGGACAGCTTCGCGGGAGCGCAGTCTCCGAACCGGTCCTCGAGGTCTCGGCGGCAGACACGTACTGGGTGGCTACTGGGCAAGATACCAGTGGACGCAGGTCACGCCGAGCGCTCCGTCTCCGGCGGCGAACGCGCATCGCTTCGTCGTCCCGCTCCGCACGTCGCCTGCAGCGAACACGCCGGGACGCGTCGTCTCCAGCGCGCAAGGTTTGCGGTCGGATTGCCAGCGAGGATCCGCGACGATGGACGCTCCCGTCTGCAGGAAGCCGTGGTCGTCCTTGGCGAAGCCGTCGTCAAGCCATTCCGTGTGGGGCCTGGCGCCGATGAAGATGAACAGCCCGGCGCAGTCGATGCGCCGCCTCTCGGCGGAGAGCGCGTGGCATACGTCAACCTGCGCGAGCCGCCGCTCGCCGTGGAGCGCTTCGACCTCGGCATGACGCATCACCTCGACGTTGCGCGCATGCTCGATGCGGTGGACCAGGTAGCTGGACATGCTCTTCCCGAGGTCGTCACCTCGGAGCAGGATCTTCACGTTCGCGGCGTGTTGGGAAAGATACATGGCCGCCTGTCCCGCTGAGTTGCCTCCGCCGACGACGACAGCCGTCGCCTTCCGGCAGATGCGCGCCTCGACCGAGGTCGCGGCGTAGTAAATGCCGGCGCCTTCGAAGCGCGCGCAGTTTTCCACCGGAAGCCGACGGTAGGAAGCCCCGGTGGCGATCAGCACTGCGCGAGAGCGGATGGCCTGGCCACTGCACAGCGCGAGGGCGTGCTCGCCGGAATCCCTGCGCTCGATCCCGAGCACCGAGATCGGCGCCGTGAACTCGACCCCGAATCTCAGTGCTTGCAGATAGCCCCGGTTCGCGAGCTCCACTCCGGGAAGCCCTGCAGGGAAGCCCATGTAGTTCTCGATCTTGGAACTCTGAGCGGTCTGTCCCCCGGGCCCGACCCGGTCGAGCAGCAGCGTCTTCAGACCCTCGGACCCGGCGTAGACGGTCGCAGCCAGGCCCGCCGGGCCGGCGCCAACGATGGTGACGTCGAAGAGTTTGTCCGGGATTTCGCGCGAGATGCCGAGGCACTCCGCGAACTTGACGAGCGAGGGGCGCGGAACGACGTGTTGGCTGCACGCGATGATCGGAGTGTCCTCGGAGGAATAGCCGAACTCCTCGAGCGCCTTGTGCCCGCTCTCCTCGTCGACGTCCTGGAAGGTGTGTGGTGTGTGGAACCTCGTTCTTGTAGCAGAACTCCCGGAGTTCGAGCGTCTCCTTGGAGTCGGCGCCGCCGATCACGCGGACGCCGAGGAAACCTCCCGCCTCGAGTAGCGCGCGCCGCGTCTGAAAAGCCTCGAGCAGCTTGTCGGTGAAACTGGGGGCCTCGCTCAAGAGCTGCCTCACCCGCGAGGCTGCGACCTCGTAGACCTCGCAGTCGCCCCTGGCGATGGCCGAGATCACGGCCGGGCGCCCCGTCACCATGTCCACGTCGCCCGTGAACTCGCCCGCCACGTGGACGGTGACCTCCTTGGGCTTGCCCGTCGAGCTCTCGACGATCAGGACCTCGCCCGACCGGACGACGTAGAACGGATAGTTCCGGGCCCCGGCCTCGATCAGTACATCTCGATCGCGAAACCTGCGCAGCGCTCCGATCTCCGCGATGCAGGCCAGCTCCTGCTCGTTCAGCATGGGAAACGCGGCGTCATTCCTCGGTGCGCTCATATACGTACCTCCGCTGCTCACTTCGTCCCGGCCATCGCGGCTCCCATGAGGATCGCCGACGGAGTGGACGTTGGGACCTACGACTCTTTCTTCGACACTTCCGCTTCAGGTAGTCCTGCGCAGGTCCCCCGCCCTCCGCTCGTCCCTACGAGCGCAGCGCTTCGTCTGGCCCCTCTTCTCCTGACGAGCGGATCCGACCCCTGCCGGCCGGGACGGCGTCCCGGGCGGGCGTGACCGACTATACGTCGGAACCCGCTCAGTATGGAAGCGCCCAGCTCACAAGACAGGTACAGATCGCCAATGTCCTCGACAAGTTGCCCAAGCGCTTGCAAGGCCGTGCGAAGCGGGCATTACATGAGATCATGTATGCGGAGACGCGCGCCCAGGCCGAGCAGGGCATCGAGGCCTTCGTCGCGGAGTTCTCGCCCAAATACGAGAAGGCAGTCGATTGTCTCATCAAGGACCGCGAAGCCTTGCTCGCCTTCTTCGAATGGCCCGCATCTCTTACCGCTGGTGCGTGCTCATGTGCAGTTCGTCGATGGTGTCCAGACGGAACGCCGTCCAGACGAAGGGAATCTGAAGGAAGCCGCCTGATCATGCTCCACCGATCCACAACTCTTGACAATATCTCTTCCGAGCCCGTCAGCCGGGTATCCGGGAGTCTAGACAGAGCCCCCGAGATCGATGCGCCATGAGCATTCCCTATCTCTTGCACATGTTCAACCCTACCAAGAACGTCAGCCCCTTCGACGTCAACATGGCCTACGAGGCCGACTTCGATGAGGTGATCCCCTATACCGGCGTGGCCCTCGAGGACGTTCGCACGCTCACTCAGGATGCGATCTTCTCGCGGCGTCCTAGGGCCGTGGGGCGTACCGGGATCTTCATCGGCGGGCGCGATTTCGGGCTCGCGATGGCGATGCTGGAGGAGGCCAGGGCAGCGATGGTCCCGCCCTTCGCGGTATCGGCGTTCGCCGATCCGAGCGGTGCGGTCACCACGGCGGCAGCTTTGATGGCCTGTGTGGAATCCTGGATCGGCAGGCAGGGTGGAGGCGGGCTTTGTGGCAAGGCCGTCTACATCATCGGCACGGGACCGGTCGCCGTGTGCGCGGGTGTCTTAGGGGCGCGGGCCGGTGCCGAGGTGGTGCTGACCGACTTTCGGGGCCGGGAAGCGAGCCTCGCGATGATCGCCGACTACAACGGCCGATACGGGCTGACCATGCAGGCTGGGGATAGCAGCTCGCGGGAACGGATCGACGCCTTCGTGCCGCAGGCCGAGGTCTTGGTCAATGCATCCAAGGCCGGTGTGCGTGTGTTGCATGCCGATCAGCTCAGGGAGGCAGGGCGCCTCTTGGTCGCTGCGGACGTCAACGCCGTCCCGCCCTCCGGGATCGAGGGCGTCGGCAGCCATGACTTCGGAAAGCACATCGAAGGCACGCCCGGGCCAGCCGTCGGGGTCGGGGCATTGGCCATCGGGGATGTGAAGTACAAGACCCATCACGCCCTCTTCCAGATGATGATCGAGGCGGACACCCCGATCTACATCGATCACACGACCGCCTTCGACGTAGCGCGCCGGTTCGTCTCGACATGAGCGGCTCCGGTGAACACGGAGGTCATGCTTGCTTGCTGTGCGACTGGGCGAGTTGCACCAGCCACCCCAGGTAGGCGCCCATCAGCACGGTAGGTTGGGGGTGAGGTACGAACCCCAACGTTCAACGGGTGATGTCGTTTATGTTGGGGTTCCTTCGTCACCCTAACCTACCGTGCTGGCGCCACATTCGACCGGGCGGGTCGGTAGCTATATATAGCCTTACTCGTGGTAGCGCGACGCGAATGACCGCTCTTGGCCGGAAGCAGCCATAGCAAGGCCTCTCGCGTCATCTTCACGCACTTCTGTTCATCGCTGCTCAGCCGCGCGGGGCTGTAAGTGGAGGTGTCGGCGATGAGGAAGTCCATTACGCCGCCTCCCATAGACGGCGGATCGGGACGGCGAACAGGCCATCGCCGAACGGCGCCGTCACCTCGCCGTCGTAAAGCACCACGCCGGCGGCAAAGCGCTTGCCCGCGGCCTGCTTCAATTTTCGCAGCCCTCTGAAATCCGCTGCCGTCACGGTGGCCGCGGCCTTGACCTCGATACCGGCCACCTGCCGGCCTCCCCCATCGAGCACAATATCCACCTCGGCCCCGTCCCTGTCGCGGAAATGATAAAAGGCGAGCGGCTCGTCCTCCCAGCTCGCTTGCCGCCGCAACTCCTGATACACGAAGGTTTCGAGCAGCTGCCCCAGCAGGGCCCGATCGGACGCGAGCGCCGCGCTGTCCACGCCGAGCAGAGCACAGGCCAAGCCCGTATCACCCACGTGCAGCTTGGGCGTCTTGATCAGACGGCTCAGCCGATTGCTGTGCCAGGACGGCAATTCCTCCAACAGGAACACACGCTCCAGGAGGACGACATAGTCACGGATCGTGGGGCGGCTCAACTGGAACGGCGCAGCCAGCTCGGCGGTATTGAGCAGGCGCGCGGTCTGCCCCGCCGTCAGCGCCATGAGGCGCGGCAAGGCGTCCAGCGCGCTGATGCGCGCCAGATCCCGCACATCGCGCTGCATCAGGGTATCGATATAGTCTCGGTACCAGGCCGCTCGCCGTCTCGGCGTGGAGCGGGTCAGCGCCGCCGGATACCCCCCGGCCGCTATGCCCTCAGCCAATTGCCGACCCAGCCTCGGGCGGGTGCCGGCCCTAAACTTGGCGCCGAACACCGCGTCAAGAAAACTGGGCTCTGTCCTTGCCAGTTCCGCCTGGGCCAACGGATAGAGCCGCAATATCTCCATTCTCCCGGCCAGCGAGTCCGCCAACTTCGGCACCAGCAACACATTGGCCGAACCGGTGAGCAGGAAGCGCCCCGCGCGCCGGTCACGGTCCACCGCCACCTTGAGGGAGGTGAACAACTCCGGAACCCGCTGCACCTCGTCCAGCACGACCTTTTTGGGCAGATCGCCCACAAACCCCACCGGATCCGCCTGCGCCGCGGCCCGCAACACATCGTCGTCGAAGGTGATATAGGCGTAGCCCGACGCATCACCCACGGCACGCGCCAGGGTGGTCTTACCGCTTTGACGCGGACCGTGGATCAGCACTACGGGTGTGTCCCCCAGCGCCCCAGTCAGGCGCGGGGCCACGTACCGGGGATAGAGATCGGCATTGGCCATGGCGGCCAAGTGTAAAGCAGGTCTCGGCAGAATGAAATGTTTTGCCTCGGCCAAATGAAAGCCTTGGGCCCGACCAATTGAAATCTTTCGGCTCGGCCAACGAAACGAGACGGCCCGATGGGACCGTGTAGTCCATCCGGTACCCTGCAAGATCATGCGAAGTCTATGTAGGCGCGTATCCGCGCCGATTCATTCGCCGAACGAAGGCGCGGGCACGCGCCCTAATGGAATGGACTCCACCCTCTACCCTTAACGGCATCATAATGTGCCACGCTATGAAGAGGTTGTCGGTACGGTCCACGAGCTGGGGGGTTGAGGCCTTGGTCTTGCGCTACCCATCTTCCCAGAATCGGGGGCGGGGGGATGCTCCTATCCTTTGGCCGGTCTCCGTGTGGACAGCCCGT
>JBOIDR010000173.1:0-6190 GCA_050740695.1 Gammaproteobacteria bacterium | reverse complement strand
AGGACGCGCTGATCCAGCACCTCCCAGGTCCGGATCTGCTGCTCGATCATGTTCGAGCGTGCTTGTTCGAAATTCATTCCGAAATCTAGCCAAAGACATTTGAAATTTATCGTCCCTTCCCCCTCGATAGGATGAGGTCGACCCTATCCGAACCGCGACGCTCGACCCCCACCCTGACCGTCCCCCGCTACGCAGGGGAGGGAACCCGGAGACTCCCTCCCCTGTCCGCGCTTTCTGCGGACGGGGGAGGGTAGGGTGGGGGCCAAGCCCTTCAGCCGCTGACCAAGCCTCGTCTCCGCCTGACACGCCTGGCCCCCACCCTAGCCCTCCCCCGCTGCGCAGGGGAGGGACTTACCCTGGCGCTTGCAGCTGATTGACTTTGCATGTGAATCAGGAATTGCTCGAGCGGTGTTGTTCGATATTTACGACGCAAGTATCTACTGCGTGCGGGACGGTTTTTTGACAAACGCTGACGCCAACCCCCTTTGGCCTCAAGGTGGAAGGCTCGAGTCCTCCGGCATCGGCTCGCCGAGAAACGTGTGGCGCAGCGCGTACCAGAGTCGCAGCCGTTCCCAGCGCGGCTCTTTCAGCACCTTGAGATCCTCCGATAAGAAGGGGCTCGGGAGGAACACCGTCGTCATCTGCTCGCCGAAACCGTTCCAGAGGCGCAGTCCCCAGCTTCGGCCCCCGCCGCACTTCGCGCCGTGCGTCTCGAAGAACGCGGCGCGCGCGACCCGGCGTTTCTCCGCGAGCTCCGGCGAGGGCGCGCCCTTGTGCGCCCCGATGCAGAGGTGGAAGTGCCAGTAGCCGAGGTCCACCGTGAGATAGCCGTCGAAGAGCGAGACCTTGGGCGGCTCTTTGAACCGGATCTCGAAGACCGCGCCTTGGATACACGGCCCGACGGTGATCTCGTCCCAGTGCTCTTTGAAGAGGAGATCCGCGAGCCTTTGCATCTCCGCCTCTCCGGGCTCGAAATCGGCATATTCGGTCACCGTGCCGTCCGGGTTGTCGACGATCTCGCGGCGGAGCGTATTCATTTCATTCATCACGCTTCCCTCGAACGCCTTACGCGTTCACAGTTCTATGCCCTTCTGGGCTCGGACGCCCGCCTCGAAGGCATGCTTGACCGCCCGCAGCTCGGTCACGGTATCGGCGGCCTCGATTAGCTCAGCCCTCGCACTGCGGCCGGTGACGATGACGTGCTGCATCGGCGGGCGGGCGGCCAACGTCTCCAGGATTTCGGGGAGCGGTAAATAGCCGAGCTTGAGGACGATGTTCAGTTCGTCCAGGACCACGAGCTGGAAGGCCGCATTCCGCAGCAGGGTGCAAGCCAATTCCCAGGCGCCACGGGCCGCGCGCACGTCGCGCTCGCGGTCCTGGGTCTCCCAAGTAAAGCCCTCGCCCATGACATGGTAGTTCACCTCCGGGAAGCGCCGGAAGAAAGCTTCTTCGCCGGTGCTGAAACTGCCTTTAATGAACTGCACGACACCGACCTTCATGCCATGGCCCAGTGCCCGGGCCACCATGCCGAAGGCCGAGCTCGACTTGCCCTTGCCCGGGCCGGTTAAGACCAAAAGCAGGCCTTTATCCATGGTGGCCTCGGCGATACGGGCGTCGATGACCGACTTCTTGCGCTGCATGCGCAGGCGATGCCGCTCCTCGGGCGGGACGGACTCCGTGCTAGGATCCATGCGGCTCAATGCCCCCCTAGCGCCCGTTTATTACCCGCCCCCGCCAAGCGCATGGCGCCGAGCGCGGCATGCACGATCGCCGCGACGCCGACGTAGAACGCGAGCGTGGCCAGGGAGGACGGGAAGTATCTCGCGATCCGCGCGCCGAATTCCGCGAAGTTCGGCTCGAAACGCCCGGAGAAGAAATAAAACCCGCCGCTCGAAAACAACTCACTCACCACGCCGCCGATGACGACGCTCGCGGCCAGCGCTAGCAGCCTCGACACGGCCAAGCGATGGCGAGCGGCATACCAGCGGCCGGCGAGCCACAGCGCCCCGTAGGCAGGCAGGAGGAACCCGTACGCCGAGCTGATACAGAAGCTCGACACTCCGCCGAAGGTGATGGCGACGTAGTCGATGAACGCCGCCTCGACCAGCAGGGCGAGCGGCATCCACAGCGGGCGCAGATACACCCCGGGCGAGGAAGAACACGGCGGTGGAGGCATCCGGGAGGTGTAATTGTCCGGCGAAGTGTTCGCTGCGGGTGGCGGCCATGAGCAAGGCCAGGGCGAGGGCGATGAGGACGGTGTGGCGATCGGTGTTTTCGTTCATGGGTTTTCCCTCATGCGATGAAGTCTAGCCAAAGACATTTGAAATTTATCGTCCTTTCCCCCTCGATAGGATGAGGTCGACCCTATCCTAACCGCGACGCTCGACCCCCACCCTGACCGTCCCCCGCTACGCAGGGGAGGGAACCCGGAGACTCCCTCCCCTGTCCGCGCTTTCTGCGGACGGGGGAGGGTAGGGTGGGGGCCAAGCCCTTCAGCCGCTGACCAAGCCTCGTCTCCGCCTGACACGCCTGGCCCCCACCCTAGCCCTCCCCCGCTGCGCAGGGGAGGGACTTACCCTGGCGCATGCAGCTGATTGACTGTGCATGTGAATCAGGAATTGCTCGAGCGGTGTTGTTCGATATTTACGACGCAAGTATCTATTATCACTATTTCTTGGGGTCACAGTATATGGCACGTCACTTTAGGGTCACGAACAGGTTGGCGTTCTCTTACTCCCTGTCCGATCTCGACGGTTAGAGCTCGGCGCGGAAGCCGATCAGAAAATTCGCCCCCGCGGTCGAGAAGCCGAATACCTCTTCGTAGTCGTCGTCGAAGACGTTCTGTCCCTTCGCGGTGATCGAGAGCGACTCCATGCCGAGCTGGTTCTCGATCGGGCGGTAGGAGACCGCGATGTCGGCCTTAGCATAACCATCCAGGCGTACGCGGGCGCCGCTCGGATCGGCGTTGAAATCGCGGTCGATCGAGCTTCCTTTGACGGTCAGGTTGAAACTGGCCGTCCACCGCTCCGCGGTGTAGTCCACGGTGAAGGCGCCGGAATGCTCCGGCCGCCGCAGGAGCGGCTCGCCCTCGACGAACAACGTGCCCCCCAAATCACCGGAGTCGACGACCTCGGTATCGAGATAGGTATAGCTGCCGCGGAAACCGATGCCGATCGGGGTCACGATCCGCAATGCGACCTCGACGCCCCGGCTCCTGGCCTCTTGGATGTTAAATAAGGCAATCCTGTTAGGGTCCGTCTGCGGGACGAAGCTGATCAGATCGTCGAAATCCGAGGAGAAGTAGATCGCGGACAGCTCCACCGGATAATCGCCTAAGGGCAGCGTCTGGTCGAAGCCGACCTCCCAGCTCTCCGAGCGCTCGGGATCGAGTTCTTCGTCACCCCTCCCGAACCGCGTCCTGCCGAAGTTCTCGAAGAAGGTCGGGTTCTTGATCCCGGTGCCGTAGCTCGCGCGGAGCTTGGTCTCGGTCCCCGGGAGGCGATAGGAGAGCCCGACGCGCGGGTTTACCTCGGTGCCGTAGGTCGAGCTTTCATCGAGCCGGAAGCCGGCGACGAGCGTCACCCGTTCTTGCCAATCGAGGATGAGCTGAGAGTAGAAGGCCCCGGCATCCCGAGTCTCGTCGGCGCGGTCCGAGAGTCTAAAACCCGGAAACAGGAAAAGCGAGTCCTGTTCGAAGGATTCGGCCTCGCCATAGCCCCCGAGCGTCACGGTCGGCGTGAGGCCGGCGAAGGACGGCAGGAAGAAGGTCGAATTGTAGTCGGCCGACAGGCGCTCCTGGGTCGTGTCGGTTCGGGAGGATCCGAAATCGACGCCTGCATCCAAGGGGTCGTCGAAAGTAAAATCCTCGCGGTAGAACCCGAGCTGGAGAGAGTGGCGCCACCAGGGAAAGGGGTTCCAGACCGCGCGCGGCCCGGCGATCAGCCTCTCGCGCTCCTGGAAACCGTTCGGGTCGAGCGGTTCGAACCGATCTCCCGCGATTCCGGTCGGGATCTCGAAGCGCGAGTCGTTGTAGCGCACCGTGGTCGTGAGATCGAGCGTCTCGATCGGGCTCCAATCGAAGCGCGAGGCGACGGTGGTGTTCCCGTAGCGGTTGTTGAAGTCGAGGATGCCATCGGTGTCGATGCGTCCGACGTTTAAAGAATAGCCATAGCGATCGGTGCCGCCCGAGATCCCGCCATGCTCCTCGAAGGTCTCGAAGCTGCCGCCGGCGAACCCGAGGCGAGCGGCCAGCGGCCCTGCGCCGCGGCGGGTGAAGAGCTGCACCACCGAGGTGATCGCGTCCGACCCGTAGAGCGCGCTCTGCGGTCCGCGCACGATCTCGATGCGGCCGACCCCGTCGGTCGTGAGGTCGGAAAAATCGTACCCGCCTCCCGCCTGGTTCACTTTGACGCCGTCGATCAGGACCTGATTGAAGTTCGAATTGCCGCCTCGGGCGAAGAGCGAGGTCGTGCCTCCGCGGCCCCCGGTCTGCACGATGGTGAATCCGGGGATGTCGCGCAGCACCTCGAGCGTGTCCGTCATCTGCGCGCGCTCGATGTCCTCGCCTTTCACCACGGACACCGAAGCGGGGATCTGATCGAGAGGCGTCTCGACCCGGGTCGCTGTGACAATAATCGGGTCTAGCTCCGTCGGCGGGTCCGACGCATAAAGAGGACCCCAACAAAGCGGTAGGACGACTGCCGCAACTCTTTGTAATGCCATCGTTTCTTCCTCCGCGCACACCCGCGCAGCAACGAAGTACGCAGCAAGGCATACGGAGGAATGGCGGCAAGGCGGAACCCGGGTAGGGGCGACGGCCTGTGCACCACGACATCACCCTCCGCAATGCCATTGCAACCCCTTCAGGCCGGTCTCCGGGCTCGCAAGTGGGTCTCCGGACCCCTGGCGCAGCGCCTTCCCGTGCTCGATGCACAGTGGCGTCGTGCTGCGCCTTGACTTGCTTACCGTTGCGGGGGCAGCGTCGGGATTGCTCTCGGGTGATAGCTGAGAGCGCACCGGCTTCCCGTTTCATCCCCTAGAACGAACGTCCTCGGGGACACCTGAAGCGCGAACACTATGGTCCATCGATTGAGATCCTGTCAATAGCGACAACGAAACGAGCGACGATGGGAGTGTAGGAATTTCAAACGCCCTTTTTCGGCAAGCGGAAGAGTACGGATGGACCCGCGGGTTGTCGATGACGCGATCCGTCGGTCCAGGATGCGGGATGTTTCGGGCCCTTCAGCCGTCCGAGGCGCCCGGATCCCGGGGCGTTTGGCCAAAGGAGGGTCGGCTCAGGGAGTGGAACCGGTGGGAGGGGGTCGCGGCCTGGATCAGGCCGGGCCCCGCAGGCGAAGTAAAAGCACCCTTCTTACAGGAGAAAGCCGCGAGCTTCTCCTGGGCGCGGTCGGCGCAACGCAGGTACAGAAAACCGTGGGCTAGAAGTGCCGGTAGCCCTCGCGGGGCGGGTGATAGGCGCTGCCGTCCGCGCAGATCCACCGCAGTCCAGGTCTGGCCTCGATGCGACCGATAGAGGTCATCGGTGCCCCGCGCCAGCGGGACTCCAGCATCGGTCGTAGCGATGGCGGGACGGTGAAACACAGCTCGTAGTCGTCGCCACCGGCGACTGCCAAGGCCCGGCGCCGGTCCGGGTCGTCCAGTGCACGGAGCCCCTGCGACAGGGGCAGGCGCTTCAGGTACACCGTGGCACCGCATCCGCTCTGGATCAGGAGATGAGCGAGATCGGCCGCCAGGCCGTCGGAGATATCGATCCCGCCGGAGGCCAGGCCTCGCAGGGAGAGCCCTTCGGCCACCCGTGGTGTGGGGCGGCGCAGGCGCGTCTCCAGGTATGCGCGGTGCGGGGAGGGTAGACCGCAGAGGGCCAGGGCCGCATCGCCGAGGGTACCGGTGATGAAGATCTCATCCCCCGGACGCGCGCCGCTCCGCCGCAGGCTCGAACCGACGGGAGTGAACCCGTAGACGCCGACCGTGATGGTGAGCGGGCCGCGGGTCAAGTCGCCTCCGACCAGCGCCACCCCATGGGCCTCGGCCAGATCGAAGAAGCCTCGGGCGAAGTCCGCGATCCATCCTTCGTCGGCGCGCGGGAGCGTCAGGGCCAGGGTCGCCCAGGCCGGTTGCGCGGCCATGGCGGCGAGATCGCTCAGGTTGACCGCGAGCGCCTTGTATCCGA
>JBOIDR010000172.1:0-6272 GCA_050740695.1 Gammaproteobacteria bacterium | reverse complement strand
CGCCAGATCACAGCCGGCCTCGGTGTGTCCGGCACGCGTCAGAACCCCGCCCGGCTGGGCCATCAGCGGGAACACGTGGCCGGGCTGCACCAGGTCCCCCGGCCTGGCCTCCGGAGCCACGGCGGTGTGGGCGGGAACGTGGCCGAGAACGCGGGCGGCGTGCATTGCCTCAAGTACGGGCTCACGGTCCACAACGTCTTGTCCGTCGCCTTCCTGACGCTGGACGGGGAGCTCTGCGAGACCGGCGGTCCGACCCTCGACGCCCCCGGCTATGACCTACTGGCGCTCCTAACCGGTTCCGAAGGCTTGCTAGGCATCATCACCTCGATCACGGTCAAGCTCCTGCCGAGGCCCGCCGGCACGCAGGTCCTTCTGGCGGCCTTTGAGCGCGTGGAGGATGCCGGCAGGGGCGTCGCCGCCGTGATCGCCGCCGGGATCATCCCGGCCGGTCTCGAGATGATGGACGCGCTCGCCATCCGCGCGGCCGAGGACTACGCGCACGCCGGTTATCCCCTGGATGCGGCCGCCATCCTCCTATGCGAGCTGGACGGTTACCCCGAGGAGATCGCCGAGCAACTGGATCGCGTGTACGGGATCCTGCGGGCGCAGGGGGCCGTCGCGGTGCGAGTGGCGAAAGACGAGGCCGAACGGCGGCTCTTCTGGGCCGGCCGCAAGGCTGCCTTCCCCGCGGTCGGGCGCATCGCGCCGGACTACTACTGTATGGACGGGACCATCCCGCGCCGGGAGTTAGCCCGGGTGCTGGCGGAGATCGCCGCGCTGTCGAAAAAGCACGGTCTCAGGGTCGCCAACGTGTTCCATGCCGGCGACGGGAACCTCCACCCGCTCATCCTCTACGACGCGAATCGCCCCGACGAGCTACAGCGCGCCGAGGCCCTGGGCAGCGAGATCCTGGAGCTATGCGTTGCGGTCGGGGGCACGATCACCGGCGAGCATGGGGTGGGCGTCGAGAAGCTCAAGGAGATGTGCGTCCAATTCGGCGCCGCGGAGCTGTCCCTGTTCCTTGCGGTCAAGCGGGCCTTCGACCCGGACGGCCTCCTGAACCCCGGCAAGGCCGTCCCGACCCCGCGTCGCTGTGCGGAATTCGGCCGCATGCACGTGCACCGGGGGGAGCTGCCGTTCCCGGATTTGGAGCGCTTTTGAGGCCTTGGCGGACGCCAAGGTGGTATCCTCCAAGCGAGCCACGCGGCGGATCGCCCTGTCGAGCATCCAACCTGCGAGAACTTCGGCGCCGTATTAGATACATGTGCAAATTCAATAAGCTGCTAGCACCAGGTTATTCCCTCCCCCCCGGCGACCTCGACCCGAGCTTCGATGGCGATGGCAAAGTGCTAACCGACTTCCGCGGCTTTGAGTTCGTCGATGACTGAGGTGCAACCGGATGGCAAGCTCGTGGCGGCGGGAAGCCTTTTCGCCGGCCGCGCATCCGGCGTCGCCCTCGCACGCTACAACCCCGACGGCAGTCTCGATAGGAGCTTCGGCGGCGACGGACGCGTGCGTCCCAACTTTCGGCGGCAGAGTCAAGCGTCCGCACTCGTGCTACACTCGTGCTACAGCCCGACGGCAAGCTGGTGATGGCGGGATCTGCGGGCGATACGTCTCTTACGTCTCTTACGTCCGATGTCCTCCTGGCACGTTTCAATCCCAACGGCAGCCTCGATGCGAGCTTCGGCGCCGGTGGCATCGTGCAGACCGACTTCGGTCGTGGCGATATCGCGACTGCGCTCGTCCTACAGCCGGATGGAAAACTGGTGACCGCGGCGGTTCGCCTGTCCGGGCCCTCCAATAATATCGTTTCGGATTTGATCCTGGCGCGTCACCATCCGGACGGCAGCCTCGATGCGAGCTTTGGCGCCGGTGGCTTTGTGGTGGAGAGCGGTATCTTCGGGAGCGCGCTCGTGCTTCAACCGGACGGAAAACTAGTTGCTGCTGGCGGCGGTGCTTTTCGCAGCGGTGATCAGCTGTTCCGTTTCAACCCCGACGGGACGCTCGATACGAGCTTCGGTGACGGCGGACGCGTGGGTCCCAACTTCGACGGGCCGGGTGAGTTTAGCGCACTCGTGCTACAGCCCGACGGCAAGCTGGTGGCGGCGGGCCAATCATTCTTCCTGGCACGTTTCAATCCCAACGGCAGCCTCGATACGAGCTTCGGCACCGGCGGCCTCGTGGTGACCGATTTCGGCAGGAGCAGCCGAGCGAACGCACTCGTCCTCCAGGCGGACGCGAACCTCGTGGTGGGCGGAGCGTTATTCCGCCGTCCCGATTTGGATTTTATCGTCGTGCGTTACCACGCCGACGGGAGCCTCGATGCGAGCTTCGGCAGCGGTGGCGCCGTCCGAACCCGCAGCCGATCGTTTAGCGGGGTGCAGGCACTCGCGCTTCAAACCGATGGGAAATTGGTGGCGGCGGGCGACTCGTTCGCTAGCGGCGACGTAGATTTCGCTCTGGCACGTTATGTGACCACGAACGAGCCGCTCGCGGTCCCGCGCAGGTGCGGCGGGCGCCGGGCGACGATCCTGGGGACGACCCGCAAGGACACGATCCGGGGCACCCGCGGACCGGATGTCATCCTCGGCCTGGGAGGGAACGATACGATCCGCGGGCTCCAGGGCAACGACACGATCTGCGGCGGTCCCGGTCTCGATACGCTCATCGGGAACGAAGGAAACGACCGCTTGTTCGGCGAGGGCCAGAACGACCGGCTCTTCGGCGACGACGGCAGGGACGGGCTCGATGGCGGCAACGGCAGGGACGCCTGCCGTGACGGGGAAACGGCGCGGCGATGCGAAGGGCAGGCGCCGGCGGGCGAGCGGCCCAACGATCCACCCAGGCCGCCGTGTCCGCCGGTGAGCAACTTCCCGTGCAGTTAGCCCGGTCGCGATTTCGCCGCGGCGAGTTGGAGAACCCGTGGCGCGCCGGCGATTCCGACGCACAGCATTGCGAAGCGCGTCATTCGGGAGCGCTTTCGACCCCCTCTAAATCTCCCCCTTCGTAAGGGGGAGACTTGGGGGAGGAGCCCCTTCGTAAGGGGAAGGTTTTATGCGGCGTTTTCACGATGAAATGCGTGGCTGTCGAAAGCGTGACAGATCTACTGGTTAATGCGCAACAAGGATAGATCCGTCAGCTTTTCTTAATTCTCCCCCCTAAAGTCTCCCCCTTAAGAAGGGGGAGATTTAGAGGGGGTTAAAAAGCCTCTCAATGACCCAAATCTTCAACCGATCCTCCGACACAGAAACCCGCCGGCGCCTGCGCCGCGACAGCCCCCTCGCCGAACAGCGCCTGTGGGTGATGCTGCGCAGTCGCCGACTCCTGGGCTACCGATTTCGCCGGCAGTACGGCGTAGGGCCCTACGTGCTCGACTTCTACTGCCCCGAGCTCAAGCTCGGCATCGAGGTCGATGGGGACAGCTATTTTGAGGCCAGTGCCGGCGAGTACGATCGGGAGCGCCAGTGTCATATCGAGTCGCTCGGGATCCGCGTCTTGCGCTTTACCAATCGGGAGGTGTTTGAACGGCTGGACGATGTCGCGGAGGTTGCGAGAGTGAGGGGTGGTTTAACCCCCTCTAAATCTCCCCCTTCGTAAGGGGGAGACTTGGTTGGTCGGGCGCACCTTCGTAAGGGGGCGAATTGATGGCGGATCGCTTCGTAGATCACCGTCGCGCATCGAACCGTTCGACTTTACCGGGCCAGTCCAATATTTGCTGATCCGCGGTAATCAACGTGGCGGGCATGATCTGCGCCGTTGCCACGATGAGACGGTCAGCGGGATCTCCGTGAAAATCCCGAAGTTGAGCCGCGACGATGCCGATCGCCCCGTCCACGGGGAGTTCCCTGAGGCCCGAGCTGAGTAGTTCGCGACGCCAGGCAATGGGCGATAGGGCCATTTCGATTCGATCTTTCGCTGCCAACATGGCGGTCTCCCAGAACGAGATCGCCGATACTGCCAGCTCGCCTACTTTGAGCGCCTCATCGGCGCGGTGGCGCGCCGTCTTACCCAGTACCGCCGCATCTTGGTCCAGCCAGATCAGCGCGTGGGTATCGAGGAGGACGAGCACGCCGCCTCCCATGCTTCATCCACCGGCGCCACAATGTCGCCGCGAATGGTGATCTGGCCTCTATGGGCGCCCGCCAAGGTGGTGGCGCGAGAGACCACCGGGCCAAGTTGCGCGACCGGTCGGCCGTTCTTGGTGACGACGATGATCGCTCCGGTTTCCGCCACCTCGCTCATCAGTTGTAGGCATTTTGCCTTGAATTCAGAGGCCTTTATCGTCCTCGTGTTCATGATTGCACTCGTATGACTATAGTCATAACCATAGTCCTACAGCACCTGCAAGTCAATGGTATTTAGGCGACCCGGTCGGGCGGGGGCCTGCCGGCGAAGAAGGCCTCGATGTTCTCAAGGACACGCATGCCCATCGCCACGCGGGTCTCGCGGGTAGCGCTGCCCAGGTGCGGCAGGAGCACCACGTTCTCCATGCCGAGCAGATCCTCGGTGACGCGCGGCTCGTTCTCATAGACATCGAGCCCGGCGGCGGTGATGGTGCCGGATTTGAGCGCCACCACCAGGGCCTGTTCGTCCACGACCTCGCCGCGGGCGGAGTTGATGAGGATGGCGGAAGGCTTCATGCGCTTCAGACGCTCGGCGTTCATGAGATGCCGGGTTCTCCTTGCCTCCCGGGCAGTGCAGGGACACGAAGTCGGATTCCTCCAGGACCTCCTCGATCGTCGCGCACTGCCGCGCCGCCACCGCATCGGCCACTTCCTTCGGCGGCGGGTAGGGGTCCTGATAGAGGATCCTCATCCCGAACCCGTGGTGGGCCCGAGCCGCGACGGCGCGCGCGATCCGCCCGAAGCCGATGAGCCCGAGCGTCTTTCCGGCGATCTTGGTGGCGATCATGTAGGTCGGGCGCCAGCCGGTCCAGGCGTGCCCGCGCAGGTGCCGTTCGCCCTCCCCCGCCCGGCGCGCCGCCATGAAGAGCAGCGTCATGGCGAGATCGGCCGTGCAGTCGGTCAGGACCTCCGGGGTGTTGGTGACGGCGAGCCCGCGCGCCTTGGCGGCATCGATGTCGATGTGGTTGAAGCCGACTCCGAAGTTGCCGAGGATCCGGGCCCTCAAAGGGGTCGGCGGAGAGCACTTCGGCGCTGATCCGATCGGAGACCGTGGGCAAGAGCGCATCGGCGGTGCGCAGGGCCTCTTGCAGCTCGGCGACGGTCAGGGGCGTGTCGCTCCGGTTCAATTGCACATCGAAGAGCGCTTGGAGCCGCTCCTCGACCTCTTGCGGCCAGCGGCGCGTGACGACCAGTTTGGGCCTTGCCATCTCCTCTCCCTTTACCGGATCAAGCGGCCTTGGCCAGGACCCTGGCTACCGTGATCCCGAGCTCAGCCGGGCTCGGCGCGACCGTGACGCCGCACTCCTGGAGGATCTCGACCTTCTCGGCCGCGCTCTCGCCGAAGGCCGAGATGATGGCGCCCGCATGTCCCATGCGCCGGCCCTTGGGTGCCGTCAGTCCGGCGATATAGCCGACCACGGGCTTCTTCATGCGATCCTTGGCGAAGTGGGCGGCCTCGGCCTCCTGGGGACCGCCGATCTCGCCGATCATCACCACCGCCTTGGTCTCCGGGTCCTCTTCGAACAGCTCCAAGATATCCTTGAACGAGCTGCCGTTGATGGGGTCGCCGCCGATCCCGACGCTGGTCGTGACCCCGATCCCGAGGGCCTTCATCTGTGAGGCGGCCTCATAGCGAGTGTAGGAATTTCAAACGCCCTTTTTCGGCAAGCGGAAGAGTACGGATGGACCCGCGGGTTGTCGATGACGCGATCCGTCGGTCCAGGATGCGGGATGTTTCTGGTTCTTCAGCCGTCCCAGGGCCCGGATCCGGGGGCGTTTTGGCCTCTGGGGCCAGGCCTCGCACGGTGAGCCCTTCGGCCACCCGTGGTGTGGGGCGGCGCAGGCGTGACTCCAGGTATGCGCGGTGCGGGGAGGGTAGACCGCAGAGGGGCCAGGGCCGCATCGCCGAGGGTACCGGTGACGAAGATCTCATCCCCCGGACGCGCGTTGCTCCGCTGTAGGCTCGAACCCGCGGGGGTGAACCCGTAGACGCCCACCGTGATGGTGAGCGGGCCGCGGGGTCAAGTCGCCTCCGACCAGTGCCACCCCATGGGCCTCGGCCAGATCGAAGAACCCTCGGGCGAAGTCCGCGATCCATCCTTCGTCGGCGCGCGGGAGCGTCAGGGCCAGGGTCGCCCAGGCCGG
>JBOIDR010000171.1:0-6697 GCA_050740695.1 Gammaproteobacteria bacterium | reverse complement strand
TTCCTCGAGTCGCTCACGGACGAGCGGGTCCGCATCGCGGCGGCGCCGTTCGATCATCCGCAGATCTTCGTTCCAAACGGGCACCCGGGCAACGAGCACTCCGTTACCCAGCGTAATGGACAGGCCGCGGACTCGTTGCTCGAGATCCGGGCAACCGGCCGAAACGGCGGTCCCGTGCTTCCCGGCTTCCTGGAAGACTGAGTTGAGTTCGCTCAGGGCGCGGCGGCCGCCCTCCGAGGCCGCCCGCCGCGCGTCTACCCTTGCCGTGCCGCGCGAGGCAGGGGCGCCGCCCAAAGCTCCAGCGCGAGCGCTCCCCCGCAGACCTGCAGCATTGTAGGTCCCTCGTGCCACGCCCCGAAGCGCGCCCCGGCCTATCAGCGATTTCCGCCTTCCTACCCTACACGGGCGTGCCCGTTCAGCACTTCAACGGCACAACGACTCGCACGGCACTCCGTCCCCGTCCAACCTGCTCAAGCCGTATTGGCCCAGATAGCGCTTAGCCTCTTCGCAAGACCCCATCTCGCTGCAGTAGCGTTTGTCGCCACAGAGGTGGCCAGTCATCACCCTGACCAAGGCCTGTTCTGGCTTGCTTCTCCACCCGGAGCCTACCGCACCGCCATGCCGATTGGTCGTGAGTGCGTCCGGATAGTCGGCCCAGGCTTGCATCATGCGACGGCGCTTGGGGTAGGTGCTCGGCGTAGTTGTAGGCCGCGCGCACCGCGTCGCGCTCGCCGTGGGCAAGCTGGCGCTCGATGGCGTCGCGGTGCCAGCCCTGCTCGTTCAAGAGGGTGGACGCCATCGACCGAAAGCCATGGCCGGTCATCTCGTCCTTGGCGTATCCCATGCGCCGTAGTCCCGCGTTGACCGTGTTCTCGCTCAATGGGCCGGTCCCTGGTCCGTTCGCTCGGGAAGACGTAACGCCCCGAGCTGGTCAGCGGGTGCAACTCGCCCAGGATGGCGACCGCCTGGACGGACAGGGGGGACAATATGCGTTGCACGGATCTTCATGCGCTCGGCGGGGATGCGCCACTCGCCGGCCGCAAGGTCGATCGCCGACCACTCGGCTTTACGTAGCTCGCCAGGCCGCACAAACGTGAGGGGCGCCAGGCACAGGGCGCATTGGGTGATGAAGCTCCCCCCCCGTAGCCGTCGATCGCGCGCAGCAGGGCGCCGATGGCCTTGGAGTCAGCCAGTGCTGCGTGGTGCTTCTCCCTGACCGGCGGGAGGGCACCACGGAGATCTGCAGCCTCAAAGCGCCCAATGATCTTGCTGGCGTGCCCCGGCGCCCAGCGCGGGGCGTACTTCGCGAACCACTCCCGCGCGACCGCCTCGAAGCTGTCCGCGTCCGCCGACCTCTCGGCCTTCCGGGCCAGGCCGGGGTCGATGCCCGCCGCCAGTTGCTTGCGGGCCGCGTCGCGCTTGTCGCGGGCCTGCTTCAAGCCCACGATCGGGTAGACACCCATGGACAGGGTGCGGCGCTTACCGGCAAGGCGGTAGTCAAAGCGCCACCAGCGAGACCCGTTTGGGTTGGCGAGCAGGTACAGCCCGCCGCCACCGTCAGCTACCGTCGGATGTCAATGGAGGCTATGGCACAGACTTAGACGCTGCGTACACAAAAAAGCCCGCAGTTACGCGGGCTTGTGGATGCTGTTGGATTCCCTTGGATGTCGATGTGGCGCCCTGGGCCGGACTCGAACCGGCGACCTCCCGCTTAGGAGGCGGACGCTCTATCCACCTGAGCTACCAGGGCGTGCTGGCCGGAGGCACACTGGGGATGAGGTGGGCGTTTGCTCCCGGGCCAAGGGCGAAGTATAGCCTGCAGCGCCCGGAACGAGCTGCCGGCGCCCAAACCCCGGCGCCGGCCCTCGTGGGCTAGAGCATGTGGCGAACTACCGAAATTCTTGAGCGACCGGGCCCCCCGCACCGCCCGGGACGCCGCGACCGGCAGGCGCCTTCAGGTGCAGGCAGGCGCGTCTCCTCGCTCATTGACGTCTGCATCGTGGTCTGTGATCTTATTCAGACCTTCATCGCCAAGCCGTAGTTAAAGTACCGTGAATCGTCTGCGCGTTCGGAGCCGAACCCCGCCCGGATCAGGGTCCCGGTTCGCCATGATCACAGAGCCGGGTCCCGACTCCGAGGTGGCTGTGGCCGTGAGAGAGGTGCTCGAAAAAGCCCTCGATCCGCTCTCCGCCCGCCAGATCGGCGTGCGGCTGCGAAGCCGCTATGCCCTTACCAAGGGGGATATCGCGGCGCTCCTGGAAGGCGAGATGGCTCTGGGGCGGGCGTTTCGGTACGGATCCGCGCAGGATCCCCGGTATTGGTGGGGGGACGATGATGCCTACGCGCAAGCACTGATGGCACGGCAACTGGCCCACAAGCCCCTGACCGCTGTGGGACTACATAAGCATGTGGCCGCGCGCATCCCCGCCTACCCGCTGGCCGGTGTGATGCGCCTGTTGGAGCACCTGGTGGGGGAGGGGCGCGCGCACCGGCTGCCGGGCCGCCCTCGAGAGCGTACGAGCCGATTCAGCGCGGTCCCGCCCGATCCCAAGGACTCTCTGCAGAGGTGCGTCGCGGGTTTCCTGCAGGGCCTCGATCGCGAAGTGGTACGCTTGGAAGCGATCGGGATCGCGACGGTGCGGAGCTATGCGGCCACCCGTGAGCTCCTCCTGGGGCATCCGCTGTTCGGCGGGCCGGGCCACGGCCCTCCGAACGCTCCAAGTACCGGCCCCGGACCCTGCTCCGAGTCGCAGAGCCTGACGGGGAGTATGCTCGAAGACCACATCCTGGAGGTACTGCGGGGGCTCAGCCGCGCCCGGTGTCACGGCGGCCTGGTCGCGGTCCGGGACCTCAGAGAGGCGATCGGCGAGCGCTGCCCCGACAAGGTGGCATTCGACGCCGCGCTCGGTGGGCTGGCTCGCAGCGAGCGGGTATGGTTGTACCGGCATGACTTTCCGGCCAGCCTCAGTCCCGCCGAACGCGCGGGCATGGTGGTCGACGGTCAGGGGAATTACTACAACGGCGTGTCGCTGCGCGAATGAGAGATCATTATGGACCTGAGCAATCCCTTCGCGCACTCGATCGTGACCGATGCCTGGCAGCCGGCGCAGTCCGATGTCCCCGTGATCCATGCCAACGTCTATGATCTGTGTGGCGCGGTGCTGGAGCAGGTCCGGCAATCGGGCGGGAGCCGCTCCGTGCTCTTGCACGGCCTGCCCGGTAGCGGCAAGACCCATCTCCTGGCGCGCTTTCGCACCTCGCTGACCGGTACCCCGCCCGACTCCGGATCCACCGTCACCTTACCGGTGCCCCCGACGGTGCTGTTCATCGCGGTGCGACTGCGTGCCGGTGCCCGCATGCTGTGCCGGCATCTGCGCCGCACCCTCACGACCGATCTCTTTCGCCCCACACGCCTCGGGATGTCGCAGCTCGAGCAGCTCCTGCTCTACCGCCTATCGCAGTACTTGAAGGACCGTAAGAAGGCGCAGCGTGTGTGGCAGTGCGTGCGCCAGCCGCCCAGAACGCGTTGGTATTGGCCGTTCGGTCCCCCGGAGGAGATATCCCGGGCCACCCGCGAGGTGGAGGGACTCATCGAGCACATGGACGAACAGGCGACGCTCGGGCGCAATCTGGCCACTGCGCTCCGCCATTTGGCGCTCGGCCGATACCGGCGCGACGTGCGCGACTGGCTCCACGACGGCGTCCTGCCCGATGCCGCCATCCGGGATCTGGGGCTCGTCCAGCCGGCCGAGGATGAGGACCCCGAAGAGCAGGCCCTCGATCTCGTGTGCGCGTTCAGCCGCCTCGCGGACTCCAGCGTACCGCTGGTCTTGTGCTTCGACCAACTGGAGGCGCTGCAGACCTCACCGGACGATCGGGAGGGCTTGTACGCCTTCGGCAAGATGGCCAGTGCCCTGCGCGACAAGACCCGCAATACCTTGATCATTTCCTGCGTGCAGACCGCGTTTCTCGACGAGCTGGACCACATCATCCGCGGCGCCGACATGGATCGGTTGGCCGAAAAAGAGGGCCTGTTGAAACCGCTCTCTCATGACGAGGCGGAACGATTGGTCCTGGCAAGGGTCGATGCCTCGCCGGTCCTGGCCGACATGCGCCGGTCCCAACGGGCGAACCGGGTCTGGCCGCTCAAGCCGAGCCGCCTTATGGAATTCCTGCAGTCGACCTCCGCATGCACCCCGCGCCAGCTCCTGTCCTTCTGCGATGACGAGTTCGAGAAATGGTACCGAGGCCAGGCACGGCCGGTCACCAGCTTGGAGGAGTTTCTGGCCGTGCAATACCAGCTCGAGCTGGAGCAGGCCCTGCAGAATAACCAACCGGAGCAGAGCGACGGCATCCTGGCCCACGGCCTGCCGCTGCTCATGCGGGTCCTCGGTCGCGGCAGGCAGCTCGTGGACCATGATCTGAGATGCGTGGACGTGATATTCGACACGCCCACCGGACACTGCCACCTGGGTTTTTGCAATCAGGCAGGCAACCAGTTCACCGGCAAGCTCTCGAAGCTCCGGGAACTGGTGGAGCACGGGCGCTTACCGCAATTGGTGCTGGTCCGGGACGAGCGGCTCCCCATCTCGCGCTATGCCAAGAAGGCGCGGGAACACCTGGATGCGCTGGCAGAGCGGGATGTACCCCTGCTACGCCCCTCGGCAAGCGAGCTCACCGCCCTGGAGGCCTTCAGCAGCCTCCTGTCCGATGCCAAGGCCGGCGATCTCGCCAAGCGCGGCGACGTCATCACCGCCGCGGAGGCCGAACATTGGTTCGCGACCCACCTGCCCGAGCCCTTGCACGACCTGGTGCAGGCCCTGTTCCCCACTCGCCGGCAGGGCTCCCGCGATGCGCTCTACGACGATCTCCTGGAATTTCTCCAAGACCATCGGGTCGTGCCGCTCTGCGAGGCGGCGGAGCAATTGTCGCGCAGCGAGGCCGAGATCCAGGCCTGCGTGTCGCGCTATTCGGATCGCTTCGGCCTCTTGCACGGACCGCCGGCGGTGATCTTCGAGGCCGGGGGCGACTAGGCCCAAGATCGGACTAGGATTACCTGTGGCGGTCTATATCAGTATGGCGCAGGTGCGCGAGATGTTGTCCGAGGCGCCGCCCTCCGCATCGATCGGCGATCGCCCGGCGCCCTCGACCGAGTTGCTCACCCGTCTGTTTCACGGGGTCCTGGATCGCCTCGCCGGCGAATCCGGACGCGGCGGTTCGATCGCGATGTTGGCCGACGAAGACCTCGATCCGGCCCGCTGGCAGGCGCGGTTGGTGGAGGACGCCTACCTTCATTCCGTCGGGCCCGCGTTGAGACAGTGTCAGGCCGAGCTCCATCCGCTGTCGTTCCAGGTGTGCCAGTTGTGGGTGGCGGTTCGCAACCTGTGCGCCTGGATCGCGGAGCGTCTGTGGCACACCTATCAGACCACGGGTCGGCTTCCCGAACCCGGGATGTTTTCAAAAGGCCCGGCACCCGCGGAGCTCGAATTGCGTGAGCCCGGGTGGTCCGATGCCGTCTGCGTCACCCACATCCCCGAGGCCCTGTTTCGGCTTCCGAGCCACAAGGCCCGACTCGCCTTCGCCCTCCGGCTGACTCCGGAACGTGATGGAAACGGCCTCGGGTACGCGAGTCTCTACCGTCTGCTCGCAGAGGGCGCTCGGACGCGAGACAGTCACGTAGATTTCACCCTCGTCTCCTTCAGTCCCGGCTGTGAGGAGCAGGCCTTCGAGGCCGCGCGCCTCGATCTGGGACAGCGGCGACTGCGGTGCCTGATCGGCCAGGCGGCGGGGGTGGTCTCGAGCGCGCTGCCGGTAGCCGCCCCGGCCCAGGGCAGGGGCGCGCCGCACGACTATGCCCATCTCGGACGGGTGCTGGTCGAGATCCTCCGCGAGCACGGCGTGGATGTGCGGTTGTCGGGCCCACCGATCCCCGCCAAGGGCTCGGTGCAGTTCGCCGTCGCGATGCCGGTCGGGGTGCGCGTGACCCAATCGACCGAGCTCGCCGAGACCATCAAGAGGCGGCTGCGCCTGAGGGCGCGCCCACTCATCGAGCACTTCGCCGGACAACTTCTCGTAGGCATCGAATTGAAGGCCAGGCCCATCGTCTTCTTCTGGCCCACCGGCTGGTCCAGTCACGGCGATTGACATGCGGGCGAAGAGGAATGGGGGCGGAGCGGGCACGGGAACGAGTACCAGCCATGGGCCGTACGCCGCTAACCGGGCGGTGTTATGAGAGAACAGATCCGCCCGTTCGACGAGAGATTTGCGTGGACGTTACAACGATGATAGCCGAACGACAATAGGCGGTTGGTAGCGGTCCGTCCGCCTAATCGGGTGCTGAAAACTCGCGGCGTTCTCGGGGAGAACCGCCGCATCCGCTCGCGGCCTGCTGGTTTACGCCGTGATCACGGACGTGTGCGCGTCGGGCGGTTACTACATCGCCGTCGCGGCCAACCGGATCTTCGCCGACAAGGCCAGCCTGGTCGGGTCCATCGGCGTGGCCATGCGCAGCTTCGGCTTCGTCGGGACGCTCGATGGGCTGGGCATCGAGCGGCGCCTCTGGACGGCCGGTGAGCAAGCGTATATATGGACTCCACCCGGTTTGCAAGGGAGGAAACGATGATGGCTTGTAAGGAAATAAGGAAGACTGCAGGTATATATCCGGCCTGTCGGTGAGCGGGATATCCGCTCTGGCCAT
>JBOIDR010000170.1:0-6779 GCA_050740695.1 Gammaproteobacteria bacterium | reverse complement strand
CCGCCTCATTCGGCCTCAGGGGCAGCTCACCCTCAGTATGTCTGCCAATCCGGCGGTCCAAAAGGAATTGTTGCATTATCTAGAGGCACTGCAAGCCGCCTGAGATCCCCAAGTAAGCGACAATTTAGGCAACGATAGGGTCACGTTACGGCCTGCATACTCGCCAAGTCATCTAACATGACCCTCTACACCGAAGGCTTCAGCCGCTTCGTTACCTCCACGACTGCTCCGATTGCTACCGGCTGGAGCAAAAGTTGCCGGGCGGGATTCGCACCCGCTGAAAGACCGTGCCTTTGCACGGCGCACGGGAAATCCGGGCTAGGAGGTCCACCGGACCCCCGCTGGCGCGGGGGCGCCGATCACGGGTTGGCTGGGAGGGTGGCGGACGCTCATTCTGAGATGGCAGCTTTCACTGAAGCCGGCGCCCCGTTTCGCGAGCGCAGCCAGGCAGGACTTGCGCACCCACGGATCGAGCCGTGCAATATCGCGGGCCACGCCGTGAAACGTTGCAAAGCGCCCGTTCACTGCGTCGAACAGGTTCTCGAGGGCCCGAACGTGCTCCCTGTAGGTGACCAGCGACGACAGTTTGGCGTTGTTGAGTCCATGGCTCATCCAGGCGTCATAACCCTCGTAGCCTCCCCAGGTTGCGCGCAACGCCCGATAGGCTTCCTTCAACTCGCTGAAGATCCTGACTTTTTCCGAACGCTTTTCGAAGACATTTCGATTCGAGGCGTAAAGTCGCTGCAGTTTACCGCGCGTCCCGAGGACCAGAGTGGCAAACTCGTCCCTGTGCCTCTGCTCGGCCTCGAAAGCCTCCAGTGCGTTGCGCCTTCCGGCACGTTTCAGCCAGTGGCGCACACCTTCGAAAGACACCGTGGTGGCGAACGCCTCATTGAAGGCGGTGTCGCCGGGGGCGTAAACCGTCTGGTGGGCAAGCTCGTGGAACATGAGCTCGGCGAGCCCCAGATCGCTCCAACGCAGCATGGCGCTGGTTACCGGGTCCTCGAACCAGCCCAGGGTGGAGTAAGCCACCACTCCCCCGACGTATACATCGTTGCCTTCGTTCGAGAGAAACCCCGCGGAGTATCGGGCCCGCCACTCGGAGAAGTAGCCATGGTAGCTCAGGCATCCAGCCACCGGGAAACACCAGTTCAAGGGCTCCAGGGAGAACTCCGGGGTGGCGAATACGTTCCACGCCACGTAACGGCGATTGACGTGCACATAGGTCGAATAGCTGCCGTTGTGCCGGAGGCCGAGCGCCTGGCTCGCGAACCGGCGTAGCGCCAGTATCAATGCCAATTTATCCCGGACCGCCCTGGGGGTGCGGGGGTCCCCGACCACGGCGTCGATCGACGTGCGGCTCGCCAGCAGCGCGAGTTGCCCGGTCACGGACTGGGCGTAGTAGTCGGAGCATGATGACAGCGTCGCCGCCCCGATCAGGCCAGGTAGCAGACAAGATCTAAGGGATCTAAGAAACCGCGGCATGGACCATTCCCGCCGCGTCCCGGAGGGCTCGCGCTTCATCAAGGACGTAGTATCAGGCATCACGGCAATGGAGACGCCGGGTGGGCTTCAGAGCGTCCCCTGGGAGGAGCGTATAATGACTCAATGGCCTATACAAACATTTGCATGCAACAAGCGTGCCCTGGAGACCATATATAGCGGCTCTAAAGCTCAGTGTAATGCCAGATGAAATCCTTATCGGTGCGCCAGCACACATAGTTCTCTTCCGGTGACATCCCGACCATGGATCGATCCCCCACTCCATACCAGTCTATCGTCACCTGCGACACCTTAGGACGGTATGTGGGCGATCCGGGCTGGGTGGTCGTCGATTGCCGCTTCGACCTCGCCGATCCCGAGGCAGGAGGGCGGGCCTATCGCCACCGCCACATCGCGGGGGCGGCCTACGCACACCTCGACCGCGACCTCTGCGGCCCGCCGGTGATCACCGGGGGACGCCACCCGCTGCCCGCTGCAGAGGCCCTGCAGGTGACCCTGGGGCGGCTCGGTATCGACGATTCGCGGCAGGTCGTGGCTTACGATGACACCGGAGGGGCGATGGCGGCGCGACTCTGGTGGTTGCTGCGCTATATGGGGCACGGGGCGGTGGCACTCCTGGACGGCGGTTGGAACGCCTGGGAGGCCTTGGGCTTACCTACCGCCACCGGTGAAGAGCGTACAGCAGCGCGTGTGTTTCTAGGCGCACCCCGTAGGGAGTGGCTGGTGCGCATCGATCAGGTCTCCGATGCCCCGCTTCTGATCGACTCGCGAGACCCTGCCCGGTATCGGGGCGAGGTCGAGCCCTTAGATCCGGTTGCCGGTCATATCCCCGGCGCGATCAACTACTGCTGGAAGGAGAACCTCGATGCGCAGGGGCGGTTTCTGGCCCCCGCGAAATTGCGTGCCCGGATCGAGCGACTCCTCGCAGAGACCCCTTCCCGGGAGGCCGTGTTCTACTGCGGCTCCGGGGTCACGGCCTGCCACAACCTCGTCGCGGTGGCGCATGCCGGGCTGTCCGCAGCAAGGCTCTACGCGGGCTCTTGGAGCGAGTGGTGCACTGATCCAGGGCGTCCCGTGGCGCACGGTCCGGCGCCGGGAGCGGACAACACGGCCGGCGAGTAGTCCCCTGTTTCACAAATTAAGGGGCAGCACGATATGGGGCCGGACGAAGACGTACCGAACGCCCTGTTCCGGCTGCTCGGGAAGGAGCCGGCGTCCACGCTCCCGGAGCTGGCGCAGCGGCTCTCGGTGTCGACGGCGGTCATCGCGGATCTTCTGACGCGCTGGCAGATCGAAGGTCTGCCGCTCGCCGGTACGGACCACGACTCGCCACGGCTGGCGCCGGGGTTCGAGCGCCTCGACGCCGAGCGCATCCGCGCGGAGCTGGAGTCGCGCACGCGCGCCTGGCACCGCCGTCTCGACTGTCATGCCGATCTCACCTCGACCAACCAGGTGCTCCTGGACCGGGCCCGCGAACAAGCGATAGACGGCCACCTGTGCCTGGCCGAGCATCAGCGTGCCGGCCGGGGACGGCGGGGCCGTCCTTGGTCGATGCCGTGGGGGGCCGGGCTGTGCCTGTCCCTGGGCTTTCGTCTGGACCCGATGTCCATGCCTCCCGCTTGCCTCGGGATCGCCGCCGGCATCGGGGCGGTGCGCGCGATCCGGCGTACCGGCCTCGTCGCCGCCGGCCTCAAGTGGCCCAATGACATCCTGTGTTACGACCGCAAGCTCGGCGGGATCCTGGTGGAGACACGGGTGACACCGTCCGGTGGGTGGATCGCCGTCGTCGGGATAGGCATCAACATGGCGTGGCCACCTTTTTTATCTATTTCTGGGGATCCTCCGGGCGATCCTGGACAAGCGCACATCGATATCAGAACCGCCTTGGGGCGAGAGGTATCGCGCAACGCCCTTGCGGCCAGCGTGATCTCCGAGGTCTGGGAGGCCTTGCACGCCATCGAGGAGCATGGATTCGATACGTTGCGAGCGGAATGGGCGGCATACGACCTGGTCGTCGGCAGACCGGTCCGCGTGCTGTCATCGCAGGGTGTCGTCACCGGTGAAGCATGCCGACTCGATCCCAGCGGCGCCCTGATCGTCGCGGTGGGACACACCATGCTGCGTTTCCATTCCGGAGAGGTAAGCCTGAGGCTGGGGCCGTGATGCTGCTCGTCGATATCGGGAACAGCCGCATCAAGTGGTGCCCATACGATGATCGGCTGGCGACCCTCGGCCCAGTCCAGTGCGCCGGAACCGACGATCTGGAAGCGGTCCTGGCGGCGCATTGGGCGCTTCTCCCGCGACCCGAGCGGGTGCTGATCTCGAATGTCGGCGGCCCGCTCCTCGGCGCCCGCTCTTCGCGCTGGGCCCAGGAGACCTGGGGCCTGGTCCCGACCTTCGCTACCTGCGGGAACGAGGCCTTCGGGGTCGAAAACGGCTACGAGCGACCGCGCCAGCTCGGTGTGGACCGGTGGCTCGCGATGCTCGCCGGCTGGCGGAGATCCCAGGGGGCGGTGTGCATCGCCGACTGTGGGACGGCGGTCACGGTGGATGCCTTGTCCGATCGGGGTCGGCATCTCGGCGGGTTCATCCTACCGGGCCTCGCGCTCATGCGGCGTTCGCTCGCGCACGCCGCAACGGGGCTCGCCGCCGTGCAGGGCGGCCGCATCCTGCCCCTCCCGCGCAGCACCGAGGATGGGATCGCCTCGGGCAGCGCCTGCGCCATCGCGGCGTGCATCGACCGGGTTGCAACGGCGCTCCAGGAGCGCTACGGTCAGGTATCGTGCGTCCTGACCGGCGGGACGGCCGGAGAGATCGCAGCGCTCGTGCAGCACACCCCGGCGCTCTTGCCGGACATGGTCCTGCAGGGACTCGCGATCTGGGCAGGAGGCGAACCATGAAATGGTGGTGCGTGGGTCTTCTGGTCCTCAACGTGGTCTATTTCGGCTTCGAGTACAATCACCACTTACGCGAAGCCGTCCTCGCAGGGCGATCCCCCGACGTCACGTTCCCGGCCGGTACCGCGACCCTCACCCTGGTGCAAGAGCGTCCCGAGCCGCCGCCCTTGCGCGCCGCACCGGGCGCCTCCCTTAGCCCGCCCGCGGAAGGGGACGCCACGGCGTCGGCCCCGCCGCCCACAGCCGCGGGTGGTGGGCCCAGCGAGCCGGCGCCACCGGCACCGGTTGCTGAACCGACGGGCCCACAGCCGGAAAGCCCGGCGCCGCAGGCCCAGGAGCCCAACGCCCAAGAGTCGAATGCCCAAGAGCCGAATGTAATCTCGCCCGAGGCGCTACCTCGGGCCTGCGCCTCGATAGGGGCGTTTGCGAAAGCTGAAGAGGCGGATAAGGTCCGCCAGCGATTCGAAGGCCCCGGCACGCAGATCCGTCGGCGCAGCGAGGAGGAGGTGGTCACCCGTTACTGGATATATCTGGACAACCAGGGTTCCGCGGAGCTGGCCAAAACCCGGCTCGCGGAGCTGGCCGCCAAGGGCGTGGAGGATTTTCTGCTGGACCGTACCGGAGACCCGAAGAACGCCATCTCGCTCGGACTCTACAATACCCCGAGCTCGATGAAGGCGCGCGTATCGGCATTGGAGCGGCAGGGGTTTCGTCCCGCGGTCCAAGAACGCCACCGGACTCGTGAGGTGTACTGGCTCGACGTCGTCGCGGCTCGCCAAGAGGTCTTGGACCGGACCAAGGCAGCGCTTTCGAACGGGCCCCAGGTGGTCTCGGTCGGCTGCGACACGATTGCCCTCGGGGGCAACCCACCCTAGAATGGCAGGAGCCCAGGCAGCCCCGATAGTTAAACGGCATAACCGCTGATTTGTAATCAGCAATTGGGGGTTCGATTCCCTCTCGGGGCTCCATACAAAGGTAGCGAGGAAGCCGGGGTTATGCCTGCCAAAACATTTAAATGAAGTAGGGGCGCGGATCGCCAATCGAGGATACTTGGTACCTCGCAATGGTCCGTCGTTTCATGCTTAAATGACCGATTACCCCAAGCTCGACCTTGACGAGTATCGCGTATCTAGCAGGTCCCCCTTTTCATTCAAGGCGATCCGGCCCGACGATGTGCAGGACTGGGACAAGGCCGCGGCCAAAGCGCGGCTCAAAGAGAATCTAGTGGCCCTGGACGAGCTCCAGGAACGCCTTTACGCTGAAGGCGAGCGGGCTTTGCTAATCGTCTTTCAGGCCATGGATGCGGCCGGCAAGGACAGCACCATCGAAGCGGTGACCGACGGGATCAATCCGCAAGGGTGCGCGGTCACCAACTTCAAGGCCCCCAGCACATTGGAACGGCCCCACGATTTTCTCTGGCGGGTCCATCTGCACGCCCCTCCCAAGGGCATGATCGGTATATTCAACCGCTCCCATTACGAGGACGTCCTCATCGCCAAGGTCAAAGGGTTGGCACCCGTCACGCTGATCGAAAAACGCTACGCGCATATCAACCATTTCGAGCGGCTGCTGGTCGACCACGGCACGCGGATCTTGAAGGTCATGCTGCACATCTCGCCCGAATACCAGCTGGAGCAGTTCCGGGATCGGCTCAAGACGCCCTCCAAGCACTGGAAGTTCAATCCCGATGATCTCAAGGAGAGGGCCTTCTGGAACCACTACATGGAAGCGTATGAGAAGGTACTGCGCCGCTGCTCCAGAAAATATGCGCCGTGGTATGTCGTGCCCGCCGAGCACAAGTGGTTCCGCACCATGGTTTGTAAGTGAGCTTATTCGCAATGTGTTGGAAGGTATGGTCCCGCGCTACCCGGCGCCAAGCTTTGATCCGGACCGATTCGATCCGGATAGTCTCGTATGATTCCAATAGGTGAGTAGATCCGCCAACAATGCGGTCAACCGGACGCCGTGGGAAACGCGCGCTTCGCGGTAGCTCTTGTGGCCGGCGCCGGTTACTGCACTCGTTGGGCGTCACCAGTAGAGGTCAGGGAGATCGACCTGGAGCCTTTACGGCAAGCAATTCGTAAACACAGGCTCATGGCTTAGAGGCAAGACGGCGGCTATTTCAATCCATCCATCGCCGATCCGAACGCGCTGCCTGATGACTCACTCTAGCACTTCGTTCAATCAAACCTCTATTGGAATGCCTATCTCGGCCTGCAATCGCCGCTTGATCGATGCTGATGCAACGGATTACGGGCAAAGTTCCACCGTTAATTGAACACCCAAGTTCCAGCGTTAGTTGAACACTCGTAGTACGGATATACAGGAATGTCGGATGGGGCGGTGTTGTTCATTGTTGTTTTGAAGGTATCTATTTAG
>JBOIDR010000169.1:0-6844 GCA_050740695.1 Gammaproteobacteria bacterium | reverse complement strand
TTGTCCAGTTCGATGAGCGGGATGTGGAAACGGAGCATGGCGTGGCTAATGAGGCACCGGCATACGAAAGGGCCGGGAACAGATAGGCCAGACCTAAACCACCGCGCCACATCTCGACTCTACAACTGGAGGAGCCCGATGGTGTTTTTGACGACCTGGCTCATTGCGATGCCCGGACGCGATCCAAGCCATTGCCCCGGTCCTTGTGATCCCGATCCGGGCCACCGGCCTGGATACTCCTGATGAAGCGTTCGATGCCCGCTGCCAGTACCGCCGTCCCCGCCAGGAAGGCGTCGTTGTGCCCCCCCTGGCGCTTGACGAACTGCTTGTGGCCGGGGGCCGCCGCGAACAGGCGTTCCCCGTGCTCATAGGGCACGATCTCGTCATCCGGGCTGTGGATCACGAGCACGGGACAGCGCACCCGGGAGAGCCGCTCGATCGTCGGGTAATCGACGCGTAGCAAGAGGCGCACGGGAAACCATGGATAGACATGGCCGGCCAGCTCGTGCATGCTCGTGAAGGTCGATTCTAGGATGAGTCCCGCGGGATGTGCGCGGGTCGCGAGCCAGGTGGCCACCGCCCCGCCCAGGGACTCCCCGAACAGCACGACGCGATCGGCCGCAATGCCGCGCGTCGTGGTCAGATATGCCCAGGCGGCCAGGGCATCGCGATAGCTGCCCTCTTCGGAGGGGCTGCCGGAGCTTTCGCCGTAGCCGCGGTAATCGACTATGAGCACCGCGAGCCCGAGGCCGTGCAAGACGTGCAGGGCCATCAGCCGATGGGAGATGTTGCCGGCGTTGCCGTGCAGGAACAGCACGGTCAACCGGGCCTCGGTCGCCGGGACATACCAACCCGAGAGTCGCACTCCGTCCTCCGCCCGGACCTCGATCGGCTCGTAGACCAGTCCCGCCTGGGTTGGCGTGGCCATGATCTCTCGGGACGGAAAGAAGATGAAGGAGGACTGGAACAAGGACATGGCCGCGACCAGGATCGCCCACACCGCGAAGGCCGCCCCGAGCGCGGACAGCAGGATCTCACGCATGGGGCCGTACCGGGCTACGCGGACCGCCCAGGACCGCCCCTATATAGGAACAGACACATAAAACGACATAGGAACAGACACATAAAACGACGCGGGCAACCCGCGGCTGGCGCCGCAGGTAGACCCGCGCGTCAAATCGGGGGCCGAGGCCCCCTCAGGTAATTGTTATTTCTTAGATGGTAGATTGAGCACGATCAGAGTGCCGAAGCAGACGAGGGACAAAATGAACAACACCCACATGGTACCGTCAGGCATGGTTACCTCCTTCGATTTAGTTATAGGGTTCGACAGGGGAGGCGATTGCCTTCCCGGCCGGGCTTGCGCACAACCCCCGACTATTTAGCCTTGTAAAGCTTACCGTGGCAACGTGGGCCGGTTACGCAGCGTATAACCAGTACGTTCCCACAGCATACAATACCCCAATTGAATCCTAGATGGAACCCATGGGCGGAACCCGCGCCGCTCGACGCCCGCGGCGCCCCGCCATGGCCCCGGCACCTCTCGACCGCCCCCTCAGGCGAACGAAGAACCGCGCAGCCGGGCCGAGATCTTCTCGCGCGCCTCGGTGAGCAGCGAGTCCCGATCGAGTCCGTCGAGGATCTCCTGGACGACGCGCTTGGGCCCGAGCGGTCCCCAAGACCGCCCCTGCGCGAGATAGCGCTGCGCCGCCCGTCCGACCACGAGCGCCGAATAGTAGGCGACGGCCCCCTGGGTGGCGCCGGTGACCAAGGTCGAGAGCCCGGCCGTGCCGCCTTTGATCGCAGAGGCGACGAAATGCACGGCCCACACCGTGCCCATCACCAGTGCCATCTGCGCCGCGATGGTGGCGATGAGCCGGCCGGCCTCCGCCTTGCCCATGGGCAAGCCATAGATCCGCGCGAGGTGCAGGACCAGGCCCACGTCCGCGGCCCCGGCCGCTAGCAGATCCGAGATCGGGATGGGGTTGAGGCCCACGACCACCCCTTTAACCAGACAGTAGCTGCGGATCACGGCGGCGGCCACTTCGCGCCGGATCACCAACATCCGGGTGCTGATCGTGTCCGAGACCTCACCCGCGAAGAGCGTCGCGTTGAGCGCCGCCAGCGCTTTCCCCTCGTTTTCCAGGATGGCCCACAGCGCCTCGCGCAGGGCCTGCACTTGCGGATCGGCGCGCCGTAGCGCCTCGGTCTCGTGACCGGATGCGTCGATCTCGATGTAGATGCGTGGACCCGGCTCGGCGGCACTGCAGACGATCCGATCGGGTCTCACGAGTCCCCGGCAGCGGAGGGTGAGCGCCTCGACCAAAACGGCGCGTTCGGTCTCTGTGTAGCGGTCGACCTTGTTGAAGACCAGTAGCAGCGGTTTGTGCTCCTCGGCAAGCACCCTGAGCGCCTGGATCTCCGTGGCGGAGGTGTCGCCATCGACCACGAACAGCACCAGATCGGCTCTGCGGCCGACCTCGCGCGCCATGTGCTCGCGAGCCTCGCCGTCGATGTCGTCGATGCCGGGGGTGTCGATCAGGAACACGCCCCCGGCGCCCCGTTCGCGCGCCTGTCGTTCCTCCCAGCGGGCGGATTGCGGGGCGCGTGTCTCGCCGTGCAGCGGGCTGGTCGAGAACCGTCGCTCGCGAAGCAGTGCATTGATGAGGGCCGATTTTCCGACCCCGACGCGTCCGAAGAGCGCGATGTGGATGTGGCCCTCTTCGAGCCGCTCGAGCATGGCCTGGACGTGACCCAGCTCCTCCGACAGGCCGTCGCGCACCGCCGCCGGTAACTTGGGGTCCTCGACCAGCGCACGCAGGCTGTCGCGCGCCCGGCCGAGCGGGGAGTCCTCGCGCACGCCCTCAGGGGTCTCCGCCACCGCCTTTTCCCGGCCCCAGGGCCAGCCGCCGGACCAGGCGTTCCGCACGCGTTGCCAGATCCCCACTCAAGTCCTCCTCGAAGCGTTGCAAGGTGGCCTGCTCCCCGAGATCCCCTTCGCGGGCCAGGCCCTCGGCCACCGCGTGCCCGAGGCTCTCGAAGATGAGACCGTAACCCACGGCGTGCAAGGTCCCGCCCGCCACGGTGCCGAATCCGGGAAAGGCCTTGAAGGCGTTGCCCGCGACCGCCAGCACCAACGGCAGGGCCTTGCGCGCCCGTTTCGTGGCGAGCCTGAGGAGACGCGTCATGTCCACCCCCGGACTCTGGACCTCGTAGACCTCGCACAGGGAGCGCACCATGCCCACGGCGAGATAGCCCTGGATCACCAGATCGGTCCCCGGGGCCACGGCCACCAGGGCCCCGACCACCGCCTGGCGTGCATAGTCTCTCACGATCTCCTCGGCGCGGGTCCCGCGGTGCGCGGCGAGTGAGGCGTCGAGCTTGTGGGCTGCGAGCCCCAGCACCACGGTCTCGCGGCCCCGGAGCAACGCCGCGCGGTCCTGGCCCAGGGTGCGCGCCAAGGCCGCGAGCAACTCCGCGACGTTCGGCGGCACGGGCTCCACCGAGACGACTTCCCGGCCGTTCGCTCGAGTGCGCACGACCTCTCTCTGGCCGCCCGCCGACAGGACGACCACCTCGCATCGCGGCGTCCGTTCCGCGATCCGCGCCCGCAGCGTGTCCCGATCGCGCTCGGTGTACCAATCCATCTTGTTGATGGCGACGATGACGGGCTTGCCGAGGGTGAGCAGGGCCGCGAGCTCGCGGTGCTGTGCACGGGTCAGGTCCGAATCGGTGAGATACACCACGGCGTGGGCGCGTACGGCCTCCTCTCGGGCCGTGGGGTCCAGGTCTCGCGCCGGATCGTTGGAACCGGGGAGGTCGATTAGCACGACCTCCTCACCGTTCGGGGCATGCCAGCGGTAACGCGTCACGCCCCGGGTGGTCCCGGCGCGCGCATCGATGTCCACCCGGCAGCCGGGGAGGAGGGTCTGGACAAGCGAGGACTTGCCGCTCCCCACCTCGCCGAAGAGTGCGATAGAGAGCCGGGCCCCGTGCTCGGCGAGGCGGCCGAGCTCGGCGCGGGCCGAGCCGATGTCGGCGCCTTGGGCCTCGGCCTTGGCCATGCGCGCATGCAACTCGGCCGGGGTGAGCGGGGAGGGCGCTCGGTCGGATCTCTTACGTGGCTCATTCGCGGGACGGCGTCGCAGGAGCCGCCAGAGCACGTACCCGACCCCGGCCGCGAGCAAGGCGACAATTGCCACGTAGACCCCGACCAGCACGATCGGGGCCTCGGCCAGGCGCTCCCACACGGAGAAGGCCAGATCCGTGGCATAGAAGAGGCCGAGCAGGGCGAGCGCAAAGCCGATACTGAGCAGGGCCGCCAGCAGCACACGGAACAGCGTCACAGCCCGCACGATGGTCTGGCGCTCCCGCCGCGCCGCACTCGGCGAAGACTAATCGAATCGGTAGGGGGATGGGTCGGAGGGCATCGGAACCGCCCCTACCGTCGAGTCCCCTACAGTTCGATCACCCGCTGGCGGTTGCGGCGCTGTAGCCAGAGGAGGATGACCAGGACCAGCGCGACGAAGCCGATCACCGCTCCGTACTCGGCGAGAGACCAATTGGGCCCGAACCCCTGACCGAGCTGAAACGGATAGCGCAAGACGTGTTTCTTGCCCGTCGAGTCCTGGATGCTGACGATCTCCACGAAGTAACCGGGCGCATTGAACTTGTGCTGCAGGAGCACGGTACCGCTCGGATAGGTCTTGGACGGCAATTGTCCGACGGGCTTGCCTTCGGCGTCGGCTTCGGGGTCCTGGGCCGCGCCCCACGACGGGACCTCGATGACCCGCACCTCGGTCGGCATCTGACGGAGTGCGGGATCGGTGAAGTCCAGGGTCAAGGCCGTGTCCCCGGTCGCGGGGGCCTCCTGGCACATCGGCCGGTCCCCGAAGGCCGCCTGATAGATGCTGAAATGCACATCGTAGTTCTCGACCTTGCGCCAGCAGTTCTCGTCTTCCTGCGGCGGCGCCAGAGCGGTGCCGGAAAATAGCAACGTGCCAGCCACGACGGACGTCGCGATGATGCGAGATAGGACCATAGCGTGCTCCCTCGAAGGTTGAAAGTATCGTTTTCCCCAGAATCGTTTATCGCTTCGACGCCAACACTACTCCTTCCGCGCGCAAGATTCAAAGCATTCCGGGGGTGCCCCGCCGGGCCGGCGTGCGCGTGCCCGCGCTACCCTGGACGGCGATGCGAGCGTGGCGCTGGCGGACCGCTTCGAAAAGGCATACCGCGGCCGCCACCGAGACGTTGAGGCTCTCGATCGAGCCCCGCATCGGGATCCGAACCTCGTGATCACACAGCTCCCGCGTCAGCCGTCTGAGCCCGCGGCCCTCGCCGCCCACCACGATGGCCACGGGGCCGGTCAAGTCCCTGTCGTAGAGACACTGCTCGGCGGTGCCCGTCGCGCCGATCATGCTCACCCCGGCGTCGCGCAGCCCGCGCAGGGCGCGTGCGAGGTTGCCGGCCTGGATGAGCGGCACCCGCGCCGCCGCGCCGCTCGCGACCTTGGCGGCCACGGGGGTGATCCCGACCCCGCGATGCCGCGGCACGATGACCGCGGCAACCCCGGCGGCCTCCGCCGTACGCAGGCAGGCCCCCAGGTTGCGCGGATCCTCGACGCCGTCGAGGACCAAGAGGAGGGGCGGGCCATCGGCGGCGGCCAGTACCTCGGGGAGGGCATGCTCGTCCAGACGCTCGCTCGGCCGGCAACGCAGCACGACCCCCTGATGGCAGACGCCCGAAGCGAGGCGGTCCAGGGTGTGGCGCGAGACGGAGTGGGTGGCGAGCCCGGCGCGCGCGGCGAGCTGCAGGACCTCACAGAGACGCGGGTCCTCGCGCCCGGCCAGGACCCACAGCTCCAGGGCGTCCGCGGGGGCATCCGACAAACGCTGCCGGACCGGGTGTAGGCCCACTACCAGCTCGCTCTTCATGCTCGTGGTCCCCCGGCGCTAAGGACATCTTGGTGGAAGCGTTTGTTGTCGCGGACCACCCGCCCAATCCCGGCCTGCAATGTTAGCAACAAATAGAACTGTCCGAAGTCGATCGCTACGTGTTCCTTCACGGCGGTACCATCAGCCGCGCAAAGCGGTGACTTGATGAAACGGACCATGGTGACGATTACCCGTACACTCGAGGTCCCTGAAGACCGTACGCTTGTCATCCAACTGCCGGACACGGTACCACCCGGTCCGCATGAGGTCGTGGTCACCATCAGTGAGGACACCACCGGCCGTATTACCTCGAGCTCGAACGCCGAGGAGCTGATGCGCTTCGCGGGAACGATCCCAAGCTTCTCCCGCATCGACGGACTGGAATACCAGCGTCGGATCAGGGCCGAGTGGGAGTGAATTTCCTGCTCGACACCAATGCGATCATCTACCTCATCAATGGTCGCCTCGCCATGGCGCTGCCGGATGGACGATACGGGGTCTCCGTCATCACGGAAATCGAGCTGCTATCGTTCCCGGACTTGCGGCTCGACGAAGAACGACGCATCCGTGCCTTTCTTGCCGTCTGCGAGCGCGTGGCCATCGACGAGCCGATCCGTGACCAGGCGATCGCGTTGCGGCGCCGGCATCGACCCAAGATTCCCGACGCCATCATCGCAGCTACCGCCATGGTGGCCGATGCCGAGTTGTTCAGCAATGACGGAAACCTGGCGAGCATCCCCGATCTGCGGCTCAGGGCTGTTCCGATCGAGCCGGGCTAGCTTGATAGGGGTAGGGAAGGGCCACTCAGCCCTCCCCTCCCTCCGAACCGTGTGGGCGGTTCTCCCGCGCACGGCTCTCCAGTCGGTGGTTTCCTCATCGGGATTGGCGCGCCAGGACAAAGGCGTCAT
>JBOIDR010000168.1:0-7019 GCA_050740695.1 Gammaproteobacteria bacterium | reverse complement strand
AACAACCACCTCCACGCATCACCGCAAAAATAGCTGCTCAAATGTAGTACAGACCTTTGTGAGCAACCCATTGAATAATAAAGGAGTTCATGCCTCTACATGCCTCGGTTGCGAAAGTTGGGCTAAGAGCCCGTTTGGGCCGATCCCTGGGTGGCTATCGGACCGGCAGCGGTAGGGTGCGCCGTGCGCACCGTTGCGCCCACCGCAGCGCACAGCGCACGTTACCTGGCGGCGCCCTCGACGTACTCCATGAGGTACTCGTCGATATTTACACCAAGCTCGGGCTTTTTCTCCTTGAGGCGCTGCAGATCGCTCTTGAGGAGCCGGACTACTTCCAGGTGGTTTGGGATACCCAACGCCCGCCGAAGTCATTATATAGAATCTACCTCCCTTGCTTCGAGTATCTTTGGCCTTATGTCCAGCGGTCAGTCCGCAACAAGCCAACATACCTGTTTACGGCTTGGCAGGGTAGACGTCCTGCACAACCTCCGCGATGAGCTCCGCAATCAGCGTGTCGTCCCGGCGCAGACCGAAGATGCCGGCATGCGAAGGATCCAGGGGCTCCGGTTTATGGAGGATATCGAGCATCCTCCGGTCGGGGCTGGCCGAAGCCACATGCTCACGGAGCCGACCCGCGTGCAGCACTGCAAGCCGCGCCCGTGATCCGAGCTTTAGTTTCGCTGCGAGTACCCTTCGGATCTCCTCGATCTGGAAATACCGATCAGCCAGCGCCAGGTACTCCAGCCAATTGACCGATAGGTACTCCTCCGACTCCCGCAGGCGGAAGGCGGTCCCACTTATGTGGCCATCCTCGTGAACCTGCGCACCACCACAATAGCGGGAGATGTGGTCGGTATCGGGAATCCGATCACCCTGCACGGCGTGTGGATTGTGTCGCCCAGTGGTCAACGCCGTAAGGACGTACGATATCCGTCAGAGATGCCACCGTGGCCATCCCGGACGCTCGAATCGTCTTGTAGGGATCCTTGGGGTCCGGGGCAAAGACCACAAAGTGCACATCGCCGTTTCCTACGAACTCGACCGCGAAATGCCGGTTCTTCCCCTTTCGCCATTCTGCCTGAATGTTGCCGGACGGGGTAAGCACGACGCCCGGGTAGACCAGCTTTGACGTAGACTCCAGGAAGGCAACGAAATCTTGCAAGGATTCCGGCGCGATAGGGGCCTGTTCGGGGAATCCCTCCTGACTTATCTTGGCTAGGTAGTCCAAGCGCTTGGCGAGGCGTTCGGCGAATTCGGCTTTAACTTGTTCTCTTACGTGGAGGATTAGCTCGGCCACCGATAGTTGCCGGGGAGATGGTTGCTCCGATTGGCTAGGCAGCGAACTCTCCAGATAAAAACGCAGGTGCTCAGGCGGTGTTCCCGCCCAATGCTCTTGGCCCCAGAGTTCTCGATCTTCAGTACGGAGTTCCTCGACAAAACCCCATCCAAACATGGTAGAAGCAGTGCTGGTTGCGTCATGCCTGAAGATCACATTCCGCCCAAACATCGTAGAAACAGTGCTGGTTGCGTCATACCTGAAGACCGCATTCCGCCTGGCATAGGTTCGTAATATTTCAGCGCTAATAAACAACGGTTGGAAACGATCGTGCTCAGCGCTTTGGCTCGAATGTCGTCTTCTAGGAATTTCGATCCTCATACGTTCAAAAGGTCTGACAAGATGCTTTGGTAGGCTGCCCAGTCTTTCTCGGCATCACCCAAGTGTTCCATCACCTGGGCATTGCCGGGGTAATCGTGGCATTCGCGGTGGAAGTTTGCATGGATAAGTATGCCAGATAGCTGTTTGCTTTCTCCCTCCAGAAGTTGGCTAACAGTTCCACCGTCCAGGCTTAAAATGACCCGCCCTCCATCTAACGGATAAACAAGCTTGAGACCCACGGTTTGTAGCCGGTGAGCCTCGCTATCCCATACACCGGATTTCAAGAAATGGGCCTTCAAGAACGCATTTGCATCGGCGTGTTCAACGATGCTACGAAAATTGATGCCCACGGCCGAGTAGCGAACGTGCGGTAGGACCTCGACGTACATCCGGGCGATATCCATTACTTTGCTGGACTGAGGGCTGCCGGGAGTAGAGCTATCAGTAACCTGCAGCCTATGGGATTCGACCGAAACCGTCACGCCGCTATCGTATGACACTGCAGCGAACGGTGGCGTGGTGATCGCCAGACCCACGACCTTCCATCTCCAGCTCTCCTGTACGATCCCTTGCCGCTCCAGGAAGTCGGGGTTGAGTATCGTCGGGTTGTGGTCGTTGGCAACCACTACCACTGAAAACTCGAAGTGACTGATGTTCATAACATTCTGGGCTGGGCACGGTGAGGCGTAGGGAAAAGCATAACCAATTCAAGATCGTGTGGCAACCGATCCGGCTTCACCGAATGGCCCGGGCGTGTCGCGTGGCGGTGTGCCTGGGGGTCGGCAACTACCAGCAGGGGCTCATTGGTAAACACCTGTTCTGCCTCGATGGACGTCACCTCGTGTTTGTCAATGCTCTTTGCCCAGTTCGCCGCATCCCAGTCAAAACCGGCGATGCGCTCAAGGTCAACCATGAACGTATATTACTGTATACGCTGGCGAGCAAGCGCTAAACGCTGTTTCGTCGGAACCGGGCTTACGGTTCCAACCAACGATCTTGGCGAATTCGGTGCCCCGCGCACCCTTTTAACGCGCGTAACGCGTAAGGGCGGAAGTCGCTTTTTGACGTTCCACCGCGTGGCCGCCGGGCTTGACCGAAAGGCTCGGACGGTGCCAGACAACTATCGAAACGCCCGACAAAGTTGCTAAGCTTGCGTGCCCTGAGCCCGAGACCCACGACCTTGACCCCCCACTCCGCCCCCGCCCCTTACCGTTTGAAATGGTTCGACGGCGGGCCTGCCCTGTCGGACTTTCGGTTGGAGAAGCGCCGCGCGCTCTTGCGCGAGCGCGCCGCCTGGGTGTCGGGGCTCGCGGCCAGGTGGATGTATCTCGCGCTCATTGACGGCGAGCCGTCGGCCACTGCGCGGGAGCGGTTGCCGGCAATCCTCGGTGCGCCGTTCGGGCCCCACAATGGGCGGCCCACCCTGCTCGTGACACCGCGCCCCGGCACCGTCTCGCCCTGGTCGAGCAAGGCCACGGACATTTTGCACAACTGTGGCTTGGCCGAGGTCCGGCGCGTCGAACGCGCGACCCTCTGGGTCGTCGATACCGGCGTGCAGCCGAGCGCGGAAGCGCTGCTCGCCCTCGCCGCGCCGCTCCACGATCGGATGACCGAGGCGGTGTGGCTGGACCCGGCAGAGGCCGAGAGGATTTTCGTCCCGACGGAGCCGGGGCCGCTCGTGCGCGTGGCCCTCATGCGCGAGGGGCGCGATGCCCTCGTGGCCGCGAACACGCGGCTCGGTCTCGCCCTGTCCTCGGACGAGATCGACTATCTCTTCTCGGCCTATCGGGGGCTCGGGCGCGATCCCAGCGATGCCGAGCTCATGATGTTCGCGCAGCTCAACTCCGAGCACTGCCGCCACAAGACCTTCAACGCCGACTGGACGGTGGACGGTGTGCCGCAGGAACGATCGCTCTTTGCGCACATCCGGGAGACCCACGCCGCCCATCCGGGGCGCATCCTCTCGGCCTACCACGACAATGCCACGGTGAGCCGCGGTTACCTCGCGAGCCGCTTCTTCCCGGTCTCGGGGTGCTATGGCTACACGGAAGAAGAGGTGCACCTCATCGCCAAGGTCGAGACCCACAATCACCCGACCGCCATCTCGCCCTATCCCGGCGCGGCTACGGGCTCGGGTGGGGAGATCCGGGACGAGGGCGCGACCGGCCGTGGCGCCAAACCCAAGGCCGCGCTTTGCGGGTTCTCGGTCTCGAACCTGCGGATCCCGGATTTCGTCCAGCCCTGGGAAGAGGACCACGGGCGGCCGGCGCGCATGGCCTCGGCACTCCAGATCATGCTGGAGGCGCCGCTCGGCGCCGCCGGTTACAACAACGAGTTCGGACGCCCGGCGCTCGCCGGGTATTTCCGCAGCTTCGAGCTGGCGCTGCCCAGCGAGACTTACATCAGGGGCTACCACAAGCCGGTCATGCTCGCGGGCGGTCTAGGCAACATCCGCCCGGGCCATACCCACAAGCGGCCGGTCCCACCGGGGTCCGTGATCGTGGTGCTCGGGGGTCCGGCGATGCGCATCGGGCTCGGAGGCGGGGCGGCCTCGTCGATGAGTGCCGGCACGGGCGACGAGGGGCTGGACTTCGCCTCGGTGCAGCGCGACAACGCCGAGATCGAGCGCCGCTGCCAGGAGGTCCTGGACGCCTGTTGGGCCCTGGGCGAGGACAACCCGATCCTGTCGATCCATGATGTGGGCGCCGGCGGCCTCTCGAACACCGTGCCCGAGCTATTGCAGGGCAACGGCCTCGGTGGGCGTATAGAGCTACGCGCCATCCCAAGCGCCGATCCCGGCCTGTCGCCCTTGGAGATCTGGTGCAACGAGGCCCAGGAGCGCTATGTGCTGGCGCTCTCGCCCGAGTCCCTCGGCAGCTTCGCCGCGATCTGCGCCCGTGAGCGCTGCCCGCATGCCCCGATCGGCGAGGCTACGGCCGAGCGCCGATTGCTCGTGCTCGACCGTGAGCCCAACACCGAGACTATCGATCGCGAGGCCATCGCGCTACCCATGGACGTCCTCTTCGGAAGACCCCCCAGGCTCCGCAAGGCGGCGAGACGCGAGCGCAAGACGCTGCCGGCGCTCGATACCTCGCGCCTCTCTATTGAGGCGGTCGTCGAGCGGCTCTTGCGACTGCCCGCGATCGCCGACAAGCGGTTTCTCATCACCATCGGCGATCGCAGCGTCTCGGGGCTCGTATGCCGCGATCAGATGGTCGGCCCCTGGCAGCAGGCGGTGGCCGACTGCGCCGTGACCGCCAGCTCGTTCCGGGGTTACACCGGCGAGACCATGGCGATCGGGGAGCGCGCACCCGTCGCTTTGATCGACGCCGCAGCCTCGGCGCGCATGGCGGTGGGCGAGGCCCTGACCAATCTCGCGGCTGCCCGGATCTTGAAGCTCGACGATGTGCTCCTGTCCGCGAACTGGATGGCGGCGGCTAGTGATCCCGCGGAGGACGCCCGGCTCTTCGATGGCATAGAGGCCGCGACGACGCTCTGCATCGCGCTCGGGATCGCCATCCCGGTCGGCAAGGACTCGCTCTCGATGCGCACCGTGTGGCGGGAAAGAGATATCGAAAAGGTCGTGATGGCGCCGCTCACCTTGGTCGTTTCGGCCTTCGCGCCGGTCGCCGATGTGCGCTGCTCGCTTACTCCCGAGCCGATGCACGAGCCGGATACCGTGCTGGTCCTGATCGATCTCGGGCGCGGCCGGAACAGGCTCGGCGGTTCATCGCTTGCGCAGGTCTACGGCCAGCTCGGCGACGAGCCTCCCGATCTGGACCATCCCGAGGACCTCGGGTCTTTCTTCCGCGTCGTCCAGCTCCTGAACGAGATGGGGCTCGTCCTCGCCTACCACGATCGGTCCGACGGCGGGCTCTTCGTCACCCTCATGGAGATGGCGCTTTCGGCTCGCACCGGCCTTTGCGTGAACCTGGAGGCGCTCGGTCCGGACCCGCTCGCCGCGCTCTTTTCCGAGGAGCTGGGCGCGGTGGTCCAGGTCCGCCGGGATGATGTCCCGGCGGTGCTAGAGACCTTCCGGGCCGAAGGCGTCATCGGCAACCACGTCCACGTGATCGGCGAACCCATCGCCGAGCCGAGGCTCCGCCTGCGGCACGGGGAGCGCGATCTCCCGGGCTTCCCGCTCTCCGATCTCCAGCGCGCCTGGTCGGAGCTGAGCCACCGCATGCAGTCGATGCGGGACCACCCGCGCTGCGCCGAAGAGGAATACCGGGGCCTTCTAGATGTGACCGATCCGGGGCTGTCGGTGAGGCCCTGTTTCGACCCTCGCGAGGGCGCACCGGCCCTGGCGGGCCTGGCGCGCCCGGCCGTCGCGATCCTCCGCGAGCAGGGCGTGAACGGTCATATCGAGATGGCCGCAGCCTTCGAGCGCGCCGGTTTCGAGTCGGTGGACGTACACATGAGCGATGTCATCGAGGGCCGGCTCGATCTCTCGGTGTTCCGCGGGCTCGCCGCCTGCGGTGGCTTCTCTTATGGCGATGTGCTCGGGGCCGGCAGCGGCTGGGCCAAGTCCATCCTCTACCACGAGCGCGCCCGAGAGGCGTTCGCGCGCTTCCTGGGGCGCACGGACGGCTTCGTCCTCGGTGTCTGCAACGGCTGCCAGATGCTCTCGCAGTTGACCGAGCTGATCCCCGATGCCGCAGGCTGGCCGCGCTTCGCCCGCAACACTTCGGAGCAGTTCGAGGCCCGTCTCATCATGGTCGAGGTCCTCCCCTCGCCCTCGGTGCTGTTTGCGGGGATGGCAGGGTCGAAGCTCCCCATCGTCGTCGCCCACGGCGAGGGCCGTGCGGCGTTCTCCGATGCACGGGGCGCCGAGGCGGCACTCGAGCATCGTCTCGTGACCATCCGTTACCTCGATCACCACGGCCGGCCCACGGATACCTATCCCCGGAACCCCAACGGCTCGCCGCTCGGTATCACCGGTCTCACCAATGCCAATGGCCGGGTGACGATCCTGATGCCCCACCCCGAGCGTTGCTTCCTGCGCCGGCAATACTCCTGGCTACCCCGCGACTGGCCGCACGAGGACGGTCCCTGGTTCCGTCTCTTCCAGAACGCCCGACGGTGGGTGGGGTAAGCCGCAGGTTGGGGATGAGCACCGTGGCGGCACGTGGGTTCTTTACCGCTCACGAGCCCAGCCGTACTGCCCCTCTTCACGAAAAAGGGCGTTTAGAATTCCTATTATTCGCGCTAGCTAGTGTAGTGTCTCACGCATAGCTGTTAGCAACAAATAGAACTGTCCGGGGTAGTAGCAAATAGATTGTCCGCTTTCGATGGGGCGGGTGGCGCCTGTCCGGGCCCACAGCCGCCATACCACCGAAGCGGACACCGGTCGACCCAAGCG
>JBOIDR010000167.1:0-7109 GCA_050740695.1 Gammaproteobacteria bacterium | reverse complement strand
GCTTCGCGAGCTGCCTTACCGGCGTCCCAATAAACCATTCCAGGGATAACCAGGAGTGTTCAACTAACGCTGAAACTTTGCCACACCAATGTCAAAAAAGTGTTCAACTAACGCTGAAACTTGCCCGCTAAAGTCTTACTCACCGGGTGTCACGGCTGACCTCCCCGCTAGCTATTAATTACCGCGTGTCATTATGCGGCCCTGGCCTCGTCGAGGCTAACTAACCCGCGTTTCCGGCAGGGGTCAGCTACGCCGGTTTTTTGCCCAAGGTCTTCTCTGCGCTCGTGGAACTTCCCGGAGATCTCCGCGGCCCCTCATTTTCCGGGAAACATTCTCCGGAAACCCATCGCTGCCCAAGTAGATCTGATTGCGAAGCGCTTCCCAAATACTGGGAAGACCGATGCCGGCACGAATAAGATCGATTATAGGCGAACTGGGCCCGTGGGGGAGTCTCGGCGAGCGGCCGGCGACAGAACCGCCTCGCCGTCGGCGCCGCCCCACCTCGACACCCGCGGGGTACCCGCGCGCCCCGGCGGGCCGCTATCCCGGGGTCACTTCCACATAGCTCCGATACACCGGCTCGTACATCAGTGATCTCACGAACGCGGAGAGATCGGCGGGTCGTGGGTGTTGTGCGAGGCCGCGCTCGTAGGCCAGCTCGGCCACTGCCGTCGCGATGGACGCCGATACGGTGCGGATGCGCGTGAATGGAGGATAGAGGCGGCCGAGATCGAGATCGGCCGCCGTCACCTGGTTCGCCAGGGCCTGGGCCGCGACGAAGAACATCTCGTCGGTGATCCGCCTCGCCTCCGCGGCGATCACGCCGAGCCCGATGGCGGGGAAGATGTAGGCGTTGTTGCCCTGGCCCGGGACATAGGTGCGGCCGTTCAGGAGGACCGGCGCGAACGGGCTGCCGCTCGTGAACAATGCGCGCCCGTTCGACCACGCGTACGCCTCCTCCGCCGTACACTCCGACTTGGACGTGGGATTGGACAGCGCGAAGATGATCGGGCGCTCGTTGAAGCGCGCCATCGCCTGGACCACCGGCCGGGTGAAAGCGCCCGCCGTTCCCGAGACGCCGACGATCGCGTTGGGCTTGAGCCGTTCGACGGCGGCCAGCAAGCCGGGTACGAACTCACCGTCGTGGGCGTAGGGTCTCTTGTGCAGGACCAGATCGGTGCGGTCCCGGACGATCAGGCCCTTCGAATCCACGAACCAGCAGCGTCGCCGTGCGTCCGCCTCCGGCATGCCCTCCGCGATCAACGCGGTCACGATCAGATCCCCGATCCCGAGGCCGGCCTCGCCCGCACCGAGGAACAGGAAGGATTGATCGCAGAGGCGCCCGCCCGTGACTCGCAAGGCCGAGTAGATGCCGGCCAGCGCCATCCCAGCCGTGCCCTGGATATCGTCGTCGAAGCAACACACCCGGTTGCGATAGCGGTGCAAGAGGCGGAAGGCATTGGCGTTCCCGAAGTCCTCGAATTGGATCACGGCCTTAGGGAATACCTCCTGCGCCGCCGTGATGAATTCGTCCAAAAGCTCATCGTAGGCCGCTCCGCGCAGCCGGCGCTGGGGCAGACCGAGGTACAAGGGGTCCGCAAGGAGTGCGGCATTCTCCGTCCCGACATCCAGGGTGATCGGCAGGCAAGAGGCCGGGTGCACGCCGGCGCAAGCGACGTAGAGCGCGAGCTTTCCGACCGGAATGCCCATGCCGTTGGCGCCGAGATCGCCCAGGCCGAGGATGCGCTCGCCGTCGGTCACCACGATCATGCGCACCTCCCTCTTCGGCCAGTTGCGGAGCACATCCGCCACCCGTCCCCGGTCTTCTGCGGAGACGAAAAGCCCGCGTGGGCGGCGGAAGATATGCCCGTACTCCTGACAGGCCTGCCCGACCGTCGGGGTATAGATGATCGGCATCATCTCGTCGAGGTGGTCCATCACCAGGCGATAGAACAGCGTTTCATTGCGGTCCTGCAGGCTCACCAGGAAGATATACTTTTCGATGTCGTTGGGCTTGCGCCGTAGGTTTCCCAAAACCCGCATCAACTGCTCGACCTGCGTGATCGCACGAGGGGGTAAGAGACCGCGCAGGCCGAACGCCTCGCGCTCGGTCTCGGTGAAAGCCGTGCCCTTGTTCAGGCCGGGGTCGGACAAGAGGCCGACTCCGCTTGGGTAGTTGGCGGCCTCTTCGGCGCGGATGGATCTGGCAGACATGTGAAACTCCTCTTGGCGTTGCGCGACCCGGTGAGTCGCGCCGGCTCTGGCAATTCCGGGAAGTCGGTCAGCGCGTGGCCTGTCCCTATTTTAGACTTGGCACTATCCTTCGCCTGGTAGCGCGCCGAGTGGTCGCGGTACTCGGGGTAGCCCCGCTGTGGGCCGGCGGGGCTCTTGGTTCCCCGGCACCGAGGATCGTCCGGATGCGCTCCAGCATCGCGAGCTGAGCCGGGGCCGGCCGGTCCTTCCATACGCGGGGATCGGTGGTCAGGCGCTCGAGGAAGGTCAATAGCCGCGCGCGGTCGACCGGATCGAGGAGCCTGGGCAGCGCCGCCAGGGCCCGTTCCGGCTCGAACGCGACGACGACCTCCTGCTGGCCGCGGATGCGGCGGCGTTCCTCCTGAGGCAGCTTGGGTAAGAGCGTCGCGTAGTCCTCCATGAGCCCGGCCCGGAGCTCGATCTGGGCGAGCGGGATCGCCGTCTGGCCGCGGGTCAGCAAGGCCCCGACTCGCGCCACTGCCTCCGGATATCCGCCCTCTGCGATCGACTCGAGCGCCTGCTGTACGGCGGGCAAGGTGCGGGGATCGGTCCGGCCCGCGCCCCCCCGGTCCGCTACCCCCATCGGATCGGCGTGTTGGAGCGAGAACAGGCTGCCGTAGGTCTGGAAGAATGCGGCCTCGCTCAGTGCGTCGCGCACGTCGCGCCCGTGGTCGAGGGACGCGGACAGGACCTCCGAGAGCGCATTCTCGGCCTTGCGCAGGGGATGGTCTTTATCGAGGGCGCGCCGCCCCCCCTTGGCGGCCGCGGCGGCCGGCTCGAGCCACGCGAGCCACGGGTTCAGATCGGAGATGGCCCAGCGCTGGACCCGCAGGGGATGGAAAGTGCGTCCGAGGGTCGCGGTGAGCTCGTTCGTCGCCGCCCGGACGAAGGGTCGCACGAATAGCTCATAGGCGCGCTGGTTGAAATCGGAGACCTCCTCGACCGTTTCGAAGGCCTTTTCGTCGACGCGCTCGAAGCGGTTCAGACGTAGGACGACCTCTTCGAGCCGCCGCTCCACGAAGTGGACCTCGTAGGTGACGCTCTCGGGCCCCTGCCTCTCCTCGATCTCCATCCCGTAGAGGCCGGGCGGAAGCGCCTCGATCGACTTCATCACCGAGACGATCTGCGAGTGCTCTTTTTTCGCCACGCGCCCGGACACGAAGATCCCGAGGTGGCCGATGTCCTGGTGCAAGAGGCCGACGATGACCTGGCCACGCGCCTTGATGTCCGCAGTCGAGCCATAGACATCGGCCACCCAGTTGAAGGCCTGCTGCGGGGGCGTGATGTTATCGCCGAGCGAGGCGAACAGGATGATGGGCGATCGGATCTCGCGTAGATCGAACACCTTGCCGCTGTTCGACTCGATGTCGCCTGACCACAGATGGTTGCCGACAAACAAGGTCCGAGTGATCCACTCGATCTCCTCGCGGTTCATCAAATAAAAACCGCCCCACCAGCGCTCGAAGCCGAGGAAGCGCGGACCCTCGGTATCGACGTTCGCAAACAAGTGATAGTACTTATCCCAGAACGTATTGGCCGGGTCCAGGGACTCGAAGTTCTGCACCAGATGTGCGCCGTCGAATCTGCCCGCACCGAGGTCCGATGCCAGCGAAGCGAGCCAGGTGCCGCCGAGCAATCCGCCCGCGTAGCGCATGGGATTGTCGCCCTGGCCCTCGCGCCAGGCACCCCCCCAATAGGACATCGGCGCCCCGTTGATGACGACGGGGCCCGTGTCTTCGGGGAGCGCGGCGGCGAGCATCATCGCCGCCCAACCGCCCTGACAGTTGCCGACGATCGCGGGCTTGGCGCTCTCGGGGTGTAGCTCGCGCACCTTGTGCACGAATGTCGCCTCCGCGGCGCATACATCGAGCAGCGTCTGGCCCGGCTCCGGATCGGGGAAAAAGACCACGAAGTACACCGGGTGGCCCGAGCGCAGCGCCACACCGACCTGAGAGTCGTCCTTGAACCCGCCGAGCCCGGGGCCGTGGCCGGCACGCGGATCGATGATGATGTACGGTCTCCGTTCTGGGTACAGCTCGACATCCGGCGGGGGGATCATCCGCAGGAGCGCATAATTGACCGGGTGCTCGAAGGTCCGCCCATCCATCACGGTCTCGTGCTGGAAGTGCAGGAGCGGTGGATGGCCGGCGCGCTCGTGCTCGAGATAATTGTCACCGCGCCGGCGCAGGGTGTCCCAGAAGAGCACCGAGCGCTCTGCGGTGTCGAGTGCGTACTCGGCCCACGCCTTCCAGACGTCGATAGGGGTGGACAACGGCGCCCATTGCCAGGTCGGGGGTTCGCCCCCGATGCGCATGAGCCGCGTGCGGTAACGCTCGTGCGCGCTCCGCAGCCGATCGGAAAGCACTTCGGCCACCTTGGTCGAGATCGCGCTCACGCGGGACCACGGTGCTACCTGCTCTTTCATGTTCGGAACCTCGATGACATTCTATTCCCGACGAGGGGCGCTGTGTCGATTGGGCACGCCGTCGGCCCAGTGGTGAGTTCTGGACCGTCCTGCGCGAAGGAACGATCGGACTCGGTGCCATCGCCACTTCGAACGAGCCTCCGCAGGTCGGCAGTGGCGACCGGACAGAGGGCCAGGACATCGACGGCCGTACGCCCTTGCTCCCGCATGTCGCAGCCACCGGATGATGGGGTCGAGCTCGAACAGGCGGTTGTAGAAGTAAGTCGGGTTACATATGATAACCTACACCATATGGTAGGGATAACCATATGAAAGCTGCGCTGGTGATCGATCGACCGCAAGGTGGTGTTCCCAGATGGCGCCGTCTTGCACATGGTGATCTGGCGCTTGCCGGTAGCAGATACCGAGCGTCCCCATGGACTCAAGTACAGGTTCTACTATGGCCTGTCAGGTGGGATCTGCGTGGTGCGGTACGACAACGAGCGTGGCAAAGGCGACCACCGGCACCGGGGTGGCCGTGAGGAGCCTTACCGGTTTGTGGACATAGAATCCTTGATCGCAGATTTCCTTGATGACGTGGCCAAAGCACGCGGAGGTAGGCTATGAAAGGGCGGAAGATCAGCATCGCTGTAGGATCGGTGGAGGAGGCAGCCCGTGAGATCACCGAGGCCTGGCATCGGGCAGAGCGCGCTGAGACGCCGCTTGAGCCAATAGCGAAAATTCTGTTTACCGATCTGGAAACCTTATTGCGAACGCTCACGCCGCGCCGCTTTGAACTGCTCAAGCAACTTCGGGAGACGGGATCAACAAGCATCCGGGCGTTGTCCAAGGCCCTTGGGCGGGACTATAAGAATGTGCATATGGATGTTGTAGAGCTCGTGCGGCTCGGCTTGATCGAGCGAACAGAAGAGGGTTTAGTTCAGGTACCCTGGGATGAGGTTGACGCTCACCTGCGGCCGGCAGCTTGATCGGAGGTAACGCTTGCACCGTCTGTAATGAAACGGACCTATGGGCTAAGCAGCTCGACGGGGTCTATCGGAACACCGAAGGCGTGCCGGTCTTCCACGCGGGTAGCGCGCCCCCACCGCCACAGAACTGCGAGCCCTACTCAGCCGGATCATCAAGCGCCTCGTGAAGTTATTGACACGCCAAGGCTATCTCCTGTCTTCGGTCAGGGAGAGGACAATCGGTGAAGATCGTCTTTGCCGGTAGATACCAGTCACTGGGAGGCATCGCTGAACCCGAACGACAAACTGCACGCCGAGTCTCCGCGTCTCTCGGGAAGGTACGTCTGATCACCCCGATCATCGGTTTATTATTCGGCAAGCTTGCTTCGTCGCACATATTCCTGAAGCTCGTCCGCGGCAGCGCGCAATTTATCATCGTTGCGGTCGGCCTTCCCCTCCTCGAACAGAGCATTCAGGCGCCGTTCCGCCATGCGAAGGAGATGTTGGAGGCCTGACTCTCCTCCTGGAATATACTTTCAAAGGCCCGAAGGTCCTCCCACACTATCAGAAACTCCTTGGATTTCGAAAGCCCATACAAACGCATTTCCGCTTGAACCCGGTTCTGGAGTCTACATATATCCTCCTGCGCACGCGATGGCTTAACGGCCTGTTGCGTTTCGCACAGGGAAGCCAGGTGGGTCAGCATAGGCATAAGCACGACGGTTGCCGAAACCGGATCAGTAGCACCTGGCGGGGTGTTCAAGAAAGCCAGGCGGCTTTCAAGGTCCCAAATCATCTTCTGCCCGAATATGGCCCAGGCTACGACACTTAGCCCTAGCCATGCCAGCCACAAGGGTAGGTGAGACAAGCTGGAATACGAGCCTTTGCCTGATACACCGCGTTCTTTCCGACTTGCGACCAGCGCCGCCAGGCATGCAATAACGCCCCGCTGGCGAGCGTCGCAACCAACAACAGTTGCAGCTTAGTTTGCAGGACTTGAGCGGGTTTTTGGTACGCAAAGGCGACATAAAGCCAATAGGTCAGGAGCGCGAACGCCCCCAGCTCTGCTAAGGTCATCATTGCATTTCGGCTAGCTTCCGATCGAAGATAACTGAGCATGCGCTGAGTGCCTCCGAGAGACCACCCTTTGATCTTTCTGCAAATAGCTCGCATGTCAATGCTCATTGCCGGAGGATGGGCCGCCTCCTAGCACTTCCCGGCTAGCCACTTCTGCTGTCCAAAGTGACCCTGACGGCCGACACCGCGAGCGAGCGCGCCGCGCTGCCCGAGGCCTCGAGTCTTCGGGGCTCGTTGCTCTTGGCCGACCGCGGCTACTTCGACCGGGACTATCTCTTGGAACGGATGTTCCTTCACGTTGGCGCGGGTCATCGCGGTAACCGTATGTTTAGGAAAGCTTTCTACGCTCTGGGAGTTTCGTTTTAGTGGTTACGGCTATGCCCGGGTAGGGAAGTTTGCTCGGTAGT
>JBOIDR010000166.1:0-7295 GCA_050740695.1 Gammaproteobacteria bacterium | reverse complement strand
GTTATTTCGCTTAAAGGCTGGATATCACCGCCGGTGACGTCCAGCGCGATGCAATAAACTCACCAAAACCCTGTCTTCTATGCCCTTTCCTGACGATCCGCGTGGATATTTATGCAACTGGAGGGTCGATGCCGAGCGCGGGGTGCATAAGGCGCCGGCGAACGAGCCGATCCGGGGCGCACTTGGGGTCACCAAGCTCTTGAGCAAGCCGCAGCAGGATGGCTTGAATCCGGGGGGTATCAACTGCATCCGGGTGCTCAACAACAATATCCTGGTCTGGGGCGCGCGCACCGTCGGGGGCGACGCCAACCAGGACTTGAAATTCATCAATGTGCGCCGGACGCTGCTGTTCCTGCGTAAATCCATCGATCAGGGCACCCAATGGGTCGTGTTCGAGCCGAACACCCCGGCGCTCTGGCAAAAGATCACGCGCAACGTCACCGCCTTCCTGACGAACGTGTGGCGCTCCGGCGCACTGTTCGGAAACACGCCGGAGGAGGCCTTCTACGTGAAGTGCGATCGCGAGACGAATCCACCGGAGGTCCGGGAAGCGGGCTGCGTGGTGACGGAAATCGGGGTCGCCATCGCCCGGCCGGCGGAGTTCGTCGTCTTCCAGATCAGCCAGTTCACCGCACCGGCGTGATCGAGCGGCGCACGGTGTCGAGCTGGGCGGACAGGGCCCCCGGTGTCTACCGGGAAGATCGGTTCCTCAAACCGGAGCCCAAGCTCCCGACCGGGGTGGCGGGCTTTGTCGGGTTCGGCAGGCCCAGAGATCCGGGGAAGCGTCCGGTGGCGCCCTGTACACCGATCGCGCTGCACCACCGAGAGGACTTCGCGCTGTGCTTCGAGGCAGATAAGGACAGTTATTTGGCGGACGCCGTCATTGGTTTTTTCGCCAACGGCGGCGCGCGGTGCTATGTGGCCTACGCCGAGCGTACAGAACAACCGCCCGAGACCAATGAGAAGCGGCTCGAAGAGGCCATTGACGCCCTGGTCCCATTGAACGATCTCGATGTCATCGCGGTTCCCGACGCGGCGATCCTGGGGACCGACGCCATGGCCGATCTCCAAGGCTGGCTCCTCAGGCACTGCGCGGAGCACGGCGATCGTTTCGCCATCTTGGACATGCCGAAGGACGTGTCCGCCCGAATGGCCGAAGAACACCGCGCCGCGATACTGACGGCCGCGATACACCCTGCTGCGGCCATGAGCGGGGCCCTGTATTACCCTTGGGTCACGGACAGTACCTCCCAGAAGCCGGTACCGCCGTGCGGTCATGTCGCCGGGATATACGCCCGCAGCGATGCGAGGGTCGGGGTATTCAAGGCGCCGGCGAACGAGGAGGTGCAGGGCGCCATCGATCTCGAGATCGAGGTGACCAACGACATGCAGGAGCGATTCAATCCGCTAGGCATCAACTGCCTGCGGAGCTTTCCAGGGCGCGGCCTCCGCGTCTGGGGGGCACGCACCTTGAGCGAGGATCCGCAGTGGCGTTATATCAATGTCCGGCGGCTCTTCATCACCGTGCGGCGCTGGATCGAAGCCACGATGGCTTGGGCGGTGTTCGAGCCCAATACCCCGGAGCTCCGGGCACGGATCCAACGCGAGCTCGGTGGCTACTTGAGCGGGCTATGGCGGCTCGGGGCCCTGCAAGGCCGCACCGCGGAGCAGGCGTTTTATGTGAAATGCGATGCCGAGACCCATCCGCCGGACGCCCCCCCCGAGCTTCTCGTGACCGAGATCGGGCTCGCGCCCATGGCCCCCGCGGAGTTTGTGGTCGTGCGTATCGTGCACCGCACGCCGCTCACCACGAGCACCGGTAGTGGATGAGCGCGGCCGAGGGACCGCTCGGCTAAACACCAATCCCTAACCACCATTCCATCGAAGGAGGTCTACTGTGCCTACCGGAACACGTACCGATCCATACCGCGGCTACAATTTCCTGGTCGAGATCGACGGCATTACCCAGGCGGGTTTCCAGGAGGTGAGCGGTCTCGACGCCTCGACCGATCCCATCGAATATCGCGAAGGAAACGATCCCAACCACGTGCGCAAGCTCCCCGGGCTGAACAAATATTCGGCGATCTCCCTCAAGCGCGGCATCACCGACTCCGACGAGCTCTGGAAGTGGTACCGCACGGTCGTCGACGGCAAACCCGAGCGCAAGAACGGCTCGATCGTCCTGCTGGACGATAGCGGGCAGGAGAAGATCCGGTGGAATTTCGTGAACGCCTGGCCGACCAAATGGACCGGCCCCTCGTTCAACTCGACGAGCAACGCCGTGGCCGTGGAAGGGCTCGACATCGCCCACGAGGAAGTGAAGAAGGCATAGCGGAGGCAGACACGATGCTGCAGACGGAATTTCCATTCACCTTGCCCATGGGCTATGTGGATCCCGAGGGCAACCTCCACAGGGAGGGAACGATGCGGCTCGCCACGGCGTTCGACGAGATCGCGCCGCTCCGGGACCCGCGCGTGCACGGCAACGCGGCCTATCTCCTGATCATCCTGCTCTCGCGCGTGATCACCAAGCTCGGACGCCTGGAGCAGATCAACCCCAAGACCATCGAGGGCCTGTTCGCGGCCGATCTGGCGTATCTGCAGGACCTCTACCGGCGCCTCAACGAGAATGAGCACAACCGTGTGCGGGCGCGCTGCCCGACTTGCGAGCAGGACTTCGAGGTGGAGCTCGATGCCGTGGTGGGGTTTGGCGCTACCCCGTAACGCGGCTCTACGAGGAGGTAGCGTACCTTGCCTATCATTTCCACTGGCCGCACGAGCACCTGTTGGCGCTGGAGCATCACGAACGCCGTCGATGGGTGTGCGAGATCGCGAAGATCAACCGGCGCCTCAACGAGCCTTCGGAATAAGCCCGGAGATCGCAACACATGATGCGCCGAGATCCCTTCCAGGCATTTAATTTTCAGGTCGAGATCGAAGGGATCGTGACGGCGGGCTTCTCCGAGTGCAGCGGCTTACAGGCCGAGATCGAGGTCTTTCCCTATTCCGAAGGAGGTGTCAACGGGTTCGAGCACCAGTTCTTGGGACGGACCAAGTATCCGCGCCTGGTCCTCAAACGCGGCCTGACGCCGATCGACGGCTTATGGGGCTGGTACTGGGAGGTGGCGCAAGGCGCGGTGCAGCGCAAGAACGGCACGATCTATCTGCTCGATGGCCGGCAGCGTCCGATCCTGGGCTGGCACTTCCTCGAGGCCCTTCCGGTCAAGTGGGCGGGTCCCGAGCTGCGCGCGGACTCGGCCACCGTGGCCTTCGAGAGCGTGGATCTGGTGCATCGTGGTCTGAACCGGGAAACGGTACGATGATCGAGGGCGAATACCGCGAACCTGAACCGAGCGCGCTGATCGAGCGCCTCCTGCGCCGCAGCACGGAGCCCGTCGGGGTCATCGATGTGCGGCATGTTCAAGCGCACTATGAACGCATCGCCGGCTGGATGGAAGCACGCTTCCCGCTGCTAGTCGCGCTCGCCGCACGGCACGATCTCGGCGCAGACGCCGAGATCGGCACCGGTGCCTTCGTCTATTCCGGTCGTACGGTGCTGCGCCCCCTGGATCAGGCGGCGGTCCCTGTACCGGGGGCCCCTACCCTCAATACTGTTGAATTAAGCCGTCATACCGACATGGATCGCCGGTATCCAGTCGACAGGGACGTTACTCCGCAAGTCGTCCCGAGTGTCTGGGTTCCGGCGATCCCTGCCGGAACGACGAGCCAAAAGCTCAATTCAACGGCATTGACCCCTACCTTTCCCCCGCAAGCCCTGCCAACGGGAAACGGAATGTCGGAAAACTCCCCCCCTTCCCCCGAAGCGCATCGCGCTACAGGGGCGGGCGATGCCGTGGCGTCTCGCGCGCCACCGGAAATCGAGCACCCGAAAATTGTCGAGCGCGTGCGGCGTGCGGCGCCGCGGTCGGTGGCGGAGCCAGCAGCGGATGAAGAACTGTCGAGCGGCGATAGGGAAACGCCGACTCACCTCGGCCCCCTCTCGATCTCGCCTTCGCCCGCTAAAACGGTCTGGCACGTGCGGCGCGCGGCGCCGGGATCGATACCGGTTCCCTCCCCCGAATCGACCCGGCCTCCGAATCAAACATCGGCCCCTCCGCACACGCCCGCCGTGGGGGCGCTCCCCCGTGGGCGCCCTCGCCGGTCTCCGGATCAAACATCGAATCCTCCGCACGCGCCTCCTACCACGCCGGGGGCGACAAACGTTCCACGAGAATACTCGAACGTCGTCGGGCCCGATGCGCCGGCACGAGCTGGAGACACGCCGACCGATTTCGACCTCCTTTTGATCTCACGCTTGCAGAGGCCGAGAAAGGGCCGGGACGTCTCAATCGAACGCGGAGGAACTGCTGAGCCGGACCTACCCCAAGCGCGCCTCGTTGGAACGAAGGGGGCCCTGGACGACGTTCATCGAGGCGCGCCGCCAACGGCGCCGCTTGTGCTGGGGATGCCGATGGATGTGCGTGCGCTGCCCCTCGTCTTGGTGAGAACACCGGCTGCAGATCTCGATCGGACGATGGAGACTGAAGATCCATGGCTCAAGGTACGCGCCCCGGCGCCGTCCGACGGCCTCTACACGACCCGGCCCCAAAGCGGCATCACCGAACATCCGCCCGTTTCGCAGGCGAGCGTCCCCATTCCGGATCGCCCCCGCCTGCGCCTCAGCAAACGGGAGTGGGCGGGGCTCATCGAGCGCTTGAGCCGCCTCATCCGGCATCGGCTCGCCATCGATCTCGATCGGCGTGGGATCCGCTTATGGCGTTAGTCAAGCTCGAGATCACCCCGCTCGACAAGAACGGGGCACGGATCGAGGGGCGGCGATTGAAGGTCTTGTTCAATCCGAGCGAGTACTCGATCTCGAAGTCGGTGAGCTGGGAGGCGGGTAGAGAGGAGAACGACAGGCGTTTCAACAGCCCCGCAGCGGCATTCGGGGGTGGCGGCGCGCGGCAATTGACCTTGAAGCTCTTTTACGACGTGACCGAGCCCATCGACGGCCGGGTGATCGATGACGTGCGCGTCGAAACCAATAAGCTCGTCGAGCTGACGCGCATCGATCGGGACCTTGAACGCCCGTCGGTGGTCCAGATCATCTGGGGCCAGGCCCCGATCGGATCGGATTTTCCGTTCACCGGTGTGGTGACGAGCCTGACGCAGACCTTCGTATTGTTCACGAGCGAGGGTAATCCGGTGCGCGCCAACGTCGACGTGACGTTGATGGAGCTCCTGAAACCGGACCTCGATCAACGCGAGACCGATCCCGAGATGACCACCTACCGCATCAAACGGGGCGATAGCCTGGCCGGCATCGCGGCGGCCCTGTACGGCGATCCGAGCCAGTGGCGGATCATCGCCGAGGCCAATCACCTCGATGACCCCCGCGCGCTTCAGATCGGCCGATCGCTCAGCATTCCCGAGCTCGAGTGATGTCCGTACCCCAACCCTTGTCCCCCCGCGTTCCCGCGTTCGCCGTCCGGGTCAACGGCACGCGTCTGGAAGGGGCGGCGGCCTGGCAGATCTCGAGTATCACGGTCGAAGAACATGTGGACCTTCCCAGCATGTTCACCCTCGAGCTCGGTTCCTCCGATGACCTCGATGGAGAGGCCGCCTGGCTCGATGACGACAAGCTCTTCGCGATCGGCGATGAGATCACGATCCAACTGGGCTACACCGACTCGGCGCTGCGACCCGTGATCACCGGGGAGGTGACCGGGCTCGGGATCGAGTGGAGCGCCGAGGGCCTGCCGCGCATGATGGTGCGCGGCTACGATCGGCGCCACCGGCTGCAGCGCGGGCGGCGGGTACGCACCTTCGTGAAGAAAAAGGACAGCGAGATCGCGGCGCAGATCGCCGCAGAGCGGGGATTTTCCGCCCAGATCACGGACAGCACTACCATCCATGACTACATCGTTCAGGCCAATCAGAGCGATCTGACGTTTCTACAAGAGCGGGCCCGGCGTATCCATTATGAGGTCGTGGTCGAGGACCGGGCGCTCCACTTCCACCCCGTGGCTTACGAAAAGGCGCCTGTCTTGAGCCTATCCATCGAGAACGAGCTCTCGGAATTCCGCGCAGAGCTCAGCTCCGCCGGACAGGTGAACAGCGTCACGGCGATGGGATGGAATGTGACGGACAAGAAGGCGGTCGTGGGGCGGGCATCCGCCTATAAGCGCATGGGCGGACAAGCGACCGCTGCCGATCGGGTGCGCGAGGCATTCGGCGAGGCGGAGGAGCTCATGAGCTTTGAACCGGTGGGAAGTCTGCAAGAGGCCGAGAGCCGGGCGACTGCACGCCTGGGTACCGTGGGCCTCCGTCTGGTACGCGGCGAAGGGGCGTGTCCCGGCCGGACGGATGTGCGCGCCGGCAAGGTGATCGAGATCAAGGGGATCGGCAAACGCTTCAGCGGACCCTACTATGTCACGGCGGTAAGCCATCAATACAACCCGGAGGGCTATTCGACCCATTTCACGGCTTGGAGGAACAGCACATGAGTCCCGCTCTCCCGGTGCTCGATAGGGACGAGGGTGACGCGTCCGCGTTCCGCGTGACCGGTGTCGTCATCGGCATCGTCACCAACAACAAGGATCCCGATAGCCTCGGGCGGGTCAAGGTCAAGTTCCCATGGCTCAGCGACAGCGATGAGAGCGCCTGGGCGCGGGTGGCGGCACCGATGGCGGGCAAGGATCGAGGGTTTTATTTCCTCCCGGAAATCGACGATGAGGTGCTGGTGGTCTTCGAGCACGGCGACATGCGGTTCCCCTACGTCCTGGGCGCATTATGGAACGGTAAGGATAAGCCGCCCGCAACCAATGACGACGGCAAGAACGCGGTTCGCCTCATCAAATCGCATAGCGGTCACACGATTCGACTGACGGACAAGGCCGACGAGGAGAAGATCGAGATCATCGACAAGAGCGGCAACAACAAGCTGGTCATCGATACCGCGACCAACACCATCTCCTTGACCACGGACAAGGACCTCAAGCTCTCGGCGGCCAAGGGCCGGATCACGCTCTCGGCCCAGACCATCGTGATCGAGGCACAGAGCAAGCTCGAGATGAAATCCTCCGCCACGGCGGACATCAAGGCGAGCGGCCCCTTGAACATCAAAGGGGCCGTGGTCAACCTCAACTAGCCCGACTTAGCCGATTCGGGGGGGTACCGAGGTGCTAAGTGATTGATATCACTCATAGGGACCCCCATAGGTCTGCACTACACGGCCGCGGCTGACGTCACCTCGGCGGTGGTGATCTTGGGTGGTGGTTGGGCGGGCAGATCGA
>JBOIDR010000165.1:0-7328 GCA_050740695.1 Gammaproteobacteria bacterium | reverse complement strand
CCTTGAGGAGACCTACCCACTCTTTACTATGGCATTGTCTCCCGCCGCCCTCCCGCCCCTACAGCCAGTTCTCCCCGTCTACTTTTATCCCGGCGATTCCAATACATATTCACTCCGCCGCTGACAACAGGCTGCTAGCGACGCTTTGAACCAAAGATCGGGCCTCGCTCGAAGCGCGAGCGTCCGAGCCCGCGGTCGCGAACGAAGAGAGCGGGGGAGGGCGGCCGCCGTCCCAGTGCCGAGAAGACCAGGAGCAACGCGGTGAGGCCGAGCGCGCCGTAGTTTCCCATCGCCACGTAAGGCGTGAGACCGCGGTGGGGGATGACCCGGGTGCTCAGAGCGTGGGGCTGGAACTGCGGGGAGCGGGCCAGCACCCGGCCGCGCTCATCGATGACCGCCGAGACCCCGGTGTTGGTCGCGCGCAGGAGATAGCGGCCGACCTCGCGCGCCCGCATGCGCGAGATCTGGAGGTGCTGGTGGGGGGCGAGCGAGTCGCCGAACCAGGCGTCGTTGCTGACGTTGACGAGCAACTCGGCCGCCGGTAGGGCGTCGATGACCGCCTCACCGAAGGCGTCCTCGTAGCAGATCGAGACCCCGATCGGGTGTCCGGCGACCTCCAGCAACGGTTGATAGCGCGGCCCGGCGCTGAAGTCGGACAGTGGGATCTCCAGGAAATCCAGGACCCGGAGGAGCGCATCCGGCACCGGCATGTATTCTCCGAAGGGCACCAGGTGGCGCTTGCGATACACCCCCGCGTGGCGCACGGACACCACCGCGTTGAAATACTCCTCGGCATTCCCCGGAGCAAAGGGCAGGCCGATGAGGACCTCCGTGGGATGCCGCCCGGCCAGCGCCCTGAGCGTCTGAACATAGGGCGCTGCGGCATCGTAGAAGAGCGGGATGGCGGTCTCGGGCCACACGATCAGGTCCTTGTCCCAGTGTGGCGCCGAGAGGGCCAGATAGCGATCGATGGTCGCCTGGCGCTCTGCCGGTGCCCATTTGATCGCCTGGGCGATGTTGCCCTGGATGAGCGCGACCTCGAGCGGCTCTTCTGCGGGCCGGGTCCAGGAGACGTGCCCCACGACCCAACTGCCGGCTAGGAGCAGGCAGAGCCCCCCCAGATAACTCGGCCTGCGCGGCCCGTTTAGGACTTGGCACAAAAGGCCGGCGCACAGGGCCGCTCCGAGCCCCACGCCATAGACGCCGAAGATCGGCGCGAGACCGCCGAGCGCCCCATCGATCTGGCTGTAGCCGAGGCTGAGCCAGGGAAAGCCCGTGAACAGCCAGCCGCGGACCCATTCGCCGGCGCACCACAGGGCCGGCAGGGCCAGGACGAAACGCCGTGCCCCGGGGCCTTTGCACAGATGATTGGCCAGGAAACCGACCGCGGCCGGGTACGCCGCGAGGATGGCGACGAAGGCGACGGTGACGGACACCGAGAAGGCGAGATGCGGGAGACCGAACTGGTGGACGCTGATCTGGATCCACGACACCCCGACACCGAACGCCCCCAAGCCATACAGCCAGCCCCGCCGGGCGGCGCGCCCTGCGGATACCCCGGTCCACAGTGCAAACAAAACCGCCAGCGACAGGATCGCCAGCGCCCCGAAGTCGAAGGGCGCGAAACCGAGCGGCAGCATCGCGCCGCTCGCGAGCGCACCCAGATCCCCGGCGAGCCGGCCTGCTGTGTGGCTCGCGCCATGGGTCGATGCGCCATGGGTCGATGCAGTAGGCCAGGGGCTCATCATCCGGCGCGGGATTACCGGTACGCTGCCGCGTTCTCTGGGTCTGACGGTGGCCATGGCTAGGCCGCGCTCGCGTGCTCTGCCGGTGGCGCCTCGGCGTCGCGCTCCGAGCGGCGGGTGACGCGCAGGAGGTGGATGCGTCTAGGATCGGCGCGCAGCACCGTGAAGCGCAGGCCTTCCAGCTTGATGGCCTCGCCGCGCGCCGGCACGTGCCCGATCGCCTGCAGCACGAAACCGCCTATGGTATCGAAATCCTGTTCCGGGAACCCGGTATGGAAGTAGCGGTTGAACTCATCGATGGGCGTGCGGGCCTTGACGGTATACCGGTCGTCGCGATGCTTCTTGATATAGCCCTCTTCATCGGTATCGTGCTCATCGGCTATCTCACCGACGACCTGCTCGATCACGTCCTCGATCGTGACCAGCCCGGCTACCTGTCCATATTCATCGACGACGATGGCCATATGGTTACGGCTGCCGCGAAACTCGCGTAGCAGGATCTGCAGGCGCTTGCTCTCGGGGATAAAGACCGGCGGCCGCAACACGTCCCGGAGATCGAAGCGCGTGCCTTGCGGTTTGGCGAGGTGCAGAAGCAGGTCTTTGGCGAGGAGTACGCCCACCACCTGGTCGCGTTTGGGGTCGAGTACCGGGAAGCGCGAGTGACCGGACTCGATCACCGTCGGGAGGAGGTCGTCGAGCTCGGCGTCGGCCTCGACCATGACCATCTGCGCGCGCGGGACCATGATGTCGCGCACCCGCATCTCCGCCATCAGGAGCGCCCCTTCGATCATGACCAGGACCTCCGGATGGATCAGATCGCGCTGCTCGAGCGCGCGCAAGAGCGCCGTCAACTCCTGGTGGTCCTTGGGATAGGGGTAAAAGGTTTTGCGTAACCACTCGATCCAGGCGCGGAGCCGTCGAGTCAGACTAGATCGGTCTTCGTTCACGAACCTTCGTTCACGGATGGGGACGATACGGCATACGGATCGGAAAACCCCAGCCGTGCCAGGATCTCGATCTCCAGTCCCTCCATCTGTGCCGCCTGCCCTTGGCGTTCATGGTCGAAGCCTAGGAGGTGCAGGACGCCGTGCACGACCAGGTGGGCCCAGTGCGCCTCCACGCCCTTGCGCTGCTCCCGGGCTTCATGGATGACCAAAGGGGCACAGATCACCACATCGCCGAGGAAGGCCGGATCGATCGCCTCGATCCCCTCGCTCGCGAACGACAGGACGTTGGTGGGCCCGTTTTCCCGGCGAAAACGACCGTTGAGGGCCGCGCCCTCTTCCTCGCCGACGATACGCACCGTGAGCGCGGCCTCCGTCCGCCGGCCCGCGAGCGCGGCCCGTGCCCAAGCGCGCAGGGCGCGGCTTTCGGGGACCGTCCACCCCTCGCAAGCCCGCTGCACGCTGATCCGGGTCCTCATCGAGGCCTTTGGGCCCTGGCGGTGTTCTTCTCGCTCATGGTCTTTTCCGATGCGATCTTTTCATAGGCATCGTAGGCCTCGATCACCCGCTGTACCAGGGGATGGCGTACCACGTCGCGGGCCTGGAAGAAGGTAAAGCTCACACCCGGCACGTCCTTGAGCACGTCGATGATGTGCCGGAGTCCCGATCGGCGCCCGGCCGGCAGATCGACCTGGGTGATGTCCCCGGTGACCACCACCGTGGAGCCGAACCCGATGCGCGTCAGGAACATCTTCATCTGCTCGGGGGTCGTGTTCTGTGCCTCGTCGAGGATGATGAAGGAATCGTTGAGGGTGCGCCCACGCATGAACGCCAGCGGCGCGACCTCAATGATGTTGCGTTCGATGTACTTCCCGACCTTCTCGAAACCCAGCATCTCGTAGAGGGCGTCGTAGAGCGGCCGTAGATAGGGATCGACCTTCTGCACGATGTCGCCCGGGAGAAAGCCCAGCCGCTCGCCGGCCTCGACGGCCGGGCGGGCCAGCATGACCCGGCGCACGCCCTCCGTCTCCAGCGCTTCGATGGCAGAGGCGACGGCGAGATACGTCTTGCCGGTGCCCGCTGGCCCTATCCCGAAGCTGATGTCATAGTGCCGAATGGAATCGAGATAACGGCGCTGGTTCGCGCCGCGTGCCTTCACGGTAGAGCGCGGGGTGCGGATCATGCGCTCCTCGGGCGCCGGATCCTCGAGCAGATCGCCGATCCCGGCCTGCTGGAGGTGCAGGTGGATGCGTTCCGGTGACAGCAATTCCTCGGACGTCGTCTGGTAGAGGCGCTCGATCAAGCGCCCGGCCGCCGCCACCTCGCGCGGCAGGCCGATGACCCGAAACACGTTGCCGCGATTGTTGATCTCGACCCCCATGCGGCGCTCGATCTGGCGCAGGTGCTCGTCGAACTGGCCGCATAGGTTCGCCAGGCGCCGGTTGTCCGGCGGGCACAGCACGATATCGCTCGCCAGGGCCTCCGGGAGCTCGGCCTGGGTACTCAAGCGGCCACTGCGGGGCGGGCAAGGCCCTCGTTATTTCCGAGGTCCGATACCGGAACTCCCAGCAATGTATGGGACCTGGCCTCCGTGATCACGACGTCCACGAACTGACCGATGAGGTTGGGCCCGATGAGGTCCCGATCGGCGGCCAGGTTGACCACGCGGTTGTTCTCGGTGCGCCCGAAGACCTGATCCCGATGACCGTGGGGGCCCGCGCCGAGAGGTGATAAATGCTTGCGGGAAGGCCCCTCGACGAGGATGCGCGCCCGTTGTCCCACCATCGCCTCGCTGATGCCCCTGGCGTTCTCGGCGATGCGGTTCTGGAGACGCGCTAGCCGTTCTTTCTTGACCGTCAGGGGTACCTCGTCAGGCAGGCCGGCCGCGGGGGTGCCCGGACGACGGCTGTAGAGGAAGCTGAAGGAGGCATCGAAGCCGACCTCCTCGATGAGGCCCATGGTCCGGGCGAAGTCCTCATCGGACTCCCCGGGGAAGCCCACGATGAAGTCCGACGACAGGCTCATGTCGGGACGGGCCGCGCGCAGCCGTCGCACCTTGGATTTGTACTCGATAGCCGTGTAGCCGCGCTTCATGAGCGTCAGGATCCGGTCCGAGCCGCTCTGCACCGGCAGGTGGAGATGGCCGGCGAGCTCGGGGACCTCGGCAAAGGCCGCGACCAGACGGTCGGAGAACTCCAGGGGGTGGGAGGTGGTGAAGCGGATCCGATCGATGCCGTCGATGGCCGCCACGTAACGGATGAGGAGCGCGAGATCACACACGCCGCCGCCATGCATAGCGCCGCGATAGGCGTTGACGTTCTGTCCGAGGAGGGTGATCTCACGCACCCCTTGCTCGGCGTGGCCGACGACCTCGGTGATGACATCGTCGAAAGGCCGGCTGAACTCCTCGCCGCGGGTGTAGGGAACGACGCAGAAGCTGCAGTACTTGCTGCAGCCTTCCATGATCGAGACAAAAGCGGTGGGGCCCTTTGCGCGGGGCCTTGGCAGGCAATCGAACTTCTCGATCTCCGGAAAGCTCACGTCGATGACCCGCTCGCCGGTCGCGCGGACGCGGTCCAAGAAGGCGGGGAGGCGATGCAGGGTCTGGGGTCCGAAGACGATGTCCACGAAGGGCGCGCGCTCCCAGATGGCGGCGCCTTCCTGGCTCGCCACGCAACCCCCCACCCCGATCACGAGGGCCGGACGGGTCTCCTTCCAGCGGCGCCAGCGGCCCAGCTCGGAGAAGAGCTTCTCTTGGGCCTTTTCGCGTACGGAACAGGTATTGACCAGGATCACGTCGGCACATGCCGGGTCCGCGGTCATGGCCAAGGCGTGCGACTCCCCCAGGACCTCCTCGATCCGGGCCGAGTCGTATTCGTTCATCTGACAGCCGAAGGTCTTGATATAGAGCTTCTGTGCCATGCGCTCCCCGAGACCGCGCTCGCGAGGCGGGTAAGCTACACCCTTTGAGCGGACTTTTCCATCGTTCCCCGAGCGCGTCATGTGGCGAGGTTCCGGGCATCGAACGGCGTCCGCCGCTCTGCCCCCGCTCCCCGGACCGGCGCCGTGCCTCGCCGGGACCGTTTCGCCCCACCGCACGGCGAATACCGGGTTGGAACAGGGACGGCTCCGCCCGGCACCCCGTTTGCACCTTGTGCTCGGCAGGGTTTGCCGGTGAAGTCGGATGACGCGGTGTGGCGCAGCAAAGATGGCGAGGCATGCAACGGGACGGCGGTGATCTGGCGCTGGTCCTGAGCGGCGGGGGGGCGCGCGGCGCCTACCAGGTGGGGTTCTTGCGCGCCCTGGCCGAGCATCGTCCTGGGCTCCAGATCCCGATCATGACCGGGGTTTCGGCAGGGGCCATCAACGCCGCCTATCTGGCAAGCCAGGTGGCCGAGTTTCGGGACAAAGTCGAAACGCTCGCGCGCCTGTGGGCCGGGCTGACCACCGATCAGATCTTCCGGGTCGATATCGCATCGCTGGCCCGTAATGTCCTGTCCTGGGGGGCACGGCTCTTCATGGGCCACGCCTCCCGCCACGTCCAGGCGCGCAGTCTGGTCGATACCTCCCCCCTTTGCGCCATGCTGGACCATCTGCTGCAACCGGTCCACCGGCATCTCCCGGGCATCGCCCAGAACCTGGCTCACGGGGGCCTCAAGGCCGTCGCGGTCACGGCCTCCAGCTATTCGACCGGCCAGTCCGTCACCTGGGTGCAGGGCGATCCCCCCACGCCGGCGCACGGCCAACGCAAGTTCATGCGTTGCAAGCTGCGCATCGACCATATCCTGGCCTCGGCCGCTCTGCCGCTGTTGTTCCCGGCGGTACGCATCAACCGCCGCTGGTTCGGCGACGGCGGCATCCGCATGACCGCGCCGCTCGCGCCGGCGGTGCACCTCGGGGCCGAAAAGATCCTAGCCATCTCGACGCGTTACGCCCGCAGCCCCTACGAGCAGGAGCGGCGCCAGATCGATGCCTATCCGCCTCCGGCGCAGGTGGTCGGGGCGCTTTTCAACGCCATCTTCCTCGACCTCTTCGACAACGACGCCGTACGCTTGCAACACGTGAACGATCTGATACGAAGGATCCCGGAGTCCGATCGCGGCGGGCTCAGGGCGATCAAGCTGCTGGTCCTCCGACCCTCGCGCGACCTGGGTCAACTCGCGAGCCGCTACGAATCGGCCTTACCGCGCAGCTTCCGGTTCATGACCCGCGGGCTCGGTACCCAGGAAACCCGGTCCAACGACATCCTGAGCCTGCTCCTGTTCCACCCCGATTATCTCGGGCGGGTCATGGAGCTCGGCTACCAGGATGCCCACGCCCGCCGGGACGAGATCGAGGCCTTCCTGATCTCCTAGTGTAGTGTCTCATGCGAATATTTACAATTGGTCTCGGGGCGCCAACGGGGGCATTTTCAGGGCCGCTCTGCCACGGTTGACCTTGAGGATGATGTCTTTCGCAGATTTTGTCCAGACGAAAGGTTTCGGGTCGGCATTGTTGTGCTCGATGTAGTCATAGATGGCGCGTTCGAGTTGCGGCACGCTTGTGAAAGTGCCGCGGCGGATACGCTCTGTGGTAATCTTCCCAAACCAGCGCTCCACAAGGTTCAACCACGATGACGAGGTTGGAATGAAATGGAAGT
>JBOIDR010000164.1:0-7506 GCA_050740695.1 Gammaproteobacteria bacterium | reverse complement strand
GATCAGTTATTTTGCTCAAAGACTGGATATCACCGGTGGTGATGTCCAGCGCGACACTACAAATTCGCTGCAACCCTGTATTCTACGCCATTTCCTGACGATTCGCGTTGATTTTTATGCAACTGGAAGGTTCAGTCGACGCGTATCCGGACTTTCAGTCCGTAACTCAAACCCACCGGCTTTTAGCCGGTGGTTGTTTAGTTGTTGATTTTACGTCCTCGATAAAACCAACAACTCGCGTAGGTTGGGGTGTTGTGGGGGCTGGGGGTTAAACACCCGGCTGCCCGAGTAGATGTTAGATGGCCCCGAGCTCAGCAAGGGCCGCTTTAACTTTGCTCTCGATCAAGTCGCGTACCTTCCGAAACTCGTCCTCGGACGGTTGCTGGAGGTCCGGGATGTCCCAGTCCTCCCACCGCTTGGCATGGATCATCGGGCAGGCATCGCCGCAACCAATCGTCGCCACGAAGTCATACTCCATGTCCGGGATCTCGGCGAGCGACTTCGACGTATGGCGACTCAGGTCGTACCCCAACTCCCGCATCACCTCGATGGTCTTCGGGTTAACAATTCCGGACGCTTGGGAGCCCGCACTATAGGCCTCCACGCCCGCTCCGCCGTGAATCCGAGCGAATGCCTCGGCCATCTGGCTTCGGTTTGCATTTTCGACGCAGACGAACAACACGCGCTTGACCGGAACGCTCATAAGCGTGCCTCCTCGACGGGAACCGCCAGGCAGCGACCGGGATCTCGGGTGTCCCGGCAGGCCGGGACTGCCAGACCCGCGCCGAGGGTCGGGCCGGCCAGATAAACGTCGGGGCCAGAGTCACTTGTGATCTTGCAGCAAGCATGCTCAAGCATGCTCTCGCTCGCGCCGTGGCAAATTCGGGCGCAAAACAACGCCCTACCGTGGAACGAGAGAATACATATGACTCTAACGAAAGATTGCTTCAGAGCCACATATCATCGGACCGGTTCTGGGGTTTGTCAATCATCCCGCTTCTTCCGCCGTCACGTACTTCACCAACGCCTCGTGTACGGTTCGTGACCCTACGACCTACGTCGTCGGCAACGGCGGAGACTGCTACTCCCCTACCGGCCTGTTTCGTGGTTTGGGGTGGCAGCGGGGGGGCCATCCCGATCAGAAGAGCTTTCAGGCCGTCGGCGTTACGCCCTCGCGATCCGTTGGGTTCCGTCATCGGTGGGGTTTGCTCATGGCGTCAGCAGTCGGAAGGCGCGTGACAGGCGGAGCCGCGGTGCTGGAACCGACGGATCTAGCCGGCTGATAGCGGGCGTCAAGCAGTCGGTATACCTTGTGCATTCTCGCCGAACCGACTCTTTTCTGACACCTGGATAGGATAGCGTCGCTAGGGACCCTGGAAACGGCTGCTCACAACTGCTTATACTTCAGCCTGACGGTTCCGTGCAGGACGGTGAACGGTTCCACGAGCCAGGTCTCCGTGATGTATCCGTGAAGGCGCAATAACCGCAATAGGCGTGGAGGTTTTAATATGGTAAACACCAAGCGTGGGCGTTTCACGTCCGCATTCTGGCGATCGCTCGGCGTGTTCTTGCTGGGCATACCCATGGGCTCAAATGCCGTTGAAATCAGCAACGGTGTTCCTGAGAGTACGGTAGGCCACTACCGAGTGGATGTCACGACCGGCGGAGAAACTCGCGCGGCATTCGTCACCGCCGCGCGCCTGGCTTCCAACGACATCATCGTCGGTACGGATGTCGTCTTTGATTATTTTAGCTACGTCGATCCCGGCATAGACGGTGCGGGATTCCAGCTTGTCGGGTCGGATCCAGTTCCGGACCCCATCAACCCGAACATCGTCACGAGCAACGGGTCGTTCACTGGGTTCAATCAGAATCTCATCCTGTGGACTGCGGTCAGCTCGATCGCGCCGAGCGGACAGGTCATGAATACCCGCTTCACCTTCGCGACACAGAATGGAGGCCCCCTCGGCCCATTGCGCTTCCTGCAGTATCTGGACGAGGATGTCCAAGGTGCCGGGGATGACGTGTTTCTCCCCGTGGGTGCGGCGGCGAGCGGGGATCTGGAGTTGTTCACGTTCGACAACACGGACGTATACGGACTGAGCCATTCCGGTGCGCTCCTGCCCGGGACCGATCTGCAGAACGCCTCCTTCGCTGGCTGGGCAGCCGATCGATTCAACAACATGAAACCGCTGATCGCGGGCGTCGGGCAGCTCGTCTCGCCCACCGGTGTCATTACCCGGCTCGACCCCGTTCAGCACCCCCAACTCGGACCCGTCTTCGGACCGGCCGACATAGTTTCCATGCTGGCCTGGGATGTGGACCCGAACGTGGCCAGTGCGGTCATCAGCACTTCGTTGGGCGGGATCCCGATATCGGAGCAGACCGTCGAGGCTCGGCCTGTCAGTAACCAGCTCCGTTGTCGGGGCAGAAACTGTACGTTTCAGGCTACGTGTATCTTACCGCCGTCCCCGGGAGCACTCTGCACCAATCGGATCAACGTGACCGTGAGCAGGAATGCCGTGCGCTCGATCGATGGTGCGTTGGTGAAGGCACGGAGGATTCGATTCGCGGCCGGGGCTGCTAATATCGCGCCGGGACAGACCGGAAACATACGGCTCAAGCTTACGAGCCGCGGGCGCGAGTTCGTCCGGTCGCGTACGAAGAAGAGGCTCAGAGGGGTGATGGAGATCAGAAACGTGGCCGGAACCACCATCAGCCAGATCCCGGTCGTGCTGCGGCTCAGGTAGGCGCCCCGGTGGTAGCCCTGACCGGGGGTGCTTTCACCCGACCGGGGCCTCGCTCGATGCGGCCTCGGTCGGGGTCCGGTGGATCATGGCCCCAGGGCCCTTCCCCATGGCTGGGGCCACGGCGATGTGCCATCATTCCTGAATGGCGGTGCCATCGACAACCGGATCGGCAACGGATCCCGATCTCGAACGGCGGGTCGTCGAAGAGAGCAAGCGGCTCCTGGCAGCGGCGCGGGATGAGGCCGAGGGGGCGCGGGCTGTAGATCGGTGGCTCGAGCGCCTGCTCGAGCGGGTCATGGAGGACGAGGGCTTCCGGGTGCAGGCCCTGCGCTTCGTCGATGTCCTGCCGGCTTTGGACGATGACCGCGAGCTGACCCGCCATCTCCACGAGTACTTCGGCGAGGAGGGCTTTCCGCTCCCCCCGCTCATCGCCTTCGGCGTGCGCCACGTGCAGGCCGGCATCGCGACCCCGTTCGTGGCGCGTGCCATCCGCAAGTCGCTGGGCGGGCTCGCGCGCCGATTTCTCGGGGGCGCTACGGCCGAGGAGGCGCTGGAGAGCGCGCTCAAGCTGCGCCGCCGCGGCATCGGTTACAGCCTCGATCTGGTCGGAGAGGCGGTGGTGAGCGAGGCCGAGGCCCTTCGCTACCAGCGCCGTTACCTCGATTTCCTCGCGCGGCTCGGACAGCGCGTCGCATCCTGGCCCGACAACCCGCTGCTCGACCGCGGTCACGCCCGGGCGCTGCCGCGTCTCAACGTCTCGATCAAGCCCTCCTCGCTCTATTCTCAAATCAACCCAGTCGATCCGGACGGTAGCGTCCGCGAGGTATGCGCGCGCCTGCGGCCGGTGCTCTGCGAGGCCCGCCGTCTCGGCGCCTTCGTGTGCATCGACATGGAGCAGTACCCGCAGAAGGACATCACCCTCCTGTGCCTCAAGCGGCTCCTTGTGGAGCCCGAGTTGCGCGATTGGCCCGATATCGGGATCGCGATCCAGGCGTATCTACGGGAGACTGAGGACGATCTCCAGGGGCTGATCGACTGGGCTCGGACGCGCGGCGCGCCCGTGACGGTGCGGTTGGTGCGCGGGGCGTACTGGGACTACGAGACCGTGGTCGCCGGGCAGCACGGCTGGCCCGTCCCGGTATGGACGCGCAAATGGCAGACCGACGCCTGCTACGAGCGCTGCCTGGACCTCTTGCTCCGGCATCACCCGCTCATCGAGACCGCGGTCGGGACGCACAACATCCGCAGCATCGCCCTCGCCATTGTGCTCGGCGAGGCGCGGGGAGTGCACGAAGACCGGATCGAGTTCCAGATGTTGCACGGCATGGCGCCGGCGCTGGAAGGGGTGCTGCCGACCCTGGGCCGCCGCCTGCGGGTGTATTTACCCTTCGGCGACGTCCTGCCGGCCATGGCCTACCTGGTGCGCCGGCTCCTCGAGAACACCTCCAGCCAATCCTTCCAGCGCATGAGCTTGACGGGTCACCTCTCGCCGGCACAACTCCTGGCCTCGCCACACGGCTATGGCCCGACCCACGAGTCGCCGCGGGTGGGAACCGGCGGCGCGGCACCCGGACCGACGGTGGCAAACGCGCCCTTCGTCAACGAACCCACGCGCCGCTTCACCGCGGCCCACGAGCGCGATGAGTTCGCGCGTGCCCTCGTGGCCGTACGCGCCGCGCTGGGCGGCTATTATCCGCTTCGCATCGACGGCCGGTCTGTGGACACGACGGATACCATCGTCTCGGTGAACCCGGCAAAACCCAGCGAGATCGTCGGGCGCGTGGCCAAGGCCGAGCCCCGGCATGTGGAAGAGGCGGTCGCGGGCGCGTTACGGGCCCAGAGGGAATGGGCCGCTTCCGGCTTCGAGGCGCGCGCCACCTGCCTGCTGCGGGCCGCGAGCGCGCTCCGCGAGCGGCGCGACGCCTTCAGCGCCTACGAGGTCTTCGAGGCCGGCAAGAACTGGCCCGAGGCCGATGCCAACGTCACCGAGGCCATCGATTACCTCGAATTCTACGCGCGCGAGGCGCTCCGGCTCAGCCACCCGCGCTCCGGGCGTGTGCCCGGCGAGGACAATTGCTACGAGTACCGGCCGCGCGGGATCGGCGTCGTGATCCCGCCCTGGAACTTCCCGCTCGCGATCCTGACCGGCATGTTGTCGGCCGCCATCGTGGCCGGCAACGGCGTGGTGCTGAAGCCGTCGTCACTCACGCCGGTGATCGCCGCGCGCTTCGTGGCGCTCCTGGAGGGGGCCGGTGTGCCGCCCGGGATCGTGCAGTTCCTGCCGGGCGCGGGCGCTGCGATCGGAGATATGCTCGTCTCCCACCCCGACGTGACCTTCATCGCCTTCACCGGCTCCGAAGAGATCGGTACGAGGATCGTGCGGCTCGCGGCCGAGGGGCGGCCGGGCCAGACGCAGATCAAGCACGTGATCGCGGAGATGGGGGGCAAGAACGCCATCATCGTCGATAGCGACGCGGACCTCGACGACGCCGTGACCGGGGTCCTGCACTCGGCCTTCGGCTACCAGGGACAGAAGTGCAGCGCCTGCTCCCGCGTCGTGGTGGTCGGCCCGCATTACCCGCGCTTCGTCGCGCGGCTCGTCGAGGCCGCGGAGAGCCTCAACATCGGCGCCCCGGAATCGCCATCGACCTTCCTCGGCCCGGTCATCGACGGACAGGCGCAAGGTCGCATCCTGGCCGCCATCGAGTCGGGGCGCGAGGAGGCCAATCCGGTTTTGCAGATGGACTGCGCCCCTCTCGGCGAAGGGTATTTCGTCGGACCGGCGATCTTCACCGAAGTGAAGCCCGAGTCCTATCTGGGACAGGAAGAGGTGTTCGGCCCGGTTCTGTCTGTGATCCGGGCGAAGGACCTGGCAGAGGCCATCGCTTTAGCGAACGGGACGCGCTTTGCCCTGACCGGCGGCATCTACTCCCGCAGCCCCGACAATATCGAACGTGCCAGGCGCGATTTCGAGGTCGGGAACCTGTACATCAACCGCAAGATCACCGGCGCGTTGGTGGACCGGCATCCCTTTGGCGGGTTCAAGCAGAGCGGCGCCGGGAGCAAGGCGGGTGGCCCCGACTACCTCCTGCATTTCCTCCTGCCACGCACCATCACCGAGAACACCCTGCGGCGTGGTTTCGCACCCTGGATCCCGGGACCGAGTTCGGGCTAAGTCCGGGCTCGGCGCGCTGGTCAAGGCGCGCCTTGACACCCATGCGGACGTGGCTTAGCCTTCTTCCCGGCGTGGGGCCATAGCTCAGCTGGGAGAGCGCTACAATGGCATTGTAGAGGTCGGCGGTTCGATCCCGCCTGGCTCCACCATCCCGCGAGCCGGTTCCAAGAGGCGATCGAACTGCGAGGAGGGGCTTGCCGGCCCCCCGCGCCACCGGCTTCCTCCCTGTCCCCATCGTCTAGAGGCCTAGGACACTGCCCTTTCACGGCGGCAACAGGGGTTCGAATCCCCTTGGGGACGCCAATGGATTCAATGGCTTAGTAAATATTACCGGACAACATGTGACCAGTATACGAGCCGTTTTGGCAAAGTTTTGCCACCCTGTGGTGACATTATGGTGACAGTCTGCGGGGCTTAACTGAATCGCCTGTAGTCCCATGACCACGATCGTTACCGAAATCTATGACGCACTGCGCAAGGCGGGCCTGGACGAGGAGACGGCCCGGAAGGCCGCGCAAGCCGTCCTCGGGGCTCAGGAAAGGGAGCAGCTTGTCACCAAGGAATTCCTGCGCGCCGAGCTCAACGGCCTCCGGGCTGAGATCCAGGCCATGCTGAACCGCCAATTCCAAATCATGATAGGGCTGATGATCGCGATGACCGGCATCTTCGCCGCGATCGTCAAGCTCTTCTAAGCGTGTTGTTTATCGCGTCATTAGCACAATAAGAGAACCGTCATGAGCTCCTAGAACTCGAAAAGTTCCGCCTGATGGCGCCGGACGCCGAGGGCAATGCGGTGGGACTGCGGCATACATCATGAGCAAGGAGAAGAATCCGTGAGCACTGACAAATTGAAGTCCTCCCTTACATTTCGGGCCAAACCACCTAATCGACGCAAGAGCACGGTGGTGAAGTTACCGCACGAACCTGAATTTCCTTTGCTTCCAGAGGAGGGAACATTTGAGGAAATCATAAAGGAAAAGAAAGCAGGGGTGCAGCACAGTGTCGCGTTAAACTCTTTAATAGTGTCGCTAATGATGCTGTGGGAGACTGAATGATCGACTAGCTAGGGCCGGCGTTGGCGCTCGCCTCACGAAGCGCAATGTCGTGCTCCCGCAGCAATTGGATGGTCGCTCGCATGTCCGCGAGCTTGGGGGCACTGCAGCACGGGGAAGTCGTTTCCGTTGCCCATACCTCACGTGAGGATGACGATCACATTATCTCGATCGCTACGAAATATGAAGCACGTTTCTACTTCTCGCAAGTCCGAGACTGACATCAAGCGATTGAAGTCCCTGAAAGAGACCAACATTGTCATTGGCAACGACGCTCTCGCCTGGACGCCGGAAATGTTCGCTCGCGCGATCGTCCGAAAGGGACTGAAGCCAGTGCCCAGGAAATCTCTGCTATCGCTGCGGATCGACTCCGATGTACTTGAGTGGTTCCGCGCCAAGGGTCGAGCTTCCGTCAATAGGTGTGTAAAAGGATCAGGCGGCTTTGTCCAAAGAGGTGTCCGGGACACGGACTCCGTTGTCATAGACGGCGCCTTGGTAGACGTCCTTGAGCCAGGCAGGGGCGTTGAGT
>JBOIDR010000163.1:0-7609 GCA_050740695.1 Gammaproteobacteria bacterium | reverse complement strand
CGCCGCCACCACCGCCACCACCACCACCGCCGCCGCCACCACCGCCGCCGCCGCCACCGCCACCACCGCGAGCAGACGTTACCCTTACCGAGACCCATGCGCCCGACCCGGTCACTACCGGCCATGAGCTCACCTATACCCTCATGATCCAGAACAACGGACCTGACACGGCAACGCGCGTCACGCTCGCCGATGAGCTGCCCGAGGGCGTCGCGCCCGGGGCGGTCACGACGACTCAAGGCTCCTGCGGCGGCACCGACCCCATAGGTTGCAACCTCGGCAGGATCGAAAGCGGCGACCACGCCACCGTGACCTTCGGGGTCACCCCTCCGACGCCGGGCACGATCACCAATGAGGCCTCGGTCGGCGCGAAGGAGAACGATCCGAATGCGGGGAACAACTCGGTCTCGACCGCTACCACTGTCGTCGACGTGATCAGCACGGCGCCGTTGGGTCTGGAGAATCCTGTGCCGGACGGGTGCGAGTTTGTGAATGGGGAGATCGCTTGTCCTGAGATGGCCTCTTCGAGCTCCATCAGCGTCGATGTCTATATCCCAGCCGGCGCGAGGTTTATGGAATTCGACTATGCGTTTTCCGGCGCCGATGAAGGGGATTACGGGGCGGTGTTCCTCGATGTCCCTGCGGCAGTGTCCGAGCGGGTAGGTCCGAGCGTCCTGCAAGGAAGCGCAGCACGGAACAGCGGGCTCTCCGCGAGCGCTATCGCCGTGCTGTCACCCTCGAATATCCCGCTTGGAGGTGATGGCTTTCAAAGCTCAGGGCTCATTCCGTTGGCCCCCTCCCAGGAAGCGCGCAGGGGCATGATGACGATGTCCAACTATCCGGCAGGTGAGCCAGCCTCTACACTTCGCCTTCAGCGCTTCCGCACCGCGTCCGCATGTCCGGCAAGATGTTTCGGCAAGCGCGTCACGATCTGCGGCACTAGGGGCCGTGATCGCTTAACGGGTACCGCGAGGAGGGATGTGATCGTCGGTCTGCAAGGCAACGACACCATCAAAGGGCTGGATGGTAATGACCTGATTTGTGGAGCTAGCGGAAAGGATATGTTGGTCGGCGGGCGGGGAAGGGATCGGTTCGACGGAGGGCCGGGCAAGGATACCTGTAAGGGTGGTAGTGGGGCCAATACCGCTCGCCGGTGCGAAAAGATCCCTTAGGGAAAACGTGGACCGGGGGCGTAATAGGAGACGTACCCCTGCTATGTCTAAAGGAAACGCCATCGCAATCTTTCGGGATGTGCCGCTCGATTCGCCGAGACATTTTTCGATCATCCCTATGTCGTCAACCGTGTCGGCGCTCTAATTCTCTTCTCGTTTTATCGCCAGGCGTCGCTCGCGCTCGATGAGCGTCTGCCCCAGGAGGGCGAAGAAAGTACAGAGTAACGGCGCTTCGATGCGTCCCACGTTCTTGAGGAAGACCGGCGCGATCGCGTGCACGGCGATCGAGTGGGCGCCCTCTGCTCTTACAGCGGGTGCTGCTTCTGCGCGATGGCGAGCTCCCTGTCGTCAGTGAGATCGAGCCGCAGGGGCGTGATCGAGATATAGCCGCGCTCGAGCGCCCAGCGATCGCTGCCCTCGTCGGTCTCCGTGATCGGGATGACGGTGAACCAGAAATGCTTGCGACCCATGGGGTCCTGCCCCGCCACCACCTTGCCGTCGTAGAAGCGGACCGATTGCCGCGTCCACAGGATGCCGTTCGGCTTCGTGGCCGGGAAATTGACGTTCACCAGCGACAGGACGGTTTCCTCCAGCAGAAGCTTGAGCACCTGCCTGATGTGAGGCTTCAGGGCCTCAAAGTCCGGCTCGTCCTCGCCGACCGGTATGCTCATCGCGATGCCACGCATACCCATGAGCGCCGCCTGCTTCGCTGCGGCGACCGTGCCCGAGTGCCAGATCCCGTTGCCGATGTTGGGGCCGAGATTGATTCCGGAAAGCACGACGTCCACGTTCTCCCACGCGAAAGCGCCGAGGGCAACGCAGTCCGCCGGCGTCCCGTCGACCCGGTAGGCCTGAACTTTCATATGCTTCGTGCGCTTGTACGAGAGCGGGCGCCCGGAGGTGATAGAGTGGCCCGCGGACGATCTTTCCACGTCCGGGGCCATGACGCGCACCTCGCCGAACTCGGTCGCGACCTCGGCGAGCGCCGCGATGCCGGGGCTGTATATGCCATCGTCGTTGGAGATCAGGAGGCGCATGACGGTTTTTTCACGACCATTTCGATTAGTGCCTGAAACGGGCCCGAGGTTCCAGATCCATGCGCGTGATACTCATACACAATCCGGGTGCCGGAGACGAGAAGCAACCGACCGCCGGGCAGATCGAGGCGCTGATAAAGGAGGCCGGCTACAAGGTCCGCTACCAGTCCACCAACGAGAAGGGCTGGCAGAAGGTGCTCGAGAAATCGGCCGACCTCGTCGCCGTCGCCGGCGGCGACGGCACCGTGGGCAAGGTCGCGAGGCGCCTCATCGGGAGCGCCGTGCCTATCGCGGTGTTGCCCCTGGGCACCGCGAACAACATCTCGAAAACGCTCGGCATCGCGGACCTGCGGATAACGCAGCTCATACCGGGATGGGAGTCCGCGCGTCGGCTCAAGTTCGATGCCGGCATCGCCACCGGTCCGTGGGGCGAACGGCACTTCATCGAGGGCATCGGCACCGGGCTTTTGACGTGCTCCATCCCGGAATTGCAAGACAACAAGACGATCGACCAATTGAAAGACACCGGGGTCAGGGTCACCTACGCGCAGCAGATCTTCCGGGAGCAGCTTGCCGATTGCCCGGTGGTCGAAATCGAGGCCGAGCTGGATGGCGCGGATATCTCCGGACGCTACCTGCTGTTCGAAGTACTCAACATGGCATACATCGGACCCAATCTGTTCCTCGCCCCGGATATCGTGCGCGACGACGGCGAGCTCGACGTCGTGCTGCTCGCCGAGAAGCACCGCGATAAACTGCATGATCACATCGAGGAGTGGCAAGACGGGAAACCGTGGCCGCCCGATTTCGGGGCGCGCCGCGGCAAGCGCCTGACGATCGAATGGACCGGGTTCACCGTCCATATCGACGACACGCTGTGGCCGGCGAACGAAAAGAAAAAGCCGAAACCACCCGCGACGATAGACATCAAGGTCGAGCCCCAGGCGATCGAATTCCTCGTCCCAAAGGAAGTAGAGGAGGAGAACAAACTGGCGAAGAAGAACGGCGAGAAGGGCGGGAAGAAGGTCGACAAAAGCCGCAAAAAGTAACGAACCCTATTCCGCTCCACACGGCTTCAAGGACTCAAGCCGGCTAGAAGCCCATCTGACCCCGATGGAGTATCGCCTGCTGTCGGTGCTCGTCAATGCACGCGGGCAAGACTCTCACGCACCGGCAACTGCTGCACGACGTCGGGGGTAGCGGGCGCGCTGCTCAAGGCCACCACTTGCGCATGCGGCAGTTCAGTTAGCCACAAGCTCGAAGAGGAGCCGGCCGGGCCGCGCTTTTCTGCTCACGGAGGTGGGACGTTGGTTATCGACTGGCGGCGGAATAATAGGCGCTTGCAAAACGGTTACATGGGCCGTACCGCCCCCCTGCGCACCGAAAAAGCGTGTGCAGAAAAAAAGGGCAGGCCAATTATTGGTTCCTGCCCTTGTCTTGCTCAAAAAAACGAGGTTATCGTGCTCGTTAGGCCCTTAGCTTCCTTGGTAAGCCATCTCAAGATGGCGCACGGCCTCCTTCGCATGGTTTGCAGCGATGTCCGCGTGCCCCATGTTGCCATGCTCTATTGCCTGGCTAAGATGGGTTTCTGCTTCCGTTATATGGGTATCCGGTTTTGCCTTTTCGGCCTGTTTAGCGTGTTCCAGAGCCTGTTTAGCATGCTCTGCTACAGTATTGGCGGTGCCCTTTTGGCCTTCGTCAACGGCGGCCTGGGCATGCGTGAGGGCCTCGGCAGCGTGTTCCTTATGCTCTCCGGCATAGGAGATACCCGCAAACAAGCTTAACGCTGCTACGATAAATACGACTGCTGCATTGTTAACCTTCATCTCTTCTCCTCCTGCATGGTCAAGGCTATGTCTATATTTCGGACTCTTTCGTCAGGTTTCTCCGTGCCTTTTGCAGAAACAACCTGTGCCTCGGCTCATCGGCAAGGTCGATGCCAGAGATAGAGTTCCGTCAGTGCATTCAGCCCCTTAGATCGATCTGCTGCGCCGCGGCACGATCGTTTTAGACGACCTGGTTCGGTAAATGTTACCGTATGGATTGTAAATCGGTATCCGACGCGCCGAACGGTGCCATAATGCGGATCGTGCGGTCGTCCTGGCAAAGCGTGGTCGAGGACCTTCGGGCTCGGTGGATCCCGGCGGGTCTCGACCTCGTGCAGCCGTTCCAGGTGGCCTGGTACAACCGCGCCGTCGATGACGCCTTCAGGCTCCCGGACTTTGGCAGGCCCTCAGCGCTCGGGATCCTGGTCGGCAACACGCGTGCGCTGTGGCCGCGGTTTCTTGAGGAGTTGCAGGTGAACCGGCCGGTGCTCGACGAGCGCCACCCGCTCGAAAGCTACGCCGAGGCCACCGTCCTGCCGGCGCTCGAGCCGCTCATTCCTCGCTCCGACGTTCGCTTTGCGCACGATCCTCCGCCGCGCCGGGTGGCCATGCAACGGCTCGCGCATATCTCCGGTCTCGCATATCTTTCTCCGAGCCATCTCAATGTGCACCCTACCTATGGGCCGTGGATCGCCCTGCGGGCCGCAGTCGTGATCGATGCCGAGGGGCCATCGAGTCCGCCGCCCGAGCCGCCGAACCCCTGTCCTGACTGCGAGCGCCACTGCCTGCCGACGTTCCGGCACGCAATCGCCACGGCCGGAGCGACACGAGCCGCTCACGCCGCGATCGAGCGGCACTGGCGGCTCTGGCTGGCGGTCCGCGATGCTTGCCCCGTGGGGCGCTCCCATCGCTACGGCGATGCGCAGATCCGCTACCACTATACGAAGGACCGCGAGGTGCTGAAGGGCCTGCACAGCGCCGGACCATGAACGAGGAAGCCGTGCGCGTGGTCTCGCTCCTGCCCGCGGCGACCGAGATCGTCGCGTCGCTCGGCATGCTGGATTCACTGGTCGGGATCAGCCACGAGTGCGACTACCCCGAGGAGGTGAACCGCAAACCCCGCGTGACGCACTGCGAGATCCACGGCGCGGGGCTCCCGAGCGCGGAAGCCGACCGCTGGGTACGCGAGACCCTGCGCGCAGCGGGCACGCTCTACACGATGGACGAGGATTTGGTGCGCCGCCTGCGCCCGGACGCCTTCCTCACACAGCGGCTCTGCGATGTGTGTGCGGTCAACTACGGCAGCGTCGCCCGATTCGCGGCGACCCTCCCGGGCCCCCCGCATGTCGTGAGCCTCGAGCCCTCGAGCCTTGCCGACATCCTACGTGACATCCGCACAGTGGGCGAGGTGCTCGGCGTGCCGGCGCGGGCCGAGGCGGTGCTCGCATTGCTCGTCGCTCGCATCGAGGCGGTGCGCGAGCGGGCGGCCGGCGCGCCCCGGCAGCGCTGTGTGCTGCTCGAATGGATCGATCCGCCCTTCTCTGCCGGTCACTGGAGCCCGGAGCTCGTGGAAATCGCCGGCGGCATCGAACCCATCGGTCGTCGCGGGGCGGACTCCGTGGCCGTCCCGTGGGACGCCGTGGTGGAAGTGGCGCCCGAGGTGCTCGTCCTCGCCTGCTGCGGGTACTCGGTCGAGCGCACCATCGCGGACCTTCCGATCCTGCGGTCTTATCCTGGCTTCGAGGGGCTTCCCGCCGCGCGACGGGGCGAGGTGTATGTGGTGGACGGCTCGGCCTACTTCAGCCGTCCTGGTCCGCGGATCGCGGACAGCCTCGAGATCCTCGCCGAGATCCTGCACCCGGAGCGCTTCCGCGGTCGGTTTCCCGACCGCGGCGTCGCACGCGTCGGGTGAGCCGCTCGCTTGCGGGCGCGGGCAAGCAGGGGGCACGTACTCGCCATCGTGTGACGGGCAGGGGTTACCTGGAGCTCACCGGCTATGCCGACGGTTAGCCCGCATTGGCGCGGACACTTCGGTGGTCGCCACCCGCCGGCCGTGTGAGAAGGTAGCCGATGGCACTCAACCAGAGCCTGCGGGAGGGCCGACGGATCAGGAGTGCCCCATTCGGCAAAAGACACTCCCCGTGAGCAAACCGTTCCTCGTGGTCCGGGCATGATGGCTAAGTAAGACATCGTTGTTGCTCGCGCACGCGAGTCTCCGACCCCTACACCACCTGCTCGTCGACCTCGGTCTTAGGCCCCGGAATCGAACGAACGAGTTCCTTAAAGGCTTCATCTTGAGGGAGCGGGTGGATGGCGGTGTCGTCAAGCTTAGCCTGGCGTTATGACGCGCAAACTCTTTTGAAAGTATCCCCCTAGACAACGCGGCTGCCAATTCGTTTTTAGCATTGGCCTTGGCATTGGCCTTGGATGAACCAAACGCAAGATCAGCGAGTTCCCGAGTGGATGCTTCTTTATAAAGGTCCCTAAGAATTGCTCGGTTGTCAATCGCCGCTATTTGCCGCTCTTGCCCTCGAACGATCTCCAGGATCTCTTCCAGTATGTCCTCCGGTGGTCTCTTCACTGCACCTGAAGACGGTTGCTGCGAGGCGATATTTTCGAGTGCTTCCAACAGTTCTTGCCAGTTCTTCTCAAATACCCGGCTCCAGCACAAACTACTCAAGAGCTTTCTCCTGACAGTCTTTAACAGCGATCACCTGGGACGTAATAATACCTGGCTTCGAAATGTGGTCGGCTCTAATCGGGTCGTCGTAACCACATTCCTTTGCCGCTGGAGCCACGATGTGCTTGAGGACCTGAACAGAACGAACGCGCACCCCGGACCCTTCATCGCCGATCGGTGCTATGAAGAAGCAAGTCTTCGGACCATCAGTCGCCTTTGTCATTTCATGGTGTAGTTGGTGTTTATAAGGAGACTTGCGCAGCGTAGGGCTAGGGGTGAGGCTTTTGTGAAACCGTGTATTGTAGTACGACGCTGACTAACAACAGTAAGAAAGCACCCATCAAATACCAGTTAACCTTCTCGTCCTTGCTGAACACTTGTCGGATGGCATATGCGCCAAACCCAATTAACCATCGCTTTGTCCAACGAGAAGGTCAGAAAGGAAATAGCGGCCATGACCAGACCAACTATTGCATCGTAGGGGGTGAACCTTCCGAGGCGAAAATCATCGCGCGGGAGTAGGAGGAATCCCACGTACACTAACACACCAGCAGTGGCGACAACCGGCACCAAGGCAACCAATGGAGTGAAGAGCAGACTTACGAGCATGAGCAGCCCACAAACGACAGCGACAATACCGGTGCGCCCTCCCGCAGCGATTCCGACGGCACTTTCGACATACGTAATGATGCACGAACGGAAGGATGATACTTAACCCTATCGTTGCATAAATTGTCGCTTACTTGGGGATCTCAGGCGGCCTGCAATGCCTCTAGATAATGCAACAATTCCTTTTGGACCGCCGGATTGGCAGACATACTGAGGGTGAGCTGCCCCTGAGGCCGAATGAGGCGGCCGGCGCGCTGGAGGATCCTGCGCCGAAACGTGTCCAGG